>NVVG01000066.1 GCA_002402125.1 Moraxellaceae bacterium
GACCTCCCCGTGGGCGGCATGGGCCGGCACGGAGACGGGCTTCTCGACGACCAGGCCGCGCCGCACGACGTTGTCATGAATGACGGGATCCGGATGCGACACGGCCAACCAGATGGTGACGCCGCACCCGATCATGGCGACGAAGGGGCCGGCCATCAGCAGCCACGGCCAGGGCTCGCGCCACCATGGCCTGGCCGGAGCGGAAGATTGCATTGCCTGCATCTGTGTCTCCTGTTCTAAAAACCGCATCAGCGCGGCACGATGAAACTCGATGGCTCGCGCAGCACAAGGCTGTCGCTACCGCTGTCTGCCTGGATCACGAAGCGGATCTTGTGCGAGCCGGCTCCCACGTCGTCTGCCGGACGACGCACGCGGATCGGCAACAATCGGTTGGCTGCGGGTGCCAGTTCAAGCGTGGTCGATTCACCGCGACCACCCTGCACGTCCAGTTGCGGCAGTCCTTCCGCCGTGATGGTCACGCGCATGGGTTGCTCGGAAGCATTCATCAGTTGCAGGCGATAGACGTTCTCGATCTTGCCGCCGTCCACCTCGCGCGCCAGTGCACCGCGATCGCGAATCACATCCACCTTGAGAACGGCGTTGTGGACGCGATCTCGTAACGAGATTGATGACGAAGAGTACAACGAGTTCTATAAGCACATTTCTCATGATTTTGAAGATGCGCTAACCTGGTCTCATAACCGCGTTGAAGGCAAGCAGGAATATACCAGCTTGCTGTATATTCCTCGTAAAGCCCCCTATGATTTGTATAACCGAGATACGCCACGTGGTTTAAAGCTGTATGTGCAGCGTGTTTTCATCATGGATGATGCAGAACAGTTTTTGCCCCTGTATTTACGTTTTGCCAAAGGTATTCTTGATTCTAGTGATATGCCACTGAATGTTTCTCGAGAGGTTCTTCAAAGCAACAAGCAGGTTGAGAGCATTAAGAGTGCGCTTTCAAAACGCCTACTGGATATGTTGAAAAAAATCGCAAAGAACAAACCAGAAGATTACGCGACTTTTTGGGAGCAATTTGGTCAGGTGTTGAAAGAAGGTCCTGCTGAAGATAATGCGAATAAAGAAAAAATAGCCGGGCTCTTCCGTTTTGCTAGTACGAAGGATGGTACCGCGAAACAAACGGTATCACTGGATGATTACCTTGGCCGTATGGTAGAAAAGCAAGAGAAAATCTATTACATCACCGCGGACTCCCATATAACGGCAGCTTGCAGCCCTCATTTGGAGGTGTTCAAGAAGAAAGGTATTGAAGTGCTTATCATGTCAGAACGCATCGATGAGTGGATGATGGGTTATCTTTCGGAATATGACGGTAAAAACTTCCAAAGCATCGCTAAGGGTGACCTTGATCTTTCCGAAATTGGTGAAGAGGAAGATAAAGAAGCGCAAGAGAAACTTGAGAAGGATAGCGAAGATCTAATCAGCCGTATTAAAACCGCGCTCGAAGCGAAAGTTGAAGCGGTTAAAGTTTCAACTCGGTTAACCGATTCTCCAGCATGTTTGGTAGTGGGAGCTCATGATATGGGCGCGCAAATGCGTCAGATCATGGAGGCGGCGGGTCAGGCGATGCCAGAGACAAAACCAACCTTAGAAATTAATGTGAGCCATCCTTTAGTCGAAAACTTGAAAGAAGAAATTCAAGAGGACCGATTTAATGATCTTTCGATGATACTGTTTGACCAAGCCTCGTTGGCAGAAGGTGGTCAGCTTGATGATCCGGCTGCCTACGTACAAAGAATCAATAAGTTGTTGTTACAACTGTCTAAATAGCAGACGTAATATCAGCTGCCGAATATGCAGTTGATTATTTGCAAACGCTTCGAATTCAGACAATAAAAAAGGGTATCGATTGATACCCTTTTTTATTGTCTACCTTTTTCATGGTGAAACTTATACTATAAATCTATGTGGTGTTAATTTTGCGAATCTCGGAGTGAATTGAGTATGGAGCATAAACAATTTGAACGTCCAATAAACGAAGAAGCTGCGAAGGAGTTAAGGGAACAACTCCTGCCAATTCTGTTGGATTTAATGAAACAAGTCAGTGAAACTGACGATGGTTATGTGTTTGATTTTGGCCGTGATGATGAGGCGCTTGAAATTGCTTATCAGTGGGTGGAAATTGAGCGGAAAGCGAATCCTTTTCTGCGGATGCTGTTAACCAGTGAGTCGAATCAAGGTCCCATTAAACTGGAAATTGTTGGGCCTAGTGGTACAAAAAACTTTTTGCATACAGAATTTGCGTTGAGTCGTTGGATTAATCCTAGCTAGCGTTGCTTTCACTGATATACTGATTACTGTTGAATAAAAAGGTAGTGTTTATGGGCGGTAATGGTAAAGGTAAAGCAGCAGTATTGGGTGGGGGGAGTTTTGGTACGGCCATCGCCAATATATTGGCCGATAACGGAAATGACGTCTCTTTGTGGATGCGCAGCAATGAGCGAGTTAAGGAGATCAACGACGATCATGAGAATACGCGCTATCTGCCCGGACATAAGCTCAATGAAGCAATTGCTGCTACCACAGATCTGACTGGAGCAGTGGCTGACGCCGAAGTGATTTTTGTGGCGGTGCCTAGTAAATCGGTTGTCTCTGTTCTTGAACAATGTAGTTCTTATTTAGACGACTCTCGCATTATCGTTAGTACTACCAAGGGTATTCAAAAAGACGGTTTTCGGTTCATGAGTCAAGTATTGAAAGATATGACTCAGTGTTCGAATATTGGCGTTCTTAGTGGACCCAATTTGGCCAAAGAAGTGGCCGCAAGAATGATTACCGGTTCGGTGATAGCGAGCGAATCTGAACATGTTCGGCATCGCGTGCAGGAGATGTTGTCCTGTCGCTATTTTAGGGTTTATGGCAATAGCGACATGTTTGGTGTCGAACTTGCCGGGGCACTTAAGAATATTTATGCCATTGCGGCAGGTATGGCTACTGAAATGGGGATGGGGGAGAATACAAAAAGTATGCTTATTACCCGCAGCCTGGCGGAAATGAGCCGATTCGCCTCAAAGCTAGGCGCTAACCCATACACCTTCTTAGGGTTGGCTGGAGTGGGTGATCTTTTTGTTACCTGCACCTCTCCCTTGAGTAGAAATTTCCAGGTCGGTTTAGGGCTAGCCAAAGGGCATTCCTTAGAGGATGTTTTAACCAACCTTGGTGGAACCGCCGAGGGGGTCAATACCGTTAAACTGGTGAAGCAGAAGTCCGATGAGATCGGTGTGTACATGCCTCTTGTGCAAGGTTTGAATGAGATTTTGTTTGAGGGTGGTGAGCTGGTCGACGTGGTTAAAAACTTAATGCTAGGGGAGCATAATTCGGATGTTGAATTTGTGTTGCCGGGGCCACATTCAAATTAAGGGAACGTCCTAATGTTAGATAATGATCCATACCTATTACGATTATGTTATGCGATAGGTTTCTATTTCGTTTACCGCCTACTCGATATTGTTGTGCTTGTCATTTTTCTCGTACAATTTGTGCATAAATTGGTTGCTGGCGAGCCACATCAGGAATTGGCAAAATTTGGTCAAAATCTAGGGTTATATATCGGGGCAATTATTGGTTATTTGTCCTGGTCAAACAACGAGAAGCCATTTCCTTTTAGTGATTGGCCCAGTGCGGTTGCTGATGAGTTGGAGTAGTTCGTGAGTTTTAGGCTCTATATCATGCGCCATGGGGATGCGCTAATGCGTGCACCCAAAGATAGTCTTCGTCCGCTAAGCCGTCTGGGTCATGATCAGGCGGTGCAATCAGCGACCTACTTGGGGTCATGTTTACAAGATCACAAACCCCTTGGTCTTGTGTTAGCAAGCCCATACCTAAGAGCCCAGGAAACAACCAATAACGTCGTTGAGCAGCTAGACTATACCGGTGAGTTAATAACGTGCAATTCAATTACGCCTGATAATTCCCCTGATACTGTCATCAAAATGCTGTCGCAATATGAGTCACGGGGTCCTGTATTGATGGTAAGTCACCAGCCATTGGTCAGTGGTTTGATTGGGTTGTTAACGACAGGAAACTCCTACGAAGGCGTATCAATGGGTACTGCGAGTATCGCCTGCTTAGAAATGCCTTTGGTTGGGGTTGGATTAGCTGAGTTACTTTGGCTAAAGCATTCAACGCTGTAATGTTAACGTGGTATTAGATTATTCTATGGTTTGTACTTCTTTTGTGTGTAGTCAGTGTGGTATCTGTATTTGGGAGACTTGTGATGGTAGTAAATAGTCTTACCTTCGTGACCTTCGCGACCTTTGTTAATAAGTTGCGTGTTGGGGTGATCATTAGAGTCATTATTAAGGGGTCTTTTGTATTTATGGGTTCAGATAACGCCATAAAGATGGAGTATGCCTCTCGATGACTACTTCAGCTGACGTTAATCTACAAGGGACTCTAACGGTAAACACTGGCACTCCATTACCCCTAGAACGATTCTATTATTGGGAACGGAATCATCCAAATAAGATTTGCTTCACACAGCCGACGGTCGGTGGACAGGTAACAAATTATACCTGGGGGGAGGTAGGTAACCAAGTTCGAAGAATGGCCTTATACCTTAAATCCATCGGTGTAGCAGATGGCACTACTGTTGGGATTTTATCGAAAAATTGTGCCCATTGGATAATGAGTGACATCGCAATTTGGATGGCTGGTGGTGTGTCAGTTCCACTGTATCCAACACTGGGTCCTGAATCTATACAAAAAATATTGCAACATAGTCATGCTAAGATTTTATTTGTCGGAAAACTGGATGGTTGGGAGGATATGCAACCTGGCATCCCGTCAGATGTTAAATGCTTATCTTATCCTCTGAGTCCTCCTTCTACAGGTTACGAAGCATGGAATGATGTTATTGCTGATAGCCCACAGATGACTGAAAATCCAACGCGCAGTCATGATCAACTCGCCACTATTATTTATACTTCAGGAACAACCGGGTCGCCAAAAGGGGTTATGCACAGTTTCGCTAGTCTAGCGGCGGGAGCAAGTGAGGCGTCGAATGTTTATGGTATAACGTCATTTGATCGGACGTTGTCTTATTTACCACTGTCACACGTGGCCGAAAGAATGTGTGTAGAAATGATAGCAATTTATCAGGGTGTTCATGTTTATTTCCCTGAGTCATTAGACACCTTTATGACGGATTTACAGCGAGCACGACCGACAATATTTTTTGGTGTGCCACGCATTTGGGCGCAGTTTCAATCTGGAGTGTTTGCCAAACTGCCAGAAAAGAAATTGAGTCGACTGTTGATGGTTCCTGGTTTGTCGCAGATTGTTAAAAAGAAAATTAAAGAACAACTTGGTTTAAGTGATGCTCGATTTTGTCTGAGTGGTGCAGCTCCAATTCCAAATAGCTTGCTGGAGTGGTATGCAAAATTAGGCTTAGAAATACTAGAAGTGTATGGCATGACAGAGAATATGGGGTACTCCCATAGCACTCGAGCCGGTAGGTCGCGAGTTGGCTATGTTGGTCAGCCAAATCCGGGTGTGGAAGTTAAGCTTGGCGAGGGCGGTGAAGTATTAGTGAAAAGCCCAACAACGATGTCTGGTTATTATAAAGACCCAGATAGAAGCGCTGAAACCTTAGATCAAGATGGTTTTATTCATACCGGTGATGTGGGGCAAATTGAAGCGGATGGAAGCCTGAAGATCACTGGTCGTATGAAAGAAATGTTTAAAACCAGTAAAGGCAAGTATGTTACACCTTCTCCCATCGAGGGAAAGATGCTTGCGAGTTCTCATATCGAGCAGATATGCGTGGTTGGTGCAGGTATGCCCCAGCCGATGGCGTTGCTAATGTTATGTGATAGTGATCGAGAAAGTTTGGCTGCGGGAGAATCAAGAGAAAATATCCACAAGGATATTGAAGGCATCCTGCGTTCGGTAAATAAAACCCTTGATCCCCACGAAAGGCTACGCTCGGCGATTGTTGTTAAAGATACCTGGACCGTTGAAAATGGCTTTATGACACCAACATTAAAAATGAGAAGAAACGTATTGGAAAACCACTATCAGGATAACTTTGAATCTTGGTTTGATGCGAAGATAGAAGTCCAGTGGGAACAATAGTGTTACTGTTTTTGAGTTTTTCAAGAGGAAGTGTATTACATGTCCCCGAATGAGTTTTCACTGCAATTACCCGGTGGTCTTACTATTGCGGGCAAACATTGGCCCGCTATCACCGAAAATAAGCAAGCGCTGCCTGTATTAGCAATACATGGCTGGTTAGATAATTGTGCAACCTATAACTTGCTTGCACCGGCCTTAGACGTTGATGTTTATGCCGTTGATTTGCCAGGGCACGGGCTTTCATCACACCGGCCTGACGGTGTGCGTTATCATCTTATTGATAACGTTGATGATGTGCTGGCGATTGCCGAGGCGTTAGGTTTTCAACAGTTCAATTTAATGGGGCATTCGATGGGGGCGGGCATTAGTACTTACGTTGCAGCGATTGCACCCAAACAAGTGAATAAGTTGGTGCTAATAGAAGGCCTAGGTACAATTACTTCATCGCCTGAAAGGGCGCCTGGCATTCTTGCCACCGCGGTAAAGGACCAGCGTCAAGCTCATCTGGTTAAGAAACCAGTCTATGAGACGGTTTTTGATGCGGTCTCTGCGCGCATGTCGGCAGTTAGTGCTATCAGTGAGGGGGCTTCGCGACAATTGTGTGAGCGTGGGCTTACAGACGCTCCTGGTGGCTTGACTTGGACCAGTGACCCTCGGGTTAAGATGGGTTCAGCGATGCGTTTGACGGAAGATATGGTGTTGGCTTATTTGAAAAAAATCGAGATGCCAACGCTGTTAGTGCTGGCGGAGGAAGGTTATTTTCCAAATGATGATTTTATTAAGCCGCGGTTAAGTGCGGTTGCCGATTTGACGAAACTTAGGCTGCCGGGTAATCACCATTTGCACTTGGAAACAGAAACCTATTCTCTAGTGGCTAAGGCAGTGGATGAATTTTTAGCGGGTTGACTTACTAACTAGATTCGCTCGATATCCGCTGCGAAGATTCATAAAGGGTTTTTCTATCAGTAGGTAGGCGACGGTTGCTAGCATAAGTGAAACAATGGTTATTATAACAAAACAACCAATTAACCAGCTGATGTCCACATTTGCGAAGACCATGTCTCGCGCTTCCATATTCGCTTTAAGCGACAGCAATACAATTTCTGCGATGACATAATGTACCAGATAGCCGGAGTAAGAGAGTTGAGCGATAGGGTGCCATAGGCGTAGGCTTAAAAATTTGTTTACTATTCTGGCAAGCATATCCTTTGAGTGTATACACGCAAGAACAAGCCACGCTAAGGCCATGCCGAAGAGATTGCGGTGTAGGGCAAAGTAGAGGCTGTCGAAGGTTGGGTCTGCATTTAGTGTTGCGTCGGATATTGGGAAAAACATAAAGAATCCAATGGTAGTGAGTGCGGCAACGGTCGAGGTAATACTCTGTAGCGGTTTAGCAAAGAAACCTTTCAGCCAATCTTGTCGATAATAGTGCAAATACGCAGCGATGATACCGCAAAGGAAGGTGCCGTAGCGGGTGTAAAGGTTGTCGTAAACGGTGCCAAATACATAATAGAACGTTTCTTTATTGAAAAATATCTCGTAGGTACTTACATGCCAAATCATCTCGTCGGTATAGATAAACGCAGTTCGAATTACAAATGAGCTAGCAAAAAGCGCCATTAACCAAAACAGACGGTGTTTACTGGGAAAGAAAAATACCAGAAGGAACATTGGGAAAAGAATGTAGAACTGCTCTTCAACCGCAAGACTCCAACCCCAGGTAAAGGCTTGTTCTTTTAACGGTAAAAAATTGTTTACGTATAATGCATTTGCCCAAACGTTTTCTGCGTTATGGGCCCCCGCCAGCCAGTACAGCCCTAATGCGACTAGGTAAATAGGGCTGAGGCGCAGTAGTCGGCGTATATAAAAGCTCTTTAGATCTATTCGTGCCTTGTCTTGGTGTTCTCGAAATAACAATCCTGCAATTAGAAAGCCGCTGATTAGAAAGAATATATCGACACCCTTGTCTGCGTTCCATACCCAGCTTAGATAGAGTGGGGTATCACTAATAAGGTCTTGGGTCTGGCCTTTTGTTAGGGCATGGGAGGTGTTTCTAAATACGTGGAATAGGATAACCATCAACAATGATAGGGCTCGCAAACCGTCGATGGCTGCAAAGTTATCTGCCGGCTGAGTGAAAATCGCGCGTAGGTTTTTAGGGATGGAAAATGCGGATCTGATGCTGGATGACATACTGCAAACCTCGGAGGGGTACAACGCTACTTTTTGTTGTGATTATTATTAATAGTAGTTAACGGTCAGATCTTCGCTATTTGATGGTGGATCTGGTGCTTCTACTATATACGGAATTATGTAATCAGTATGTTAAATTAAGTGACATTATTGTATTGCAGTCGTTATTGCCGATGGTTAACGAGGTAGGGTCCTTTGTTGGAGGATGGCAATGGCGGCATTGTACTTTTCCTCAAAAGACTCTAGGTTAGATAAATCTGTAGAATGTTCATTTAATATGTCGACACCAAATTTTCYGTATTGGTGTTGAATGGTTTTAGTGATGTAAAAACTATCAATGTCCTTTTTTTCTTTTGTTTGGCRAGTATTATTCGATTCTATTGAACGAATAAATTCCGCGAGTTCATCGATGCCTTTTTGTTTGGTTGCACTGGTGAGAAAAATGTTGTCTTTAGCWGCCTGCTGAAAATYATCCTTAGCATCCAGTACAATAAGCTTTGACTGTTTTAGGCTAGCTCTTAACATGTGATAACTGGTGCGTGATAGGCGCTCTTCATCACACTTGTTGACGATRAAACTGTCAGGAATTTCCATGATTCCCGCTTTCATAAATTGAATTTGGTCACCGGCCAACGGTTGCATTACCAGAAAGGTGTGGTCACTCATATATTGTATGTCGATCTCGTTTTGGCCAATGCCGACGGTTTCAATAATGATAATGTCGAATAGATGGCGTAACAGTCGCGTGGCTTGAAATGTGTTGTGAGTGATGCCACCTAATTCAAGATTTGAAGCCTGAGAACGGAAAAATAGATTTTTAGTTTTTACACCGGTATGCATCCTTGTTCGATCGCCCAGGATGGCACCACCTGAATGTTGGCTTGATGGGTCGATGGCCAATACCGCAATTCGTAACGCGTTGTCTTGGGCAAGCTCTTTTCCTTGCGTAAGAACTTTACATAGCTCGGCGATAAGACTGGATTTTCCTGCGCCGGGGGTACCGGTAAAGCCAATAACAATGCCTTTGCCCGTGAATAATTCAGGGTTGGCAGTGATATGTTTAATAATGTTGTGGCGTTGCTGGAAAGCATCTGCAGAGTTGTTTTCGAACAAAGAGATGAGTTTGGCAATAGGTAATTTCTTAAGATCAGCGGCCAGGGATAGCTGCTGTAAAATATTTTCATCCAATGCTTTGGTCTGCAATTCTGTCACTGGCTTGCCTGTATTTTGATATTTTAAGGGATGTTTTCAGGGGTAGTTTTAGGGATACTGTTAAGACTATATCTATGAAGAGTATCTATGAAGAGTATCTAGTTAGAGTATAGACAGTAAATGTTGGCTGATTGCTTATACCATCAAAATTACTGTCTATATTTTACCAATGCACGCTATGCAATGTAAGCTATGCAATGTTACTTGGCGGTATCCTCTAAGATGACATCCATGATTCTATTCATCACTTCCATAAGGTCATAATCTTTAGGAGTGAATATCGCTCGTACACCCTTTTTTGTTAATGCCTCAGCATCAGCCTGGGGGATGATGCCGCCAAGTACAACTGGAATGCTGCCCTTTGCGCCTTCGGCTTCTAGTTCCTCAAAAAGTTGATCCATGATTTCGTTATGTGAACCCGATAGCAGTGAAATACCAATAACATCGACATCTTCCTCGATAGCCGATTGTACGATGTCGGTAGCACTGAGGCGGATACCAAAATAAATAACATCAAAGCCGGCGTGGCGGGCAGCGACAGAAATCATTTCGGCCCCATTTGAGTGGCCATCTAAGCCAGGCTTACCGACAACGATACGAGGTCGATGGCCACTTTTTTCCATAAATGTTGCTACCTTGGCTCTTACCGTATCCAGGGTCTCATTTTCTATAGAGAGTGACTGTCCTTCAACACCGGTGGGTGGGCGGTACTCACCATACACATCGCGTAATGTCGCTGTCCATTCCCCGGTGGTTACTCGGGCTTTTGCGCAGGCAATTGAGGCAAGCATAAGATTGCCGCCTTGTTGAGCGGTTTCCTTCAGTACGCGTAAACACTCCTCAGCCTTGGCGGAGTCTCGTTTAGCTTTTGTTTCCGCAAGAGCGCTGAGGGTTTCTGCGGCAGATTCAGGGTCAACCTTAAATACGCCACCATCACTATCTCTGACGAGGGGGGATTCAATGCCTTCCGTCCAGCGGTTTTTGCCAACGACAATGTGCTCGCCAGAATTGATCTTACTCATGCGGTCGGCCTGTGAAATGACCAGCTGAGATTTCATGTAGCCATTTTTAATGGCTTCAACACCGCCGCCGGCATCGAGTATTTTCTGAATTTCTGCCCAAGCTTGTTCTTTTAGCTCGTTAACTTTGGATTCGATAACCGGAGAGCCATCAAACAGGTCAGGGTATTCCAGAAGGTCGGTCTCGTAGGCAAGGATCTGTTGCAAGCGCAAAGACCATTGTTGATCCCATGGGCGGGGAAGAGACAGGGCCTCATTCCAGGCGGGTAGCTGTAGCGCGCGGCATCGAGCATCGCGACTTAGGGTTACGCCAAGGGTCTCGATGAGAATTCGCCAGGCGTTGTTCTCTGGCTGTTCTTCAGTAAGCCCAAGTGAGTTAACTTGAATGCCATAGCGGAAGCGGCGGAATTTTGGATTCTTAACCTTGTAGCGCTCAATACAAATTTCATCCCATAATTGGGTGAATGCGCGCATCTTGCACATTTCCTCGATAAAGCGCATGCCAGCATTAACAAAGAAGGATACACGACCTACGCAACGCTCAAATTCGTCTTCGTTGAAACAGTTGCGCTCTTTAATGGCATCAAGCACGGTAATGGCGGTGACTAGGGAGTAAGCCAGTTCTTTAACCGGTGTCGCACCGGCTTCTTGCAAGTGGTATGAGCAAACGTTGGACGGGTTCCATTTGGGTACGTTAGTCAGGCAATATTCGTACATATCCACGATGAGTTTAATGGACTCTTCTGGTGGGAAAACATAGGTGCCACGGGCGAGAAATTCTTTGATTAGATCGTTTTGTGTGGTGCCCTGTAGTTGGTCAATGGGCACTCCACGCTCTTCTGCTAATGCAATGTAAAGTGATAATAACCACATGGACGTGCCATTGATGGTCATTGAGGTGTTCACTTCAGCAATATCGATTTGATCAAATAGAATGGCGAAATCATCCAGTGTGTTAATCGGCACGCCAACCTTGCCGATCTCTGGTTTTGCAATCTCTTCGTCTGAGCTGTAACCACACTGAGTGGCTAAATCAAAGGCGATACTAAGGCCAGTTTGGCCCTTTGCAAGGTTGCTACGATATAACTCATTGGATTTGCGAACGTTGGTGTGTCCCGCGTAGGTTCGGAATATCCAGGGGCGATCTTTCGTAGCCTTGCCGTCTTTGTCGGTGAGCAGGTGCTTTTGATTATCGGTCATGTTGAAATTCCTGTTATGCGTGACGCTTTTTAATGACTAGTTGGCGTTCGATTTCAAATATCTTGTCGGTAATTTTTTCTTTGCCGAGCGCTTTTTTACTGTTTTCTTTGATGAACAAGTCAGTGCCGTGTTTTTCTAAGGCGGCAGCAGCAGTAATGTTTTTAACACCAATAAACTGAATGGTGATAACGCTGGCCACATCGGCAAGATCCCCTGGGGCATCTTCAATTTTGAGAATGTGAGAAATAGCCGCTACCGTATCACCAGCGATGGCGGGTTGGGTATGATAGCCTTCGGTGAATCCAAGTTCCCACACTGTGTTCTCAGTAATGTCCCGGCTGGCTAAACCCTCTAACCAGGCAAAAACCAAACCACCGTACACAATAGGATTGCCACTCATTTTTCCGCTTAAGCTTTGACTGAAAACTTGGTCGTAGTGGAGAGGGTGAGTGTTGCCGACTTGGTAGGTGAGATTAAAATGCTCTTCAGTAATGGTGCGGCCATTGTTATGTACGATCACGTCTCCAGCGGAAAAATCTTCCGCATAGGTGTTCCAGCCGGTCACGCTGCTTGGTACATGACGTAGCGCTGCGGCTAATCCATCGGGTAGCGCGACGCTGGCGTTTTCTTGCCAAGGGAAGGTTGGTGATTCGCCTTCAGGTAATGGTGTTGTCGGCAAGCGCTCGCCGCGATAAGCAACCATCAACTTACGTTCGTATTGTAATACCACCACATCGTTCTGGTTAACACCGAGGGTCCGAATGGAGGCGATGCCGGGTTTGTCTGCACCACGCTCTTTTCGGTCGGTAACCATGGTCATGGCACGAATGGTATCACCCGCATAGACTGGGGCTAAAAATTTGGCGTCGTAGTAGCCCAAGTTAGCAATGACTTTTTCTGAATCGTTTTGTACTCCCAGCGATAATATGACGTTAAACACCATCTGCGGCGATGCCGGGCGGCCCGCAAAGCCATGAGATTTTGCATATTCGATATCAAGATACAGTGGGTTGCACTGCATGAAGGTACGGGAGAAAGTATCAATTTGCGCTTGAGAAAACGTATAACCACGAGGATGCACAAAAACTTGACCCGGCACGTATTCTTCTAAGAATCGACCGTATTGAGGGAAGCGCACATTATCGAGTGTAGCTTCAATTGAAGGCGCGAGTTCTTGTTGTGCATCAAATGTAATTGTCATGTTTTGGTTGTTCCAATCGTGAATAACAGTAATAGAAATGCATCAAAACAGCCTTGATACCTGCTGGGTTAAAAGCTGCTGGGTTAAAACATGCTGGGTTACTCGGCACCTTCAATCAATGCGCGTGCGATGACTTTAATGGCCAGTGTTTCTTCTGCGCCTTCAAAGATTGAGAGTACGCGGGAGTCGATAAATAGTCGGCTCACCGTTGTCTCCTCAGCGTATCCCATGCCACCGTGAATTTGCATTGCTTCGCGACACAACCACTCAGATGATTTACAAGAGTAGAGTTTTACTAAGCTGGCTTCCATTTGGCCTTTGCCTTCATCCATCAAGCGTGCAACATGATAAGTGAATTGACGAGAGACAGACAATAGCATTGCCATACGGGCAATTTTAAACAATGTTAATTGGTAATCTGCAATCGGCTTGTCAAATACCACGCGATCATGAGCGTAGGAAAGGGCTTTTTCAAAAGCCGCCTGCATCACACCAGTCGCTCTGGCTGCAGTTTGAATGCGACCGCCGGCAAATCCAGCCATCGCATAATAGAAACCTTTACCAATACCTTCTTTTTCACCAATCACATGGCTGTCGGGTACAAAATAGTTATCATAAAATACCGCATAAGAGTGCATGCCGCGATAGCCGATGGTCGGAATGGCTTTTCCTGTGAGGCGACCACCTTCTTCTTGGGTATGGTCAAATTCATGGGCGTCAGTGGCAGGTTTTTCTACCAAGAACATACTTAACCCACGGTGAGCTGCTTTAGGGTCGGAGTTGGTGCGGGCCAGCGTCATTAATACGCCCGCTTTACCGGCAAAGGTGCACCAGGTTTTTTCCCCGTTGAGGATCCAGCCACCGTCAGTTTGAGTGGCCTTTAAACTCATTTTTGCTACATCGGAGCCATAGTTCGGTTCGGTAACCGCCACCGCACACAATGGTTCTCCAACCGCTAGCTTAGGTAACCAATATTGTTTCTGTTCTTCTGTGCCGCCTTTTAATATTGCACGCGATAGGATTTCAGGTCGAGTGATTAAACTGCCTGCACCACCTAAGGAACCTCTAGATAACTCTTCAGTCACCACAATCATACCGAGGTTATCTTCTTTGTCGTCAGGCTGGATGCCGCCGTACTGCATCGGGATAGATAATCCAAAACAGCCAAGCTCAATTAACGGCTTTAGAATTTCATCAGGAATAATAAGGTCCTTGGTATGAATCTCTTCTGCCAATGGCATCACAACATCTTCAGCAAACTGCTTAAAACTGTCACGCATCATTTGCTTTTCGTCATCTAACATATAGTCGCCAACATGACCGTCGTGTCGTATGACAAGCTTAGCGAGAGCAACCATATTATCGGCAGACAAATGCTCATTGATGAAAGTATCAATCTCTTCGGAATCAATGGTTGATGCAAGTGTTGCGCGATCAAAACCAAACCCGGCGCGGCGTGTGCTGATGCGAGTACGGCAGTTTTGCAGAGTCTCAGCAACAAACTGAAGTGCTATGAGCTCTTCTGTTTTAGCGCCTTCGTCACCTTTATTGGATTGAATCTGCTCATAATAATTGATCATCACGTTGGATGCAGACAGTTCTGCAGCACAATAGGCAGCGTCATAGGCAACCAATTGATGGTCATCTATGCGTGTGGTAGATACTTTGCCATTCTCCATGCACTGAGACTTGAGAAAACTCAGCGCGCTGTCGAGAGTACCGTTGGCGATGTTAAGCAGTGACTTTGCTTGTTCTATGGATGATGCCATTATCTATTTTCCAGTAATTATTTAGTACGGTTTGCAACAATATGAACAAAAGAACGAGAACGTAACTCATCCATAGTAATACCGGTGTCCGTTGCTTCCTGTTCAGTGATTGCCCCGCAGGCAGTTCCCCGTAAGAAGAAATTCAATAGGCCCTGGCCTGTCGCGGCATCATCAAATGTGTTGCCCACTAAGGTCGCTTGTGCGGCCTTATTAATAAAAGCAGAAAGACGTTTTGATGCATCGGGTAAACCTTCAAGGAAATAGCTATAGACTGCCGCGTAACGAATAGGAAGTTGCGCAGGATTAAGATCCCATCCTTGATAATAAGCGTGGGCCAATGAGTGACGGATATTATCAAAATGTAACTTCCATGCACCATGAACAACCTGGGTGTTTTCAAGTAGCTGTTCATTGGTTAAGGGCGTGTCAGCAGTTGCCCGGTGTGGACCAATAGGCATTGAGGTGGTGGCACCATCACTTAAGGTAATGCCGGTGCCTGCAAGCGATACCTGCAAAACGTGGCGAGCAAAATCACAGGATGGATGTCTGTGGGTTTGATAGGCAGCAGTAATGTTACAGGTTGCCGTGTAATCATAGGTGCCAAAAATGGCTGAACGACAGCGGCCATTTGCGGCTTTTACCAGTGTGTTAACTTGATTGTCACCATTGGCATCAATGATCGACTGTGTGGTTTCAATCATGATCTCTAATTTGAGAGAACCTTTTTCGTAACCACATTTTAATTCAATGATGTCTAATAGTTTGGTAAGTGCCACAACCTGCTCAGGGTGTGTCACCTTAGGCAAGGTAATAATAAAGTTTTCAGGTGACTTGGCGCCACTAACTTCAGCCAAACGCGTTAAAAACAGATCTAAGGTACGCACAGAACGTTGGCGGCACTCTTCACTGAAGGTTTTGATGCGGATGCCGATGAATGGAGGTAAATTACCTTCTTTCATGCCCTTGGCAACTTCTTCAGCACAACGAAGTGCATCGGCATCTTCTTCTGCATCGGGGCGGTTTCCGTATCCATCTTCAAAATCGATACGGGTATCTTCAATAGGTTCTCTTTTTAGTTTGGCAATGATTCGCTCGTACACGGTGTAAGCTAACCATGCAGCGGGATTGGTATCCTTCATCTTCGCAGTATCGCTGGCACAAGCGTCTTTTAACGCCGCAACTTCAGCTGCCGTGGAGGGCAGGGTCTCTGCCCCAGCAAAGCCAATGACTTTCGCTAATGCGCAAAAATTGGGAGCAAAGGTATCAAGGTTGCGAAGCGCAATGTTGCCAAGTTTTTGGGCCGAACCAGCCTTAAAGAGGTTGGCACCGCCATATACTGTGTGAACCTGTTGACGGTCTGACGAATCGCCAGGGTAAGCTGCTGAAAAGTTAGCATTGGAATCCGCCAATTCAGATAGAATCGGTTGAATTTCAGAGTCGGTCAGTGTCAGTTTCATCAAATTACCCATTTCATTAATTAAAAAATGTACTAAATATTATCGGTCGCATATTTTACCGATAGCGAGGGCATATGCATAGATCATAGGGTGACCGGGCAGTCATTTGTTGACGCCAAAACGTCAAACTCCATGCTGTATACCATTGAGGTATAAACAACAATCAATTAAGAAGAAAATAATCGTTCAGTTTTCGCTCGTTCATGGCTACTATTTACGCAATCTCCCGTATTTAGGATGATCCCTATGGCTGACGCAACAAGTCAATTTGAGCTTAATATAACGATACCAGTAAATTTCGGTACTTCTGGTGACCCGCTCTTTAGTGTGAAAAACACCCTGTGTGGACAAAAGCACAAACGTTGCAGAAGTCAGCTCAAAGCCCGAACGCGTATTCGGCGTCTGAAGCGCTAATTTCAGACGGCATAGCACGCATTCCCTCTCTTTTTGGGCTTTTGCCATTTTTTCCTCACTCATAAGCAATGAATAGCTGAAAGATGTTGCCTATTCCGCTATAAGTATGTTTTTCCACGTATTTATAGGGTGCCACATGAGTTCTATTCAATTGTCCGACCTACCAACGGTTGAGGAACAACTCGATAACACTGACGAGTTGTTGATGGATCTCCACACCATTCGTGACTTTCTTCGCTGGATCGTCAGTCGTTTTAACCAATCGGAGTTATTTCTTGGCCATGGCTACGATGATGCCTGGGACGAAGCGGTTGCCTTGGTATTGCATGGTCTTAATCTACCCTGGGATGTTGATCCAACGGTACGGGAGAGCCGACTTACCGCGACAGAAAAACTTTTTATTATCAGCCTGGTCAAGCAGCGCCTGATCGATCGAATACCTACCCCGTATATTACCGGCACCTCCTGGTTTTGTGGCATACCCTTCAGCGTTGATCAGCGAGTACTAATACCTCGGTCACCCATCGGTGAGTTAATTGAAAACCAATTTGCCCCTTGGATTGAGCCAGAAAATGTAGAAAGCATACTCGACATGTGTACGGGTAGTGGCTGTATAGGTATCGCCGCGGCAATGGCGTTTCCCGAGGCGAATATTGATTGCACCGATCTTAGTGAAGATGCCCTCGATGTAGCAGAAAGTAATATCGCGACGCACGGCTTGGAAGGGCAGGTAAACTTACTTTTTTCTGATTTATTCGAGGCGCTAGAAGGTCGCAGTTACGATATTATTATCAGTAACCCCCCTTATGTCGATGTGCCTGACATGGACGCGTTGCCTGATGAGTACCATCATGAACCCCGCATGGCGTTGGAAGCAGGTATCGATGGCTTAGATCTAGTAAGAAAAATGTTAGCTGAGCTTTCCCAGCACCTTAACCCGGAAGGCATAGCGGTTATCGAGGTCGGTAATTCTTGGGAAGCTCTCGAAGCAGCATATCCTAATGTGCCCTTTACTTGGATAGAGTTTGAGCGAGGTGGCCATGGTGTTTTCATGTTGACCAAAGAACAGGTAGACGAACATTTTGGATCCTAGCGATTAGTACCAATTTAGTACAAACATAGTGCGGCCCATCAACGACGGAACCTAATCAGCAAGCTTGGTTGAATAGGTTCTCACAGGTATAATGTAGCACTCAACAAATCCACAACAGAATTCATCGGTTAAGGCTGGCAAATACATGGCAGGTAACAGTTTCGGGCAAATATTTCGAATTACTACGTTTGGAGAAAGTCACGGGGAAGCCCTTGGCTGCATCGTTGATGGTTGCCCTCCAGGGCTGGACCTGTGTGAGGCAGACTTACAACGCGATTTAGATCGTCGCAAACCAGGCACTTCAAAGTTTTCTACGCAGCGCAAAGAGCCCGATCAAGTACAGATTCTTTCTGGCGTGTTTGAAGGTAAAACTACAGGAACCCCTATCGGACTGCTGATAAAGAATACCAATCAGAAATCAAAAGACTACTCCGAAATAATGAATACCTTCCGTCCGGGACATGCTGACTATACCTACGAGCACAAATACGGAATACGTGACTATCGCGGAGGCGGCCGAGCATCAGCAAGAGAAACTGCCATGCGGGTAGCGGCAGGTGCTATCGCCAAAAAATACTTAAAAGAGTCATTAGGCATTGACGTTAAAGGTTACGTATCACAAATAGGTGACATTAAACCCAAAACCTTCGATTGGGATGTGGTCGAAACCAACCCATTCTTTTCCCCGGACGCATCAGTAGTGCCAGAGATGGAAGCGCTGATTAACCAACTACGTAAAGACGGCAGTTCTATTGGCGCCAAAGTAACGGTAGTCGCAACAGGAATGATACCTGGGCTAGGTGAACCCGTGTTCGATCGCTTAGACGCAGACCTAGCTCACGCTCTGATGAGTATTAACGCCGTAAAAGGCGTGGAAATTGGCAGTGGATTTGAGAGTGTCAGCCAGCGCGGTGAGCAACATCGAGATGAAATGACCCCAGAAGGTTTCTTGAGTAATAACGCCGGAGGCATTCTCGGTGGCATCTCATCAGGTCAAGACATTGTCGCTCATATTGCCCTTAAACCCACATCGAGCATGATGATTCCCGGTAAGAGCATTAATAAAGCCGGCGAGCCCGTAGAAGTGGTAACCAAAGGTCGGCATGACCCTTGTGTCGGTGTTCGAGCTACTCCGATCGCAGAAGCCATGTTGGCCCTCGTGGTGATGGATCACCTATTGCGCCACCGCGCGCAAAACCAAGGTGTAACAACAGACACACCCGTTATACCAGCATCCGCTAACTAGTTCGTATACCTATTAGTGATCAGATGTTAACGACAACGGATGGTTTGCCCCAACAGCTCGCGCCGGTTCCATACTGGCGCTTGTCAGGATTCTATTTCTTCTATTTCAGTCTTCTTGGAGCGTTATTGCCCTATTGGGGGCTGTACTTAAAAGACCAAGGTTTTTCACCGATCGAGATTGGCCAATTGATGGCGGTATTGATGGGCACAAAAATCATCGCTCCCAATATCTGGGGTTATATTGCCGATAAGACGGGCATGCGCATCGCGATTATTCGGTGGGGCGCCGCACTTACGGTGTTGTTTTTTTCCATTGTGTTTTTTCGCCCTGGTTTTTGGGGTTATGTGTTTTTTATTAGTGTATTTTCCTTTTTCTGGAATGCTATTTTACCGCAATTTGAAGTGGTGACCTATAGCCATTTAAAACATCGGACCAATGAATACAGCCGAATACGATTGTGGGGGTCAGTTGGGTTTGTCTGTACGGTGGTAGGGTTTGGATGGGTATTTGATATTACCTCGGTGGCGTATTTACCTTATTACCTGGTTGTTATGATGGTGTTGATTTGGTTGAGTAGTTTATTTGTTTCCGAACAAACCTCGACGAAAATAATACAAAATCAAAGCAGGCATTTTTTGCAGCAACTTTTTTGTAGTCCAGTGATCGTGTTTTTTATTGTTTGTTTTCTAATGCAAGTATCCCACGGACCCTACTATTCTTTTTATAGTATTTTCATGGAGGAAAAAGGTTACAGTAAAATGGCGATAGGTTGGTTGTGGGCGTTAGGCGTGATTGCAGAAATACTGGTTTTTCTTGTCATGCATCGCGCCATGAATCGCTTTTCAAGTCGCTCGTTGTTGGCCTTGAGCCTGTATCTCGGGGCTATTCGCTGGGTGTGTACGGCGGCGTTCCCCGATCAATTATGGGTTGTCTTGGCCGTTCAAATACTTCATGCCGCAACCTTTGGCGTGTTTCATGCGGTTGCCATCGATTGGGTTCAAAAACGATTTAGCGCAAATGCATCTGGTCAGGCTCAGGCGTTTTATAGTGCGTTGAGTTATGGCGCCGGCGGGGCGGTTGGGGCTTATGTTGCGGGTGTTACCTGGGAAGATTTTGGCGGTGAAACGTCGTTTTATTTGGCGGCAGTTGCCTGTTTGTTAGGCGGGGTGTTAGCGGGTACTAAATTGCCGAAAGTAGCCTAGTTTTGTCTTTGGTTAGACTGCGTAAAATGTCGAGATTCTTTACAAAGATCATGCCTTTACCTAAGTAATGTTCGAGAAATCAACGGGTTGATGTTATGGACTGTTTTTTGCAGGTAGCCTGCGGGGGCGTTTTTAACTTGAACTAATAGTTTGGTTTTAAATGCTAAGGAAACTTCAAAATGGTCCAAAATAATGA
>NVVG01000067.1 GCA_002402125.1 Moraxellaceae bacterium
CCATAAGATCTTGTTGAATCGCTTCCAAGGACCATTCTCGCTGCGCTTCTAGGCGCCACAAGGAGAATTGCAGGATCTTTCGCGTTTGCTCTACTTCAAGCTTCTTATATTCAAAGCTCTCGGGGTTGATATCTGGTAACCCTTCCAAAAAGAATGACACCAATGGAGCTGCATCACTCAATACATTAATACGCTTCTGGATGAGAGGTATTACTTTACCCAGGTAACTTTGATTAATCGCCCAGGTGGTAAAACGTTCTGCCAGCGCGTCAACCGATAGTTCTTCACGGATCCATAAACCATTCAGCCAACTTAACTTATCAACATCAAATACTGGGCCACCCAGTGAAACGCGGGTAATATCGAAGACCTCAATCATTTCATCGAGGGTGAATTTTTCCCGTTCATCAGGCATTGACCAACCCATACGACCAAGATAGTTTACTACCGCTTCTGGCAAGAACCCCATGCGTTCATAGTAATTAATACTGGTGGGATTTTTACGCTTACTTAGTTTGCTCTTATCCGGATTACGCAATAATGGCATATGACATAGAACCGGCATATCCCAACCAAAATACTTGTATAGTAACTGGTGTTTAGGGGCAGAGTTTATCCATTCTTCACCCCGAATAACGTGGGTAATCGCCATTAAGTGGTCATCGACTACGTTGGCCAGATGATAGGTCGGTAAACCATCGGCCTTCATCAATACTTGCATGTCTATCTGGGACCAATCGATTTCAATGGTGCCTCGCAGCATATCGTCAAAGCTACAAACACCCTCTTCGGGTATTTTCATGCGTACAACGTAAGGTTCGCCGGCATCCAGTTTCTGCTGTACCTCAGCATCAGGCAGCTGCAATCCCCTACCATCGTATTTGGGCGTTTCACCGTTGGCCATCTGTTGCTTACGCATCTCATCTAGCTCTTTCGTGGTAGCAAAACAATAAAATGCATGACCATTATCGAGTAACTGTTGCACGTATTTTGTGTAAATCTCACTGCGTTCACTTTGGCGATAGGGACCAAAGTCACCACCCACGTCTGGGCCTTCATCCCACTGCAAACCTAACCATCGCATGGAATCAAATATTGCCTGCTCTGACTCTTGCGTGCTACGCGCCTGATCGGTGTCTTCAATACGAAGTACAAATTGACCACCATGTTTTTTGGCAAATGCCATATTAAACAGAGCAATATAGGCGGTGCCTACATGTGGGTCACCGGTAGGAGATGGCGCGATTCTGGTACGTACTGTCATTACAAAGACCTTAATAAATGGCGTAAATAGAGGAATTGGGATATCTAATGAGCGCAATTATAACCATGCACCAAGAAAGATGCATTATCTCAGAATATTAATGCCACAAAGGTCAATTAACTTACAAATAACGTGAAGAAACACCCAATACAGGCGTTATAGCGCCCGTTTAACCATTGCAGAGCCCCGATTTCTGCCGATAAACCCTCAAAAACAGCGGCTATGGCTTCTGAGGCACTGCCCCTTCGAAAAACACCGCATCCGTACCCGGCATAATTTCTTGCCAAACATAGGGTGTAAATGAAAGTCGTTGCAGGTTCTCACCCAGCACAAAGACATCGTTAGGCCCAACAAACCCCGTTCGCCCCCAGCCTTTTAACAGCATTTCTGCTCGAGTTTGTTTATAGTCCGTCGGCGTCCATGAGGTCAGCTTCAATGATAGAGGTGTCACAAACCCTAGCTCTTTCTTAAGCTCAAAAGATACCTCTGACGAGGAAACCGACGTTCGCCAAAAACGATTGTCTATCTGAAATTCTTCGTAAGTTTTTGGGATACCCCATACCTCAATGCCAGCGGTAATTGCTAGGGTGCTATCTAACGAGATACGCTCAAAATACACGCCAGCGTCAGGAACCTTGCCGTCTAAGTAATCCTTCAAGCCGGGTAGATAGGAACTTCCAAAGCCCAGTAGATTCTGTAATATTGGCGCTTCGGGGTTTGTAGTCGCTCCAATAAGCGTAATAATTTCACGGTATGGACCGAGGCCGGCTTCACGATAATCCAGCACATAGATGATTGCCAGACCCTTATTTGCTGATAATTTTAAAGGATACAAAGCATTGCTATTCATACCGGAAGCCGCCTGCTCCAAGTCGATCGTTCCGATAATAGCCATACCCCACAAGTTACTTACATGTAGCGGCAGATAAATCTCTTGGCCTGTAGACAACAGGGTAGGTTCATTGTCTTGGGGGTAATCATCCAACAAGCCAGCAATTGCCTGGCCACTTAATAACACACTGAATATTACTACGGTAAAAATACGCGATACCTTGATCATTATCTGAAATTCCCTATTCGTTAGATCCAATGGTGCTACGGCCGAAACCGTACAAACTAGCGTAGGCGGCAAGCATGGGGTAAACCCTATAGAAAGTCGAGCAATTACACCTTTTATCTTAAAATCAGCCAGCCGCGACTACATTAAAATCACTACCATTATTGAAGTATATTATTCTTTACTAAGATCGCTTTTAGCTCTGCTCGAGTATATGGTTTTGTTAAAAAGTCATCCATTCCGAGATCCAATGCTTTTTGCTTTTCCGACACTATCGCATGGGCCGACACTCCTACAATCACCAACTTATCGATATGTGGTGCAGGTTTCTCCATGTCTCTAATTTTCTTGGTCGCATTCCAACCATCCAATACAGGCATTTCACAATCCATTAAAATTAAATCATAGTTTTTCTCACTTTTTGCATATCGATCGATAGCTTCGCGTCCGTTATTGACAACATCTGGAATGATACCTAGTTTCTTGAGAGCGCCTTTGATTACAACTTGATTTACGTCATTATCTTCAGCAACCAGGACATTCATATCTATAACCAAATCTGCACCAGCAATTTCTATTTCCACTTGCTCTTCACCCATTAATGAAACCAGCCCATGCCTGATGGCAGCCCCACTCAATGGTGGTTGCAGCACCCTATGAGGAAAGGGAAATGTCAACTTCCTTAGATCTGATGCACGTTCAAGTGAATGGCAATAAACTAACAGGTAATCTGTAACAGATGACTTGTTAGCTAGTTGCTCAATATCCAAATCAGTCAGATTATGTGCCTCTACGATTAACACATTTGGTTTCTCGTCCAAACAACTAGTAGCGTAGATACTAGAACGGAGTGACTCTGATTCAACGTGTGTGATCAACTCAGAATACGGAAATATCGCGTCACTGGTTATTTTCTCTAGCGTTTTGTCCTCATAACATAATGCAACTGACTTATTCTTCATCAACTCATAAAAACTATCACATTCATTAGACTGGCCAGCGCTCTCGGTTACCACTGAAAACCAAAATGTAGAACCCAGACCAAACTCACTATTGACGCCTATTTCCCCTCCCATAAGCTCAACCAGTCTTTTACTGATTGCCAAACCCAAGCCGGTCCCACCATAATTTCGTGAGGTTGAGCTATCAGCCTGAGAAAATGTTTCAAATAATGATGGCAGGGCCGATGTTGAAATACCTATTCCAGTGTCAGCTATTTCAAAACGCAATCGGTTAGGCGTCGAAATAGTGGGAGATGAAAACACCCTAATATCGACTGCCCCTGTTTTGGTAAACTTAAACGCATTCCCCAGTAAATTTAAAACGATCTGACGTAATCGAGTCGGATCACCTGATACGATGACTGGGGTATCTTGATCAAAAGAAATACTAAACCGTAGGTTCTTCTCGCTAGCGGTTAACGCAAAGATTGACCCGCAATCAAACAATAGTTGCTCTAGATCAAATGGAATATTCTCTAACTGAAGGTTGCCCGCTTCCATCTTCGAAAAATCCAGAATATCGTTAATAACCGTTATTAATGCCTGGCAAGAGCTCTGGATAATATCAACGTACTCTTGCTGATCTTCAGTCAAATCAGTATCGTTGAGCAACTCAGCAATGCCGTACACACCATTCATCGGCGTGCGTATTTCATGACTCATATTCGCTAGAAAATCGATTTTTGCCTGTGATGCGACCAACAGCTGTTCATTCAGTGTTCGAATGGAGTTTGTTCGTTCATCTACTTTTTCCTCTAAGTCATGCTGATAACTCAGAATCGCGTCATTCTTTTCCTTTATTGCTTCTTGCATTGAGCTGAAACTTTGAATCAGCAATCCCAGCTCATCATCCCGATATGCAGATTTGTCTTCGAACTCCAAAAAATCTGCATTATCTTTGGTCGTTACATCTGGATTGAGCTCATTGACTCTAGCGGTAAGCCTTCCTAACGGAGCAACAAGGATGTGTTTCAATACAAAAAAGAAGATAAGACACAAAAAGATCGTTTTAATGACGGCGCTGACAACCGTGATTTTAAAACTATAAGCGGCGCGCTCTACAACAACAAATGCTCGAGTGGAAACGACAATCTGACCTAGCGGACGATTGCCTGCGGGTTCGATTAGCGGGTAACTGTAAGTATAGATACCTGATTTTTGTGTTGAATCCAAACTGCCTGTTCCAGAAGGGTCATTCCAGCCTGAAAATACCTTTTTTCCACGCTCATCATATATTTCAACACCGACAATTTGATCGGTAGTTAAAATACTATTTGCAGTGACCTCTATCTGGCTATCATCAAAATTCCACAACGCCTGGGCAATGATCGGCGTAAACAGCTCTACCTTTCCACTGACCTCCTCCGTTAAGCGCTGTTTCTCGTTCTGAAACTCTAATGCAAGCTGCCCCAACGTCAGAGCGACAGCAATAAATAAGTAAATGCCCAACGACACCCGTAAAAGTCGTGAAGCCAGGCTGTTTTTAACATTGTTGAGCATAGAAAAGCACTACAATTAAGTGGAAATTCATATCATAAGAACATCCCAGAATAGCTTGCTAACTAGCTGAACTAGCAGTAGTTTAGCGACAACAGTCTATGGATATAATTGTAGTTTATAATGTATATGATGATTTGGATACAGCGCTGGTAGATCAAATATTTCTAATAGCCCTCCTCCAACACAGCTGTTAACTATGCTTACAATATTCCTCACGTTAACTTAGTTAAAAATCCGTCATTCTAAAGCAGAATTTAATTATTCGTACCCTCAGTAATTTACTACCAATTCTTAATTTTGAATAAATACATACTCGACAGCATCAATTGTTGGCGTTTAGCTTGTTTCTTTAGAGAATGGCTGTCCAAGTTTGTTGCTCTTGAGGATTGCAATACATGTTGTTCCACATTCTGTGGAAGTCTTAGTTTGTTCTTTTCCATTTTAACATCATAAAACTGACAAACATTCTCTTTAAAACTTGCAAATCTAATGCAACATTAGCATTCGCTCTAACTGCAGATATATATGACTCCAAAGCCTCGCGCCACATTTCTTCGCGAAAAAATATTCGCCCACGTGATTTTTGGGTTTTTGCTAGAAACTCTGCTTTATATATTAATGCTTCATCATGACAACCCATCAATATTGGATCAAACATAACATCAACTAATCCGGCATCATTCTTTGTCGCTAATATATTATTTCTAAATCTCTTATTGTGATCATAAACATCAACAAAAACGGACTGACTCTGAAAACAGCGGTACTTTAATAAAAGATGTGCAATTACAACAATATCAAAACTTTTTGGAAGCGCAGCAGGATAATCTATAAACTCCTTCAATAGCTTTCGCTTAACCAACGTACCACAGGTAGTTGCTGATATATCTCCGAGAATAAAAGCACGAAAACACGCCAGTGGGTCATCTAAAGGGAATAAATCATTGGATATTTTTTTTCGTTTACCGTCAATTGAAATTGAACATGACCGACCAAACACCACATCCAGAGAAGGGTCTCTATCTAGAATCGAATTAATAGTTTGAATATAGTCTGCTTTAAGACAATCATCTGCAGCCATAAATATAATGTATTCTGCAGTAGATCTTCGAATAGCCTCACAGCAAGCAACATTTGGCCCTTTATTATCTTGAAAATAGTAATAAAAATTCTTTTTGCTGGAGTACCGACTATATAGCAATGATTTTGTACCATCAGTAGATCCATCATCCATGACTATAACTTGAAAATCGATACTTTTTTGACAAAAAATACTATCAAGGGCCCTAACTATAAAATGGGCATAATTATAGGTAGGAACAATAAATGCGTATTTTATTTTATCTAGCCCCCTTGAGTCATTCACTTGCAGAGACACCAACACACTCCTTTGCTATAATTTTCGCTTTCATCACATGATCTTTAGCCTGAAGCACCATGAAATTTGGAGAAAATAGTTCTGGTTCATTTGAAAAAACAAAGTCAAAATTCTCACAGAGATACGCAAGCGTAATAGATGCCTGCAACCGCGCAAAATGCTCACCGATACAATTCCTAGGGCCTAAACCAAATGGCAAATAGGCGCCTTTAGACCACGTTTTGTTTGCTTTATTAACAAACCTTTGCGGAAGAAATTTGTCGGGGTCAGGAAAGTATTCTTCTGACCTATGCATAACCAAGGGAGAGATAAATAAATCTGCACCTTTTGGCAATATGTTCTTTGAAGGCAAGGTGACCGTTTCATTAACACGCCTGTGAAAAATCCAGGCGTGAGGGTACTTCCGAACCGTTTCCGAATACACTGCATTAATATAGACTAACTGTTTATGGGAATCGCTATCTACTCCCCTGCCCCCTAAAACAGCCGCTAATTCTTTTTCAACGTTTTCTTTCATCGATCTATTTAATGACAATTCATACAGTGTCCAGCTTAGCGTTCGAATAGGATCAGAACCTGCGATAAAAAAACCTTTTAACTCATCCACCATTATCTTATCGCTTAAAGGGTTACCGGCATCATCCCTTACCCCTATAATTTGCCCAATAACTGAGGACTCCCCAACACCATCATTCCTTGTAAGTGCATCACGTTTCTTATTAATATATCCAAGCACTAACTCATCCATAAGCTGATTACAACTCTCGTAATCTCGATTACGTTTCGTTGGGATAAATGATGGAATGGGAATGCGGGATTTTTTTTGCTTGCACATATTCCGATGACAACTGACCGCCAAGGAGTGAATTTCAACTGCTTCTTTTTCGTCATCTATATCAAAAACAAACTTTGCCATAGTTAACAGCCCCATGTTAACTAGCTCTCCCATCACGTTTATTTCCGACCCAGACTCCCAACGGGAGGCCACTCTCTCGGCATCTAAGTATATTTGGTTAACAAGCGTTGAAATCGAAGGTTTCATCCAGGCACTTTGCAATGATCGCCGTTGACGTTTATGGGCACTCCCCTCGTTATTTAAAATGCTTTTTCCCAAAAATCGCTCAAAATCACGGGGAAACCAACTCTTTTTAAAAGCAAGCGGCTTTTCCATCAAAATATACTTTATATCCTCGGGATGACTAAGAAGGAATGTGTTTCTTCCAAAATTAAGCCTAACGAAATTACCTTTCTGGGATTGTCGCTGTATAAACCCAATCGGATCTTTACGCTGGTCAGAAAGGTGTTTACTAAATGGGTTTAGAGTCATGTTGATTTTTCCACGTGCAAATTCTTCAATATTTTTGGTGTTACAGACTGACAACCTGTCCTAGTGGTGCATTGCCTTAAACTTTTATTCCCTAGCATCCATCTCTAATCACCAGTGAGCTGGTTAATCCATTGGCATTGAAGATCGCCCTACTCACATAGGTAAGCTTACCTGTGCCTATATTCCGCGATAATTGAATCAAAGATTTTTCAACGTCCATTTCATTATTGCTTAGGGCACCAAATATCCCGGAAAGATAAATTTTCCCATCATCAGAGCTAGCAACCATCCCCTCTAACTACATAATGTAGGTGCACAGGCGAGTTTACAGACAACAGACAGTTTGAGATATTCTTGAGCTGAAGCTTACTTAGGACCTCCTTGTTGCACGCCAAACCATATATTCGGAATCATTCCTGCTGGCTAAAAAAGGGGTATGTTATAGCCCGCTTGATATTAGTTCAAGGTCTTTGTTAGTGATGATTACAGCCATTTTCCCACAACCATCATCAATGCTGTTGCTAGTTATGCATTTCCAACTCCCTACGATCAGCCCAGTCTTTGGCTAGGCGCTTCCTAATTAACGTCCTAGATTCACGGTGAACAATCTAACCCTTTCGCTTTATCCGTATATCCGCTTTGTATGATAAAGTACCGTCTGCACGGGTCTTCTTCGTGATTGTGGCCATATTACTTGTCCTTAATCAAATGTACGGTGCACCCCAGTGGTAAAAGACGCACCAATATGGAGAAAATTCACAGAAATGCCAGAAAACACACAGAATTATCGAAATGAAAAACATCGTTAAATCAAGCCACAAGCCAAATACCGTAAATCGCCGCTTCTCCATTGCCCCTATGATCGATTGGACGGACCGTCACGACCGCTATTTTTTACGCCAGATCACCCAACATGCCCTTCTCTACACGGAAATGATCACCACCGGTGCCATCATTCACGGTGATAAAGAACGCCATCTGGCTTTTAATAAAGAAGAACACCCCGTGGCAATTCAACTGGGTGGTAGCAACCCGACTGATCTCGCGTTATGCAGTAAAATCTGCGAGGACTACGGATACGATGAAGTAAACCTTAACATTGGCTGTCCAAGCGACCGAGTACAGTCTGGGGCTTTTGGTGCGTGCTTGATGGCGGAGCCCGAGCTGGTAGGAGACTGTATTGATAAGATGAACTCCGCTTGTGACATCCCGGTTACCATAAAATGCCGGATTGGTATTGACGATCAAGATGAATATGAAGACCTGCAACGTTTCGTAACGGTAACAAAAGGTGCTGGATGCGAGACATTTATCGTTCATGCACGAAAAGCCTGGTTAAAAGGGCTGAGCCCAAAAGAAAACAGGGAGATTCCGCCTCTCAATTACGAGCGTGTCTATCAATTAAAGCGAGAGTTCCCTGACTTAGAGATCATTATCAATGGCGGGATCACTTCTTTTACTGCCTGTGAATCACATCTACAGCACGTAGACGGCATCATGATGGGTAGAGAGGCTTACCAAAACCCATTTATTCTTGCAGAAGTTGATCAACGCTTCTTTGCTGATGATCACCCTATACCGACTCGCTTTGATATCGTCGAGGCCATAATCCATTACACCGATCAGTTAATCAAAAATGGCGGCCAACTCAAATGGGTTTCTCGCCATATTCTTGGCATTTTTCAGAGCATGCCGGGGGCCAGAGCCTGGAGAAGGCACCTTAGCCAACACGCCTATAAGAGAGACGCTACCTCTGATGTTATTAGGGAAGCATTGAAATTTATTGATTTACCCGCTGACTAATCAAGCAAATTTGATAGTTACTGGCTATCCTTGGTGATTAGCAGTAAATTCCCTTTAAGAACATATTCCTTTAAGAACATAGTTCACCAAAAAAATACTGAGCAAGGGTAACCAGGCAGATGAGCGATAAATTAACATTATTGAAGCAAATGACCGAGGTGGTTGCAGACACTGGCGATATTGAAGCAATAAAACAATACCGTCCTCAAGATGCGACGACAAACCCGTCTTTGGTATTGAAGGCCTTTTCACTTAGCCAGTATGAACCTCTTATTCTTCGGGCGGTTCAACAGTCTAACGGCTGCGCTCTTGATGCGGCAGACCGGCTGGCCGTGCTTATCGGAGTCGAAATTCTGCACATTGTACCGGGAAAGGTTTCCACCGAAGTTGATTCTCGACTTTCCTTTGATACCGCTGCAACCATTGAAAAAGCCAGAAAACTTATCAGCTTATATGCAGCCGAGGGCATAAAYAGAAGCCGAATCCTGATTAAGATTGCCGCCACCTGGGAAGGCATCGAAGCGGCAAAAATACTTGAGCAAGAAGGCATACAATGTAATCTCACACTACTATTTGGTTTTGCTCAAGCCGTTGCCTGTGCAGTTGCCAATATCACCTTAGTGTCCCCTTTTGTTGGCAGAATCCTGGATTGGTTCAAAAAGAGCACAGGCAAAGACGAATACAGTCCAGAAACTGATCCGGGTGTCTTATCGGTTACGGCTATTTATCAATACTATAAAACCTTTAATTACCAGACCATTGTCATGGGCGCTAGCTTCCGCAATTTGGGGGAGATTGAGCAATTGGCGGGTTGTGACAAGTTAACCATCAGCCCTGATTTGATGAAAGCGCTTGCTGCAGATGAAGGCTCGCTAGAGCAGATGCTTTCTACTAATAATTTACCCAGTGGCATTGAGAAAATCGACATGAATGAAAGCATTTTCCGCTGGATGATGAATGAAGATGCCATGGCAACAGAAAAACTTGCCGAAGGCATTCGCAACTTCACYAARGATCAAATAACACTTGAGAGCCAACTCCAAGCAAGGATAACCAGCGCGGTACGATAGCACGACAGTACGATAGCAAAAGCAAAACAGAAACAGCCCGATCTACCATTGACTGCTTAACCCATTACAGCCCAAATATGAAAAAACAATTTATCGATATCTTTAACAAACTCATTAGCCCTATCAATGATAAGCAGGCCTCAAGCCCTTCGGCCAGAGAGATACCGATAGAAAAACAACTGCAACTGGCGACCTGCGCTCTCCTGCTGGAAATCTCTAAGGCCGACCACTCCGTTTCAGAAGAGGAAACCGCTACCATTTTGGCGGCGCTGACTGAAGCTTATCAGATAGACTCAGGTGACTTGCAAATGCTCAAGTCTGCAGCGGAACAACAAGTCGACAACAGCACGTCACTACGTGATTTCACCTCTCTTATCAATCAGCATTACTCAAGCCAGCAAAAAGAAGAGATCATTAAATTATTATGGAAAGTTGCCCATGCTGATGGGGTAATCGATAAACATGAGAGTCATTTAGTTCGAATAATTGCTGATTTGCTCTATATCCCTAGAGAGCACGCAATGAGTCTTCGATGAGAAAGTGAAATTCAGCAGTGAATTTAACAGCGATAGCTGATTACTTTTAACCCGCGTGTTTATGCTCATCATTTGCGCTGGGCTGGCCTTTTTGATCATCCTGATCTGCACTGCAACACTGACCATTAAGATCAAATTGATCAAACTCAAGTGCGGCAACAACCTCTTTAAAGGTTTCTTTGTTCTTTTCGTTAAGGCTCATCAAGACTCGATGGGCCTCAAGCACCTTTTGGCACGCGTACCCTTCTGCGCATTCTTCTAACGGCACTTTATGCATCGCGTGGGAAATTACCGACGGCTCTTGAATGATATCGAATACTTGCTCTAACCCCATAGAATCTAATATTCGAGTGATGTCCGGGCGGGTAGAAATAATCACCGGCTTTTCTTGAAATCGTTTACGTATATGAACGGCGATCTTGGCAATAAGCCCTAATCCAGTACTATCGATTAATTGCGTATCACTCAGGTCTATTAATATTGAGCGCAATTTAACGTCACAAAACATGCTGTCTATAAAGCTATCTAAGGTGGCACACAGGGAGGCACGAATATCACCCACCAGCTTCAGCACATAAGTTCCTTGATGCTCTGCGTATAGGGCATGTCCTACATTCGAATCAGGCATTACACTCTCTTTAGCCTTAGCTATTTCGAGAAACAATCAATATTGCGATGTCGTCAGGGGCCTCGGTCACTTCAGCCAAAGACAAAAACTCCATCACTTGGTCTATATTATGGTGTCCTTTGCTAGCCATTTCCATTAAAAAAGTCTCTTTTTCCGCAACTGATTTATCGGGAATCACTTCAAGCACGCCATCCGACAGTAAGATTAATGAAAAATCATCGGATAACGGCAGAGTTGAATCCGCATAAGTCACGCCTTCAAAAATCCCCAATGGCAGGCCTTTGCCATCAATCGCTTGTATTTTGCCCCCATTCACTAATAAAGGCGGCGGGAAATGTGCAGCAGAACAATAGGTTAGCTCATTCTTCTGCATATCAATCATGCCGCAAAAAATCGCCAAATGTTTTCCTAGTGACAGTGGGATTAGCTCTTCATTCGCACTGGTTAACATCCCTGCGGGGGAAAACAGTTCCGGTAACGTGGTTAGCATCTTACGTCTAATTTTATTCGCCATGGTTTTTAATAAGATGGTAACAAACGCTGACGATGCCCCATGACCGGAGACATCTGCGAGATAAAAGCCTATTTTGTGTTCGGAAATGCGAAAATAGTCAATAAAGTCTCCGCTCAGATATAACGATGGGATAATCCGGTAATCAATAGAAAGCGTGTCATATTGGCGTTTTGCTGGAGGCAAAAACTTCAATTGAACGGTTCGACCCGCCTCTTGGTCCTCCTTCAATAAACGAAAGCTTTCCTTTAACTTTGCATTTGTTGCTTCTAGTTCTTCTTTATAGGTTCGGTTCTGCCGCATTAATCGATTATCGGCCACACCACGACTGACTGCATGTTCAAGCACCGTATAATCATCGATAGGTTTTAGCAAAAAATCTGCTGCGCCTAACCGTAAAGCTTGGACAATGCTTTCACGGTCACTTTCTGAAGATAACATGATAACTTGCGTCTCTTTATCTTCAGTCGTTATGGCGCTTAGCAACGTAAGCCCACCAATACCCGAAACCCCCACATCACATATCACCACCTCCGGCCTGTGCTCCCGCCACCAATCTAGCGCAACAGCAGAGTCCTTGACCACTTCTACGCGATAGCCTGCACCCGATAGCCAGCCCGCGATCTTGTCGATCACTACGGGCTCTTGATCGACTAGCAACACGGTTCCATTATGATCTTTCACTATAGATTCCTTAATAACGGCCTTATTCTATTACTTAGTGGTGAGTATTCATGAAACCACATCGGGTTCTGACGCTCTGCCGAATAAGAGGTTTACCGAAAATAGTCCTATTTCAAGTAACTTTCAACTAATGCTCTATAGAAAGACCCTCTTATGGCAAAAATTACCACTAAACCATAGCGATTATTCAGTCCTTTGTTATACTAATTTTATTGCTAAGTGATAGTTTTAATATCCATACGCATGCGTGTAGAATATAAAAATAGATTAATGTACCCAATGGGAATGGCTTATGTCACTGATAGAGCAATCATACGCAGAAAAACGTAATTTTATCCGTATGAGAGTGGACACTGCTGTGTCTTTCGTAAGAATGGGAAAACCTGAACGCCATGAAGGCCGCTGCAGAAATTTAAGTGGTGCAGGAATGTTATTAGAAACCGACAAAAAGCTAACATTGGGCGACCGGTTAACCGTTACCGTACCCGCCGAAGGTCCGAACTTCACACCTTTAGATGCTACTGCAGAAGTCGTTCGTGTTGAATCTATTCCTGATATGCACAAATTCCGTTACGGGTTAGTCATCAGAAACATCGACCCCCAAAAATAAGCAGATTTCCGCCCTCCCTCTTTCATAATTAACAAGAGGGGGACGGCTGGCTTTGCTTCAGCTCCCGCTAGAAGTCTTCATCGTCAAATTCGTCATCGAAGCCATCATCAAATAACTCTTCATCCGAAACATAGCCGTCACTCGATAGAAACCTTCTGCGCTGTAAGTACGCGTCTCGAATAAAAGTATATCGATCACCTGCGGCAAGCTCTTCTACGTCTAGCAACTTTGCTCTTGTATCGATAATGCCAACTAGAGTGATCTCCAATCGCGTTGGTGTATGATCCAAGGTATTTAACAGGGTCAGCTCTGAATCAGGATAATAAGCAATAGCATCCCTCACGGTACTGGGCCCCAACAACGGTAGCATCACATAAGGACCCTCCCCAACCCCCCAAAATGCGAGAGTTTGACCAAAGTCTTCGTTGTGGCGCTCTAAACCAATCCTTGTGCCAATATCAATTAGCCCGCCTATTCCTACGGTGCTATTAACAATAAATCGCAAAGTATCCTGGCCGCCTTGGGCAAACTTACCCTGAGCCAGATCATTGATAATGACCAGCACCTCTGTGGCATTATAAAAAAAGTTTCTAATGCCATCCTCTAAAAAGTCAGGCGTAACCGCCTTATAACCCCTGGCAACGGGTTTAAGGAGGTAGCTATCGAGAAAATCATTAAAAGCAAAAATCTTACGATTTACCGGTTCCCATGGGTCACTCTCATCCGCCAATGCCCCCACCGATAACACAAGTGCCAAAAAGCACCCCAACCACTTCATTCTGTTTGCAGCCATCAAACTAACATCTCTTGTCTTATCGCTTTCTTACAATAATAATGCCGGCAGAATACCCAGCGCCAAATGAACAGATCAAGCCGGTATCACCCTTTTGCATATCCTGATTGTATTTATGGAAAGCTACAATTGACCCCGCCGAACTGGTATTCGCATAATCATTAAGAATGATCGGCGTTTCCAACTCGGTAGCGTCTCGGCCGAGTATTTTTTTCGAGATCAAAACATTCATACTCAAATTAGCTTGATGCAACCACATACGCTTGATATCAGATACTTCTATCGATTCATCGGCAAGGTGATTAATTACCATTTGTGATACCAAAGGCACAACTTCTTTGAAAACTTTTCGCCCATTTTGCATAAACAATTTATCACGTGCACCAGCACCGTTCTCATCACACCGATTGAGAAAACCAAAGTTATTTCTTATATTATTCGAAAATGCTGTTTTCAATCGAGTGCTAACTATTTCCCATTGATTATCAGATGTTGCTGTTTCCGCCTTTTCGACAATCATTGCGGTTGCCACATCACCAAAAATGAAATGACAGTCCCGGTCTTGCCAGGCCAAGTGAGCCGAACAAATCTCTGGATTTATCACAATAATCGATCTTGCCGATCCCGCAATGACAGAGTCACTGGCGGTTTGTATGCCAAACGTTGCCGAAGAGCAGGCAACATTCATGTCAAACGCAAAACCATCGATGCCCAAAGCCTGTTGCACTTCTATTGCAACTGCGGGATATGCTCTTTGCATATTTGAACAGGCAACGATTACACCATCGATGTCCTCTGGACGCTTATTGGCATTTTCCATGGCCTGTTTGGCCGCCGCTACCGCAATTTCACACTGAATGGATAGCTCATCGTTACTTCTCTCAGGAATATAAGGCACTAAACGATCAGGATCCAACACCCCTGACTTATCGATGACGTATCGGCTATTTATTCCTGAGGCCTTAAGAATAAACTCTTCGCTTGAGTGGGTTAGCGCTGAAAGCTCGCCACGGCTTATTTCTTCTTTATGAGAGTCATTGTAGTTATCGACGTATGCATTAAATGCAACTACCAGCTCTTCATTGCTGATTGATTCCTTGGGTGTAAAAAGGCCAGTTCCACTAATAACAACGGAGCCATTTTCTTGTCTTTGGAGCACCAGAATTTCTCCTACATTTAATAATATTCATCGCATGTTCAATATGAGTCACTACAGGGCCTAAACAGGCTCCTTGCACGCCGAGATAGTCCTAAAACACACTTTTTAAGCCGACGATCGCTAACTTACGATTTGATTAGGGGATTCTACCCCAGAATTAGCAGAAGGGATATTAGATTGGGCGGCCTGATCATCTTTCAGACAAATCATCTCCTCCATCCAGGCTATCACATGGGGAAAATGGTCATTTACGGCATCAGGATGGGTTAACATCGTTGTATGGGTATAACTATGCTGGCTGCCAGCGTGTCCATCTAGCACGATGAGGCGCCCATTATGCTGACCCACCTCTTTCATAAAATCAGATACATCACTTGGGTTTCCGTAACCAAAATCGGCCTTCGAGGCAAAATAAAGGCTTGCAGGGTATTCCAGCCCCTCACTCAGCGCAGCTCCATAGTCAAATTGGTCTGAAGGATCCACCCAGGGAGCACCCTGCATCCACAATAAGTTTTCTGATCTCATTGCAGGAAATTCATTGGCAGTACCCATTTTTAACATTGGGCCAGGTATTGAGCCTTTAATACGGCTGACTGCACCCGCCAACCAGCCCCACAAGGCATCAACAAACACCCTGCGTTTGATATTTTGCGCCCGAGCGACTCGTCGAGTGCCAAAGTAGACTAACCCGTAGGTTGCCGACCGATAGTTAGGATATCGCGCAAGAACCGAGCTCAGGAGCACCCCACCCCAACCATGACCGATCCAAAATTTCGGAGCCGATCCACAGTGCAGGTTTATCGCATCAAAAATAGCGGGTATATCCTGAGTGACTGCATCTATGGTGCGGTAGTTTAATATCTGACCTATACGTGGCCAGCTTCTGCCTTTACCCCGTAGATCGGGGATATACACATCAAAACCTGCTCGTGCAACACTATATGCTAGGCCGCGCTGGGATCGTGAATAATATACCGTTCCGTCTTCTAGCAAACCATGCAGCATTAGCACGGGGATTGCGCCCGACCTACCGCTGCATAAACGACGCACATGTAACTGCTGCCCGTCATCAATAGATACCATGAGGGATTCCTCAATCAGCTCTGAGTCCGCCATATATTCTCTCGTTGCGTTAGTCATTCTTAGATTAAAAGAGTTGAGTTAAATCAGTTTGGCCTCATAGCATGGGATCACAAAAGCACGTCTTCCCATAGTTTGTTGAGCCTCTTCTCTGACACAGGATAGGCAGTTTTCATCCCCTGAGCAAATAGTGATACCCGGTACTCCTCCAGCATCCAACGATAGTTATCCAAATAGGGATCGAATACACCGTCATTATCACGCCGCTGCTGTCGTTCTTCGTATTGATCCCTATACTGCTTCAGTTGGTCCGCCTGATGTTTATCCCTATCGATATTTCCTTGTAAACGGTCGATTCTTAATAAAACTGCTTTCAGATACCTGGGGAAATCTTGCAAATTCCGATAAGAAACGCGGCCAATCCAATCGACAACAAATAGATTTCTTAGCTGCTGCTTTATATCTTGGTAACAATTCACTCTCGCAATAGGAACCTGACCACTAATCTTTTTTGACACTTGGTGATGCAAACTCAAAATTTCTTCTACCAAAGCAGTAATGACATTGGCCTCATCTATTAAAATAGCGCGGCCTGTTTCCAGCAATCTCGAAAACTCGTCGCGGGTTCGTGGCAATGCCTGTCTGTGGATAAATGAACGATAAAATGCGGCATAGGCTATGCCGTCCGCTAGGGATTGCTGACTCCCAAAAGGAGCATACTGCAATGCTACTTTTTTGTTCAAGCTACAATGTTTTTTAAGGTACTTTATTTGTTGGGGCAAGCCTAACATACAAAGTCGTAATATCCCTTTTTGATGCTTAGAGTTGGCATCAGCCACGGCATCACATAGATGCACGCTAACATAAGTTTCATGATCGACTAACGCCGGATAGGTTTTTACCTGCGCACCATTTTGCTCAAATTCATAGGCTTCGGGAACATTGTCAAAATCCCATGAGGTAAACTGAGTTTTACTTTGCTTATCATGCACCCCTTCTACTCGCACATTGCTAATAGCTTCTTTAAAGGATGCCTGCATATCTAGCTTGAGACTCGCAATATCTCGACTCTCCTGGAGTAATTTGCCGCCAGCGTCAACTACTTGCACGTTAGCTTTCAAATGTGCGGACAGCGAAGTCAAATTCCAATCGCCTGCCTTGATATCGATACGGGTTTGTTGTCGAAGAAACTGCGTTAGTTGCTGTATAAGCGACTTATTTCTATCCGGGTTAGATTGCAAAAAACGTCCTGCCACATCGGGCACGGGCACATAGTTTTTTCTTATTGCTTTGGGCAGGCTTTTCATTAACGCGATACATTTTTCTAACTCCAACCCTGGCACCAACCATTCTAGTGAGGCTTCATTCAGCTGATTTATCAAGGTCACAGGAACAACAACATTAATTCCATCTTGTTTTTTTCCTGGTTCAAATAAATAATCTATTTTTAACGTGCCACCAGAAACCTCAACATTGTCGGGAAAACTATGGGCTGTTTCCGACATGACATCTTTGGCAATCACGTCGTTTTCAGATAAAAACAAACACGCTGGCTGTTTGCGTTCAGCGTTTTTTCGCCATTTCTCAAACCCCTTACCATTAAGGATATTGTCTGGTAGTCGCTCATCAAACCATCCATACAATACAAGATCATCCACCAATATATCGCGCCGGCGTGACTTGTCTTCCAAATAACCGATCTCGTCTACTAACTTTCTATTGTGGATATGAAAAGGGGCACGAGAAAAATAGTCCCCTGCAACAAGCGCGTTATAAATAAATATCTCGCGACTTTGAGCCGTATCAACAAGACTGAAATCTATTTTTTTCTTGGGACTCACCACCAAGCCAAACAGACTGGATTCCTGGAACGCCACCGCCGCCGCCCTTTTCTTTTCCCAATGGGGCTCAAAATGGCGATAACTCAATTGTGACTTCCCCACAGACTCTATCCACTCAGGGTCAATCTTTGCAACCGTTCGCGCAAAGACTTTATGGGTTTCTACGATTTCTGCCGCAACCATCCATTTGGGAGGTTTATTTGACAGGCTGGAGCCAGGAAACAGGTTAAACTTACGATTCCTAGTTCCTAGAAAGTTATTATCTTCCTCTCTCATTCCAACATGACTGAGATAGCCTGTTAAAATGGCCTGATGCACCGATTGATAATCGGCAGGTTGTTGATTAAGTTTCCAGCCCATGTCCTGCACAATTAATTTTAATTGACGATGCAGATCCCGCCACTCGCGCATGCGTAAATACGATATGAAGTGCTCCTTATACCAACGCTTCAGACCTCCAGCACTGAGCTCTTGTCGTTTAACTTCATGGATATCCCACAAATTTACAAATGCTAAAAAGTCAGATTCTTTGTCTTTAAATAGCTTATGTTTTAGATCCGCTTCGGCCCGTTTCTCATGGGGGCGACTCCAAGGCTCTGGAAGGCTTAAGCCACTGCCAATGGATATCAACTCTTTGAGGCAACCAAAATCATTCGCCGCAATCAGCATGCGCCCAACACGAGGGTCAACCGGCAACCTGGCTAAGATACGGCCTAACCCCGTCAGCTCTTTTTGATCGCCAACCGCACCAAGTTCACTAAGCAGTCGGTATCCATCATTAATAAGTTTTTCATCTGGGGGGTTAATAAAAGGAAAATCTCCAACCTCCCCCAAACGCAAAGATTTCATCTGCAGAATGACTGAGGCAAGATTCGATCTCAATATCTCTGGGTCGGTAAACGCGTCTCTGGATAAAAACGATTCCTCATCATATAACCGAATACATATGCCTGGAGCGATACGACCACAACGCCCCATCCGTTGATTGGCACTGGCTTGGGAAATGGCCTCTACCGGCAATCGGTGCACCTTGGTTCGATAGCTGTAGCGACTCACTCGTGCAGTGCCAGGATCCACCACAAAACCAATATTTGGCACAGTAATAGAAGTTTCTGCCACATTGGTCGCTAACACAACGCGACGATTAGCATGCTTGGCAAACACGCGATTCTGCTCGGCATTACTTAAACGGGAATAAAGAGGTAATACTTCCAATTGATCACGTAGATGTCTTCGCAATAAATCAGCGACATTGCGAATCTCCCTTTCACCCGGTAAAAACACTAAAATATCTTGCGCATCTAGATGTGAATTTGCACCCTGCTCCACATCAAGAATGCCCTGAATCGCATCAAGCACCCCGCGCTCTACTGCATCACTATCTAAGACTGCATCAGAGCCCACCTCTTCCATTGGCTGATAGAACACCGTGACCGGATAAGTTCTACCGGATACTACGATAATCGGTGCATTTTCGAAATGTGAGGAGAAGCGCTCATGGTCAATTGTCGCGGAGGTGATGATGAGTTTTAGATCTTTTCTACGGCGCAATAATGTTTTTAAGTAACCCAACAAAAAATCGATATTTAAACTTCGCTCATGAGCCTCATCGATGATGATGGTGTCGTAGCGCTCCAAATACCGATCTTGTTGAATTTCGGCCAGCAAGATACCGTCTGTCATTAGTTTGATATAGCTGTTTTCACTGACATTATCTTGGAACCGCACCTTATAACCAACAATAGAACCTAGTTCGCTAGATAACTCTTCTGCAATGCGCGTTGACACTGTCCGTGCGGCAAGTCGCCGTGGCTGGGTATGGCCAATTAAGCCTTTAACACCCTGCCCTGCATCAAGGCACATTTTAGGCAATTGCGTGGTTTTACCTGAACCGGTCTCACCCGCAATAATGACCACTTGATTGGATTTAATAGCCGATATTATTTCATCACGTT
>NVVG01000068.1 GCA_002402125.1 Moraxellaceae bacterium
CGGCGGGGGTTTCTATTCCCGCCTCTATCTCTAACAACACCGTAAGTTCTTGTAGCTTATCTGAATTTTCTTGCAAAATAGCGTCGGATAGCACTTCACCGCTTTGTGCTAACGCAACCAGCTGCTGATAACGCTGCTCGATGCCTTCCGCACCTTTTGGCACCTCTAACTCACTACCCCATTCAACATCATCGGCTTCAAACAAATTCGCCTGTACCGAAGCCACTAAATTTGACTCTAACTCATCGCATACAGCGACTTTACGCCACAGTTCAATAACCTGGTCTTGCTGCTTTAACTTCTCCGCCCCAGCGAACACTTTCTCACAAGCATCACAAGCCAGATCAAAACGTATTTTAACATCCGCATGTTTTTCTTTGGGTAATGAACCCATTGCATTAAACTTGCTTTTTAACTTCCCATAATCCGCCAGGCAAGCATCCAAGTCCATCAGATCACTTTCCGCCAACTGTTCAAGCTGCTCACACAAATACAGTGCATCGGTATAATTTGTATCCCTAGCCTCTGATGCGGCCTGTTTCTCTTGTTCACGGCGTGCAAAAACCTGATCGCATACAGCGCGAAACTTACGCCATAATTTTGAGTCTTCGCGGCGGGAAACCATTCCAACAGCCTTCCACTGCTGCTGCAAACGTTTAGCTTGCTGTATCGCATCCTGCAAGTCTTCCTGCTCAACCAAAGCTTCTGCTGTTTCAATCAGTTTTTTACGCTTGTTCTCGTTGTTAGTAAATTCCTGGTCTAAATTATCACGCAACTGCTGTAACAATCCGTTAAATTGATCTTGAACAGTCTTTCCATCTTTGCGATCCACTGGTGAGTAACGACGCCACTCTTGTTTGGCAACTTCATAAACTTCATTCACCGCACGCCAATCCGCAGCATCCCAATCTAAACTCTCCAAATAATTTTTCAACTGCTCCACTAATATTTGTCTCGACGCGAGATGCCCCGCTCGAACACTCGACAAGTTATCGAAGTAATCTCGGCATGGTTCATACGCTTTATCCGCGGCCTCACGAAAACGTTCCCAAACCGCCTGACTATCTGGTGACCCTCCCAACATTTTCCACTCTGACTGCATGCGCTTAATACGGTTCGCCAATGCCTGCGGATCCATATCCACACCGACCAATGCCTCCATGGCTTCGCATAACTGTTCCTTTTTGGGTGCCGACACATATCCCTGCCAATCACGCAACTCATTCACTTTTACCGTTAGCTCACGGATCTGCTTCTGATATTCTGTTGCTTTACGCATGGGTAAAAGCTTTAAAAAACGATTGGCATCACGCAAAAATTTATTAGCTGATTTAAGGTGCCCCTTCTCAACCTCGACAGACAATTTATCCAGCACACCTTTAAACTTTTCGGCAGCCTCTTTTTCCTTAGCGGCCAAATCACCTTTGACCCTATCAAAATGGGCTATGGCTTCTTCACTCAAGACTAAAATGGCTGGCTTAGCGATGATATCGGGCCATTGAATTGCAGCCATCAATCGATCGAAGGTCTTTTTTAATCGGTTTATTTCTGCAGAGGGTTCCGCGACTAGATCAAGGACTTTATGTACAATATTTTCTAGTTCTGGACCATGTTCTTTCAGTGCGAGTATGGCCGCCAATACTTTTTCCAATACCGATAACGCGCTATTAAAGCGTTTCCGCTCATCTGCCGCAGGAGAAGATGTTTCTGCCGCCTCATCCCAGCGCACTTGTTGTGTAGACAACAACGCCGTCAACGCCGGTATATACTCGGCCGTAACAGCATCCTTTTCTGATATTTGTTTAATGGCCTCTTCCAACTGATCACAAGCCGCCAAACGTTCTTCCGTTGCCTCGCGTAATTTTTGACTAACCTCTCGCTGCTCATCTTTCACTGCAGTACTTGCGGCAACCGCCTGACGACAAAGATCACTTGCCCGCTGAAAACGCTGCTGAATATCCGCATTAGCATAACTTTGTACACGCGCCCATTGCTTTTGCATGTGCTCCAAGGTAGCAACATATAATGGATCAATTGGCTTCCTAGCCAGGGTCTCAGCACTTTTACACAGGTCATCTAATTGCTGATCACGATTCTCCACCTGCTTTTGCGCATCATAAATTGTATTTAATTTATTCTTAATAATACGATAGACGCTTTTATCCTTGCCTTTACTTTCCTTTAATACTGCCTCCAACACACTTTCTGTTTCCAACCGCTCTGCAGCCGCCTGTCGCAAACGGCTAACCGATAAAGTTGTGGCATATAATTGCAAGATAGCTTCTTCTTTTATGCCTTCGAGCGCCAACAATCCCAATTCAACATTTTTTGTTTTTTCAATTAAAGATGCAAGAGCGTTAGTATCAAGGCCTTTAACAATAGCTTCGAGTTGAGACCCTAATACAACCTCACCGCTATTTAACAATATCAACAATCGATCGATCGCCGACTGCTGCGCAGCTGAGTTTTTTTCCTGCTGAATATAGTTGAGTAATTTTCCGCTATCCGGCGTGCGCTGATAAGCAACAGAACGCACCTCTGCATCAGCATCACCTTTTGCCAACAAATCCAACACATGAAGATCATCGCCATCCTCAATATTCAGATTATTGATTGCCTGAATACGAACTTGGGATTTTGCACTTTGCCATTTTGGCCTAAATAAATTCTTAAACATGATGATTACGTTTTCTAAATGAGTAAATGGGAATTATTGGCATTTATCATAAGTAACAAAACAATGAGGAATATCCCCCTCACCCTTTGTTCTTTCTACTGCTTGCCATACTTGTGTATCAATTTCGGGAAAAAAAGCGTCACCTTCCGGTTCTAGCTGTACTTCGGTCACATACAACCTATCAACTAGCGCAAGCGCTTCTGCGTATATTTGTGCGCCACCAATAATAACCGCTTCATCTGCTTGTCCAGAACTTAACGTTTCGGATGTAATATTTCGTGCCTGCGCTATTTCTTGCGCCTGCGCGATTGCCTCTTGCAAACTTCCTACAAGATAACAATTTTCTGGAACAGTCAGGGTGGCATTGCGACTAATAATAATATGAGGCCGCCCTGGCAATACCCGCCCTAATGAGTCAAAGGTTTTCCGTCCCATGATGATGGGTTTGCCCATTGTTTTGGCTTTAAAAAATTGTAAATCCTGAGGTATATGCCAAGGCATTTGGTTATCTTTACCAATAACCCCATTATCTGCTTTCGCTACAATTAATGACAACATAACCACTCCTTACACTGCAATAGGTGCAGCAATAGACGAATGACTCTGATAATCAATAATTTCAATGTCATCATAGGTGAAATCAAATATCGATGTCACACCAGGATTCAACTTAAGCGTTGGCAGCGGCATAGTGTCTCTACTTAACTGTAACTCAGCCTGTTCAACATGATTACTATATAGATGCACATCACCAAAGCTATGCACAAAGTCTCCCACATCCAGATTGGTTACCTGCGCCACCATATGTACTAATAATGCGTAAGAAGCTATGTTAAACGGCACACCTAAAAACACATCGGCGCTACGTTGATAAAGTTGGCACGACAACTTTCCTTCCGAAACATAGAACTGAAATAAACAATGGCAAGGTGGTAACGCTTGTTTACCCATTTTGGCATTTTCAATGGGACTATATTTTACATCTGGCAATACTACAGGGTTCCACGCACTCACAACCAAACGCCTGGAGTTGGGATTGGTTCTAATTTCTTCAATCAGATTGGCTATTTGGTCGACTACCTCATTATTAGGCCCTTCCCAAGATCGCCATTGCTTACCATAAACAGGACCTAGGTCTCCATTTTCATCCGCCCACTCATCCCAGATCGACACTCCGTTGTCTTTTAGATAAGTGATACTGGTATCACCTTTTAGAAACCACAACAGCTCATGAAAGACCGAGCGTGTATGTATTTTTTTAGTGGTCAGCAAAGGAAAACCTTTTGATAAATCAAAACGCATTTGATAACCAAAAAGACTGGTTGTACCCGTTCCGGTACGATCGCCTTTTGTCACGCCATTTTCTTTAACATGGCGCAGAAGTTTTAGATATTCATTCATTAATAATACTCAGCTATACAAATTGACAAAAAAATCACACTGCGGCCGGTTTGCGATATGCAAACACGATCAAACCTAGCCCAATAATAATCATCGGCAATGATAGTAGTTGCCCCATGGTTAACCAATCAAACGCGATAAAATTAAGATGCGCGTCGGGCTGACGCACAAACTCAACTAAAAATCGGAAAGACCCATACAAAAATCCAAACATTCCGGTTACTGCATATCGCGGACGAGTAGTTTGTGAGAATAACCAAAGGATGACAAACATTGCCACCCCTTCCAATGCCGCCTGATACAATTGCGATGGGTGCCTTGGTTCTGGGCCGCCACTTGGAAAAATCATACCCCAGGGTAGATCGGTGGTACGCCCCCACAATTCACCACCGATAAAATTACCAATCCGACCTGCCCCCAGGCCAATAGGCACAGCTGGCGCGGCAAAATCCAGAATATCGAAGACATTTTTGCCTACTTTACGACCATACAATCCCAGCGCCAACATAACGCCGATCAATCCGCCATGAAAGGACATACCGCCATTCCAGACTTGGATTAATACAATAGGGTTTTCAAGAAATGCTGCGAAATTGTAGAAAAGCACATAACCTACCCGCCCCCCTAAGATCACCCCCATCGCCCCATAGAACACCATCTCACTGACCTGTTCTTTGTTCCACCCTGAATTGGGTTTTGCTGCACGTTTGGCCAGCAAAAAATAACCCGATACAAAACCGACTAAATACATTAGCCCGTACCAACGAATGGATAGCGGCCCCAACGACACCACAACCGGATCAATTTCCGGAAACTTCAACATACCACGTTCCTTTTTAGAATTATCTCAGATTTGGCACCTATCATACCCCATGATAGCGGCCCGTAGAATAGGGAGTGCACCTTATAGAACAGGTCAACGATTAACCCCGAGGCGAGATTAGGTATGTAAAGGTCGAATAACGCTGCCCAGGCCTTCTTTGTCTAATACATGATCAAGATGACTAGCAATAACCGCCGCATTATCCATCTGCTTAATTTCTTCCAACAACTCGATTGAGCGGGCATAACTKATCTTACGTAACACCCATTTTACCCGTAACAAGCTGCTAGCACTCATGCTCAGCGTGTCATAACCCATCGCTATCAACAGCAATGCAGATCGCGGGTCACCTGCCATTTCACCACAGATGCTCACTGGGGTGCCAACCGCCTTAGCTTCGGTTACAATCACCTGCAATGCCCTCAGCACAGCCGGATGAAATCCTTGATAAAGGTTCGCCACGCGGCGGTTATTTCTATCTACCGCCAATAAATATTGGGTTAAGTCATTGCTCCCCACAGAGATAAAATCCACCAGCTGACAATACTCGCGTACTTGATACACTGCGGCTGGCACCTCGATCATGACACCTATTTTCGGCATCTCTATGTGCGCACCCTCTTCTAACACTTCCAGAAATGCACGATGGATAAGGTGCATCGCATCTTCAACTTCAGTAACGGAGCTAATCATTGGCAACATGATTTGAAGATTATCCAAACTCTCACTCGCCCATAACATGGCTCTAATTTGCTGCAAAAATATTTCAGGGTGATCCAAGGTAATCCTGATGCCACGCCAGCCCAAGAAGGGATTTTCTTCCTCAATGGGGAAATAGGACAATGACTTATCACCACCAATGTCCAAAGTTCGCATGGTGACAGGTTTAGGATGAAACGCCTCTAACTGCTGACGATAGATCCCCATCTGCTCCATCTCGCTGGGGAATCGATCACGCACCATAAAAGGTATTTCGGTTCGATATAAGCCGACACCCTCCGCCCCACGTTCTAACGAAAGCGTAACATCCGCCATCAAGCCGGTGTTCACATGTAATACGATGCTATGGCCATCGAGTGTTTCTGCAGCTAATTCTGCAACGACATCGAGCTCTTTTGAGAGCGCTGCCTCTTCCTCCATAATGGACTTATAATGCTTTCTAACCTCGGCTGTAGGAGATACCACCACCTCACCACGATAACCATCAACCACCAAGTCTCGACCTTCCATTTTTGATAATGGAAACTCCGCAACCCCAACAACTGTAGGAATCCCTAACGAACGCGCAACTATTGACATATGGCTGTTACTGGAGCCATGCAACGACACAATACCGGCAATATTTTCTCTATCCATATCCACAAAAATTGTCGGCGTTATATCCTCTCCCACAACAATTGCATTGGGTGGAATTTTATTAACTGAAGACTTTGCTTCCTGCAGGAAACCCAATATCCGTAATCCCAAATCTTTTACATCTGAGGCTCGTGCCCGCAAATAGGCATCATCCATCGCCTCAAACGCTCGAATATGGGTTTGCACTACTTCACGCAACGCTCCTTGCGCCCAATTGCCTTCAGCAACTTTCGCCCGTATCTCACCGGCAAGCGCATTATCATCCAACATGCGTTCATACACTTCGAACAATGCCTGCTCTTCATCGGGAAGCTGCAACGAGGCTTTTTTCTTCAGCCTCGCCATATCCCGGCGGACTGCCGTTAAAGCGCCATTGAGCAAACGCTGCTCTTTTTTAATATTGGTAATTGATCGATCTGGAACCGATTTTAGATCCGCCGCAGGATAAATAACGTACGCCTTACCTAAACCGATCCCTATAGCTCCTGAAATCCCATCAAAACGTGCACTTTCACGGGCATCCCCGCCCCACCAAGCACCGTCTAACGCGCCAGTTGCCTCCGCATGCGCAATCAGCGCCGCGAGTTGCGCCGACATAGTGACTAAAAATGCCTCCTCATTCTGATCAAAACGGCGCAACTGACGTTGCTGCACAACTAACACGCCAAGATTTTTACGATGATGAATGATAGGCACACCCAAGAAGGCCTTGAATGCATCTTCGCCAGTTTCCGGTAAATATTGGAATTTAGGATGACTAGCGGCATCTTCTAAGTTAATCGGTTCTTCTCGTTGACCAACGTGGCCGACAAGACCCTCAGAATACCCCAAGCGCGACTGCCCCACCGCCGATTGATTAAGACCTTGGGTTGCCATTAAGTAATATTGATTAGATTTCTGGTCAAACAAATAAATTGAGCACACTTCCGTGCCCATACTTTCTTTAATCCTCAGCACCATAACACCCAGCGCAGAAGATAAATCTTCAGCCAAGTTCACTTCCTGTACGATACGTCTGAGGGTATCTAACATATTCTCGTTTAAATCACGGTTGGCTAAGCACAATTGCGGGCCTAGGCTATTAACTATCTACAATGACACACTGGTTAACGCAGTTAACTGTGGAGCAAGCTCCTCTAATGCTCTACGGTAAACGTCCCGTTTAAACGCCACCACTTGATCCAATGGGTACCAGTAATCGACCCAACGCCAACCATCAAATTCCGGCGGCGAACCATATTCAAAGCTCACATCGCTTTCATTGCCGGTAAGCATCAACAGGAACCATTTTTGTTTTTGGCCAATACAAAGCGGTTTGCTGCGATGCCGCAGAAAACGCTTGGGCAAACGATAGCGTAACCAGCCATCAGTGCAGGCGATAATCTTTACATCAGCAGAGGTTAAACCCACTTCTTCATGTAATTCTCGAAATAAGGCTTGCTCGGGCGTTTCATCTCGGCCAATGCCTCCCTGTGGAAACTGCCAGGCATCCTGACCCACACGACGAGCCCAAAGGACTTGCCCTGACGAATTCGCTAGGATAATGCCTACATTGGGCCTAAAGCCTTCATCATCGATCTCTGATGTGCTCACGCTTCTCTCATAGTTAGTTCATTAACAACATTGATACCGCAGCTAGGCGCATTACTCAAGCGCCATGTCCTCACAGGACGTTATTTATCCTTTTAATATAGCTGTATTTGTTTGATTTTTCTAAGCTTTTAATTATTCTCTTAAGTTAATTGAATCTTTACTAGAGTCTACCCCTCATTTGGTTAAAACTGATACACTACCGCCGTCTTTATACCTATGTAGCTTTAGTTTTCAACCCAACCATTGACTTTCGACTCATGAAAAAACTTGCCATCTTCGATCTAGACAACACATTGCTTAACGGTGACAGCGACCATGCATGGGGCGAGTTCCTAGTGAATCAACAATGTGTCGATGCAACTTATTATGAATCTCGTAACGACCAGTTCTATCAAGATTACAAAGATGGCTGCCTCGATATCAACCAATATCTAGAATTTGCGCTAGAACCACTTACCAGATACTCCAATCAGCGACTGGCATCAATGCATCAACAGTTCCTAGAGGATGTGGTCCGTCCCATGCAACAAGTCAAAGCCGCGGCCCTGTTAGATAAACACCGCTCACAAGGGCATTTTCTACTGATAATTACTGCCACTAACAGCTTTGTGACTAAACCCATCGCAACCCTGTTAGGTGTTGATGCCATACTCGCCACCGAACCTGAAATAATAGACAACCAATACACCGGCAAAGTCTCCGGCACCCCCTGCTTCCAAGATGGCAAGGTAACACGCCTCAACCAATGGCTTGATGAAAATAATTATTCACTAGATGGCAGTTATTTCTATAGTGACTCAATCAACGATTTACCTCTATTAGAACTTGTAGAAACTGCCGTTGCCGTAGACCCCGATGAGAAACTTACCTCCATTGCACAACAACGTGATTGGCCCATTATCAGCTTACGGAATACGTTGTAATGGAGCGGATGCTGAGACAATTCATCCTCTACCTCACGCTCTGCATCATGCTGTTTGGCTGTGACAATGATCAAAAGACCTCAACTACCTCACCAACACCAAAGCCTGTAAACATCCCAGCTCCAGCAGAACCTACCCTGCTCGAAGCTTTACAACACTACAAAACGGCACAAATTCATGCCATTACCTCCACAACCGACTGCGTTAACAAACTAACCGCCGAATTGAATGAACAATTGCTACCGTCACCCAACAAAGCCACCCTGTTTTCCCTGCAACAAACACTACAACAATGCATCAAAGGTTACCTGCCAACACACACACTGCTGAGTGTTGCAAACAACCCACAATTAACCCAGCTTGCCCGCGCCATCAATAGCACGCCTATTTTACCGGGTTATGTGGATTACCTTGCACAATACCCGTACACAGGTATCGTCAATGATCTCACCTTGACTATTTCCAACAAATCATTGCGCGCTCAACAAGGGCTAACCGACAACGGCGAAGTCAGCTTAGGATTTGAAGTTATTGCCTTTTTACTGTTTGGTGAACAACGCTATGACAAATCCGCTAACCCTAGACCTGCAACGGATTTTTCGCTTACAACGGAAAATGAAGAGGTTACCCGACATTCGGATCGACGCAGGCTTTATCTGAGCGTCGCTTTGCCCCTGCTACAAGAAGACCTTATCGCAGTTACCAGCGTACTCAACCAACAATTGATGGACCAACAAAACACCACACTTGATCAGCATTCCGCACTAAGTGCCGCAGTACAGATAGCAAACGCCATGCAGAAAAATCTTCAACGAGACATCTCCCAGCTAAGCTACGAAGAACTTAGCCTAGGTTATTGGCAACTTCTGACCTATCACACAGCAGAAAAAACCAAGATGAAAGCGAACACCCTCTCTAGCTACTTAAAGTGGCCGCAGCGAAACCCTGACCTATCTCGGGAAGCCTTTACTGCCCAACTACAAACATCCATTCAAAGGCTCAATACTGCGTTATCCGCTACGACAAACACATCTAGACCCCGCTAAAAACTCGGTAATACCCGGGCAAAGATACTTTTCAAATATTGCGTTTCCACGATGGAAGGATGTACCGGGTGGTCTGCCCCCTGACCACCTTGGTGCACTATCTGCACCTGACGATCCACATGACGGCCAGCACCACGAATCAGGTCTAACAAGGCATCATTGGGTAAATGCATGGAGCAAGAGGCAGAAACCAACAACCCATCTCGAGTGAGCAAGCGCATGGCTAATTCATTTAGCCGACGATAGGCCGTAAGGCCATTTTTAAAGTCTTTCTTCCGTTTGATAAACGCGGGGGGATCAATCACGATAACATCAAATTTTTCTCTCTCTTGCGCCAGTTGGGACAGGCAATCAAACGCATTACCCTTCATGGTGCCTACCTTCTCCACCACACCATTTAACGCCGCATTTTTTTCCACATAATCTAAAGCCAACTCAGAGGAATCGACGCATAACACCTCGTCGGCCCCTGCCACCGCAGCTTGCACACCCCAGCCACCCACATAACTGAATACATCTAACACACGTTTACCTTTAACCCAACGCGCAAGGTATTGTCGATTTTCACGATGATCATAAAACCAACCGGTTTTTTGCCCCTCCTTAGCCGGCACAACAAATTTAACCCCGTTCTCGACCAAATTCAGCTGGTCCGGCCACTCACCCGCAGCGATATTGACTGTCAACGGCAAGCCCTCCTGTTTACGGGCAGAACTGTCATTGCGAAACAAGATACCCGCCGGAGAAATCACCTTAGTGATGGCCGCAATAACCTGATCGGCTAACACATCCATACCCGCGGTATTTAACTGCACAACAACATAATCACCGAAACGATCCACCACTAACCCCGGCAATCCGTCAGACTCGCCATAAACCCAGCGATAACACTGATCGTCAAAACATTTCTCACGTAACGACAAGGCAATTTTCAGACGATGGGTTAGTAAAGACTCACTAATTACACAGTTTGCGTCTCTACTCATTATCCTGCCAGTAATTAACGACTGTGGATTAACATAAGCAACACCAACGGGTTTACCCTTGGAGTCTTCCACCACCACTTGCTGGCCGGGCTCGAACCCCGTCAACGGCGTTACCTGGGTATCAACCTCATTGCTATACACCCAACAATGCCCCCCCTTCAGCCTTTTTTCCTCATTTTTCTTTAACTTAATTCGGGCCAAGTGTTGGTTATCGGTAGCTGTAGGATTTGATGTTTCGGTAACAATAGTCATGAGAGTCTCGATAAAAGAAATGGGGTATTCTAGCATTCTGCTGCTAGACTTTATAAACAGCAGCCTTAAAACCGCCATTATAGCTAAAGCCCCATGCCAGATATACTTAACGACGAACAAGTTACAAAAATACTCCATGGCATCACTGTTCCGCCACAACCTCAGGTCGTTGTGGACATCCATATGGAACAAGCAATGCCAAACCCCGATATGGCCCACATCACCCGACTTATTTGCCAGGATGTGGGGCTTGCGAGCACCATTCTCAAAGTGGTTAACTCCAACTCTTTTGGTCTCAAAAACAAAATCACCTCGATAGARCARGCCGTGAATCTRCTRGGCATGRRYTCRATCATTAACATWTGCAACGGYTTAAGYATTAAAGACGARYTGAGYAACGARRCCATMRTCGCCTTAGGCRGKTTCTGGGATAACGCCATGGATATWGCRTCCGTCTGTGCGACYATYKCTCGRCAWATTGGYTAYCAATCACCAGAMCTTGCCTAYAGCTTAGGCTTRTTYCATAACTGYGGYGTGCCTCTACTYATYARGGAATAYRRTAACTAYCCAGAGGTKATGSWAGARTCCTAYAAGGGMGTGCATGAGCGCATTATAGACACSGAAAAYCAYTATTTACGCACCAAYCATKCGGTCATYGGTTATTACGCTGCAAAATCATGGCACCTRCCYCGRGACTTCTGCAATGTYATCGCGGACCACCACAAYGCCAGCGAAATCTTCAAYACYGAYMTYAAYCAAKRCTACGACYCCRGYAARAAAAMCTTGCTTGCKATTTTAAAGATGGCAGAACAYATCTGTGGCACYCACCTAACYCTRGGRAAACARRCTRTCGATCATGAATGGGAGGCGATTAAAGACAACGTATTGAATTTTGTTGGGTTAAGTGTGTTGGATTTTGATGATATCGCGGCAGAAATGGTCGGCCTGGGTATCGGCTCTGTTACCTCTTACTTTGATGCACAAACCTAACGTCTGTTCGATTTTTGCCCCTAATCGATTTCTGTTCAAAGCCCTGCCCCTACTGATATACTGCCTAATCGTTTGAGTAAACGACTTCAAACTATCCCATTACACAAAACACAGAAGGCGTCGTCAGTACGTCAATCGGCAGGATTATATGGTTAAGCAGGGATTACTCATTTTATGCTCCACTCTTTTGCTAGTAATTGCTGGCTGTGGTGGCGGAAATAGCAGTTCGAGTTCACCTCAAGACACCGAACGTCAGACCTCAGAAATGCCGAATAAAAAGGGTAAGTTATTGGGTTTGCAGGGATTTCACTACACTGCAGGGAATAGCGCTAAAGGCATTACGACGCAAGACGGTCAATTCGAATACCTAGAAGGCGATAGTATCAGCTTCTTTTTAGGCGATATTCTGTTGGGTACAACAACAGCGGATGACTACATTACTCTAGAAAATATCGCTGGCAGCCACCCAGATGCTGAAGACAATCTACGTCGCTTCCTGGCAACCGTTGACTTTGACCTATCCCCGATGAACGGAATTCTAGTCAATAACCAAATTCACTCCGCAGCCGAAGGTTACTCACTGAACTTCAACCAATCCAGCGCCGACTTCAAGATTGAAGCAGAAAGTATTCTACAAACCTCATTAACAGGACTTGAACATAGCGTTGCCCTACAACATAGCCTAGTAACATTATTACCTAACGTTGAAGAATACCAGACTCAACTCAGAGCACGTGAGTTACCCAGTTTCAGCTACCCCACAACCACYTTCAATGCAGAATTAGCCGACGAGGCCAATGCTGTTTTCGAGTTAATGCTACAAAACACCAYTAAACCAGGCGACTCYCCACTGGAGTTTATTTTTARRGCAACCAACACCAAACTCGTACTTCAATCTGASGACCCAGAAATTCTTTCTCTAACYAAYCTTTATGCAGAATATAAACAGCGCGTAATCGAGATTGGCAAAGAAGCAGCCTACATCACCCGAGAAGAATTGGTCAACAAACCGAGCGAACCAACAAACGCCGTCTCTGCTCACCATCTACTGGTAATGAGCGACTTCCAAATGCGTGATGAGGAAAGTCCTCTCAACCTAGCCCCGACAAAGTTTTTACTCGCTGCATCCTACTACCCCGCTAGCTCCCATGTGCCCTACCAAGTGGATGCGATGATCCGCACGGTGCGACAATATGAAGTTGATATCAACAAACCCATTGATATGGCGATATTTACCGGTGATCTATTGGATATAGGCAGCTTCAATGAAGCCCGTTGGGGWATCGACATTCTCGATGGTGGCAACATWAACCCTGACAGCGGCGCAGACGAYGAYCCMATMCCCGGCAACTTTATCGAYGGCAAACCCAAYGATAGCTATGATGCCTTTACCGCAATCGGGTTAAATGGCCAAACCCCTGATCAAGCTGATATCCCTTGGTACTATGTGGCAGGAAATCACGATGGTTTAGTATTAGGCACGTTGCCAATCACCGATACAGAACTCAAACTTTTTGGAAAAACCATTCGCATTGGTACCCGACCATTCTTTGACAATATCGCCACCGGTAGCACCAATTGGCTTGGTTACGAGCCTAGTGTTATTGGATTCTTAGAACACCTTTTTTCGCCCGCCAGCTTTGTTATTACCGCAGATGAAGACCGTCGTACGTTACGTTCAAATGAAATCGCACTACAAATGAGTATTTCCAAAGACCCCAATTTTGTCAGCCAACCTATCGGTCATGGCATGAAACTCGTGCTGGAACAACAAGGAGAATTAAAAGACGGACAACTAAACTACAGCTTTTCCAGCAACGATGATTTAATTAAACACATCGCCCTCGACTCCAGCATGGCGATAGGACACTTAGGTTTTCTTACGCAGCAAGACATCAGCTGGATAAAACAACAATTACAAGACGCGCAAGATAGCGGGCAACTTGTCATCGTTAGCTCACACCATAAACCTGACGACATCCTTTTTAATAGCAAAACTTTAGTCGACACACTGAATCAATATCCAAACGTCATTGCGCATTTAGTCGCGCACTCCCACGAAAACCGCATCTTACCCAGACTCGGTGAAACCCCAGAACTGGGTTATTGGGAAATTGAATCCGGCTCCATGGTAAACTGGCCTCAACAATTCCGGGTCTTAGATATATCGATAGATTCAAACAGTGGCATTGGCACCATCAAAAGCACCATGTTAAATCATGATTCTTCCAGCCCATTAGACGTATCTCAACGGGGACGCTTCTTATCCTATGTAGAACGTTACTTAGAGCGCTACTCAGCACTTGATATATCGGATCCGACTGAAGCACTGGCAGCAACCGAAGGCTATCCGGAAGATAGAAATACTTTTTTATTCTTTAAAGTACCTGCTAACGTCTTAGCTCGTTTGTAATGGTAAATTGCCTCAATAATTTTAAGTAATAGGTCCACATATCAACACACCTAAAGCAAACTCTGTAGTCGTACTGGATTTCGAGACCACCGGACTATCTCCTGACATGGGGGACCGTGCGATAGAAATTGGCGCCGTACGCATTCAAGATGGAAACATCACCGACAGCTTCCAAGAACTGATGAACCCAGGCTGCCGAGTAAACAGTTTTATCGAAGACTACACCGGCATTAGCAATGAGATGTTAGCAGATGCACCGCCTTGCGCCGATGTCATGCACCGCTTTGCCGATTTTATTGAAGACAGCAATCTTATTGCGCACAACGCATCATTTGATAGGCGATTCTTGGATGCAGAACTACGCTTTATTTCGCGCCAATATGCAGGTGAGTTTTCCTGCTCGTTACTTATCGCCAGAAGAATCTATCAAGATGCGCCAAATCATAAGTTAGGCACACTGATCAACTACAAAAACATCCCCTCAGAAGGCGCATTTCACCGTGCGTTATACGATGCAGAGATGACCGCGAAACTATGGATGAGCATGTTAGATGACATCTCCGAGCGTTTTGATATACCGTCTATTCCTTTTTCACTGATTCAAAAAATAACAAAAACACCGAAGAAATCGGTAGGAAAATTATTGGAAAATTGGGGCGCTACAGAAGTAAGTTAGCTCTTTCTATAGCTTAGAAAATAAGAACAGCCCCAACGGGCACATTGAAGGAAGATAGACGTTGGCGTGTAGCGGCCTTTGAAACAGATCATGAATCACTCTGTGCTGTCATATTTGAAAAACCCATTCTAACATATGACCGCCTGACTGCGCTGGATACAACAGAACCTGTTCTCCAAGTGCTGCAAAGAGTACATCGCGAGAACGGACAGTATTTTCGACGTACATGAACTAGAGATTCGCGGGAAAAACCAGCGAACCTCTAGGTTATAAATGCTTACTGTATTTCTTCAGAGCATACATCTGTCCCAGGCAGGCACACTTTCCAGTTATATGTGGTGCTATCAAAATATTGATTTATTCTCGTCGGATTCGCTGTAACTCCTTCCTTACTAAGCTCACCGTCTCTATAAATGTCGACGGATTCAGCGCCCGACCACGAAATATCGACTGTAAGCCCCCACCATTTCGAAGTGGTTTCCACATCGATAGTAAGCGTCTCTAACGCTATGCTAGCGGCCGTATAGGAATTATCATCTACCTTAATCCCGTTTGCGTGAAAGATAAATAGTTCCACATAAATCGGTTCACCATTCGTCGGTAGATCGGTCTTCGTAAATGATGTCACCCCTCCCTGCCCAACCTGGTGAGCACCGATTAATGGACCGCCTGGAGAGGTTCTAAAGTTCAGCCCATAGGACGGTTCCATGTCGCCTTCTTCCACTAGAATGGGGGTCCATTCAAAGGTAACAGTGCTGGACGTAAATGTTGAGCCATTTGGGGGCATAATGATCACGCCGCCAGCAGGAATCACGACAACTATGAAGTTTATTGGCTCACTTATTGCGACAATTTCACCGTCATCTATACGACTGGCAACGAGGGTCGCATTGTAATAGCCAGGGTTTGAATAGGTGTGTGAAGGTGACTGTCCAACTCCAGAAAAGTCATCTCCAAATTCCCAAGCATAGGTGTATGTAAATTCCGCGGCATCTGATTCCGTAGATCCACTGAATTCAATTGATTTACCCACCTCACCTTTATAGGGCCCTCCTGCATCGGCAACGAGTGGAGCAGGGCTAGCTGCTATATAGGTACGTTTATCGAACTTAATCCCGTTCGCGTGAAAGATAAATAATTCCACATAAATTGGTTCACCATTCGTCGGTAGATCTGTTTTAGTAAATGAAGTCACCCCTCCCTGACCAACCTGATGAGCAGCAAGTAATGGTCCGTTTGGAGAGGTTCTAAAATTCAGCCCATAAGACGGTTCCATATCGCCGTCTTCCACTGGAATGGGTGTCCATTCAAAGGTTACAGTACTAGAGGTAAATGTGCTGCCATCTGCGGGACTGGTGATTACACCGCCTGTAGTATTCACTACGACAGTGAAATTTATTGTGTCACTTACTGCCACAACTTCACCACTCTCTATACGACTGACAACTAGGGTCGCGTTGTAAGAATCAGGGCTTGAGTAGGCGTGAGAAGGTGACCTTCCAACAGCAGTTGAACCATCTCCAAATTCCCACTGATAAGAATATGTAAATTCTGGTGAATCTGCTTCGGGAGATCCGCTGAAAACGATTGGCTGACCTACATCGCCTTCATAAGGCCCTCCTGCATCTGCAATCAGTTTTATTCTATAACTGGTATAATCAGGAAACTGAACACCTGGATAAGTAGTAGTTAACATTACAAATACCTCCCTGCCATCCTGCGGTAACTCATCAAAAGTCCATATTTCCTCAGAAAGCATCTTAATTCCGTAATCAAATCCACGCTCTGATGACCCCATCTTTATAAAATAAGTGGTCGCATCAAGAGCCTCATTCCACACAAATATGATGGGGCCAGCGGGCAAAATGGAGTCGTCTGGATGATTGCTAATAGATGCAACTGTGTAAACTCCAACTTCAAAGATTGCCGTATCACTGCCTTCGAAGGTGTCATCACTATTAGCACGAGAAACTGTTAGGCTCCCGGTATACTTTCCAGCTTGTTGGTATAAATGAGTTGGCGTCGGGCCAGTGCCAGTAGCCCCATCTCCAAAGTCCCACAAATAGGTTAGAACCTGGTTGGCGTGGTCGGTAGATCCCGTTCCATCAAAAATAATTTCTTTTGCAACATCTCCAAAATATGGACCACCAGGATCTGCCAATAGACCATGTGCTGTGAATGTGTAATATTTATTAAAACCGCGCCCCTCAAATTGGGTATGCAACTTAAAGGTGATAAGCTGCCCATCTCTTGGTAGATCGGTCACAGTAACAGTAGTCGCAGGGACTGAATTAAAATAGCTCCATCCGGACGCGTTAGTTAGCTCTAGCGAATATCCAGTCACTCCAGGTACGCTATTCCAAGTAAATGTTTCCTCAGTAGAGGTAAACACTGAATTGTCTGTGTGGCTAGTTAATTCCGCAGTATTTTCCCCAATACTAATTTGTGTTGTTTCAGTATGCTGCCCCTGACTCCCTTTTACCGTAAGAGTGACTAAATAAACCCCTGCACTTTGGTAGGTATGAGTGGGGTTAGGACCTGTAAACGACTCACCTTCTCTACCATCTGGAATACTGTAATCACCGAAATCCCATGTGTACGATAGAGCTAGACCAGTCTGATCGCCAGACGATGCACCATCAAATTCAATTGGAATCTCTGCAGTTCCTATATACGGACCACCAGGCCTGGCGGTAGGAGTATCACAGACATTGTTGCCAACTGACAAGTACCAAGTTCTGCTTGTTTTAAGTAAATCACTAGGATCCAATCTTACTTTTGTGTCTACATTATTAACTAAGTCAGTGACTACAGCTTCAACTACATGACAGCTTTCTGAATACAAAATGGAGTCAAATATATAGCCGAAATCTGCTGTAACAAATTCTCCGTTTACAAACCACTCCACAGGCAATCGCTCAGTCAGTCCATCGCGAACAACTTCTAAGGAAGTAACACTAAAACTCAAACTCTCCCCGTTCACCATATCGATATTTCTTGAACTAGGACTAGCATCATCTATACCTTCCACATAGTTATAGAAACCGAGAACCATTTGTTCCTCATTAACCGGATAAAATGGTTGGGCGGAACTATTCATAGTTGAATTGTAAGTCGCTCTATAAAAAGGCTCTGGACAATAGTAAGCACCTTTGTACAATCCAGGCAGACCTTCATTATCCTCATCAGTTTCAGAAATGGTAATACTTTGGTTTATCCAGTTATCTGGGTCAATCCAGTGGTTCCACGGGATTTCACTTAGCTCGGTTTTTCTCGTGACATTTGGACCAGCATCAAAATCATCCCCCCATATAACAGTGTCACAGTTCATTACATCTTCATTAATATACTCATCGGATAACCCCCCCACAACATGACCAATTTCGTGAACAAATACCCAGTCCGTAGGACCCCAAAGGTTTATTACAACTACGCCTTCTCCAGGCAATGCATAGGATTGCCCAATTCCATTGTATATCACAATAATTAGATCTTGTTGATCGAGCGAAACACCACTACCGCTGATAATTTTTCGCACACTAGACCAATCAAACGTTACCTTACTCCCAACTGCATAAGAATCAAAAGCGGTATCCACAGTGTCTTCCTCGGGACCAGCATCAGTTCCCCGCTCAGCACTAACCACATCAATTCTATGCACTCTAAAATACTTACCATATTCGTCAAATGGAGCTCGTTGAAAACCTTTGCTAATCATATTATCGACAATAGTCCTAAATGAATCCAGGTCCTCACCTTCAGTGAAACCCTCTCCTACAATTACAACATCGTATCTATTCGCAGAATCCCCACTGGGATTGCTCAAATATTCATAGTCTGCACCTTCAAGAACCATAGGTGGATATACCTCTACTGGCGCTGCATTAGATATAGATGGCGTACCAATAAATAACAGCGTTGACGCCAGCAACACTGAACATGTCGATTTAATTTGTTTAATTATTTTCATCTTATTTAACATCCATTTCAGCAATGAGGTCAAAAGCAAAGGCTTTGCCAGTCCAGCTAGGCTGGTAGATTTTAATTACGCTAATATCAGGATCATTCGGAACAACGAATTGAATATCTACGYTATCTTTGTAGAGGATCTCTGATTCAACCATTCCCTGTTCATCAAGTCCTTCAATACGAACCAGACGGGGGTCATACACCAATTCTTCAAAAATATAATTACCATTTTTATCGAAAGCCTTGATCACCAAGTGGTGCTCAGAAAGTTTTGGTCTGCGTTGCCTTTGCGGTTGCTGGCTGACTTTTTCTGTAATTTTTAGTCTAAGGGTGTGTCTATTAGGACGATCCTTTCTTAATGTTTCTCTAGCTCCCTTTCGTTTATGTTTTCTATTTTTACTTTTATCAGTTTCATCGACAGACGTTAAACCTTCACCCGCCACCTCATCGCCCCCCAAGTGCAGCGTCATAACTATTGAAGATATATTCTTCTGATGTTTGTTACCTTTATGGGTTGAATCTGCATATGCATGAAAGGTCGTGGTCATCATTACAGCGATTAAGAACATCGCCAAGTTTCTATACTGAGTATTCATAAGCTTCCTATTTTCAGTTAAATACACTAATTGCTAAATTTATTAAAACGGACCTACACTTCGCCTCCATTTTCATATTGGGATACTAGGATTTTTTCTCGTAAATACACCCTTACCTTCCAGTAGGAACGCCTTTAGAACAGGTACGCCTACTAATCCAAGCATTTGAAATAAAAAGAAAGGGGATTAGTTAGTTTGTGAACCCTTCATCGCCTCTGCCACCAGGTCAGCGATTGTTTGCGAGCCTTTTTCTGAAGG
>NVVG01000069.1 GCA_002402125.1 Moraxellaceae bacterium
CTTGCGTATCGTTCATAGTCTGGTTCAGTCGTTAATCAACAAAATTGAAGTTAGATTTTTGCTATTTATTCTGTCTAACCTGCCGTTACTTGTTTTAACATGGAATGCAGCATTGTTTTTGGCTAAATAAGCAAGGTCAGCTACAGCGTTCTCGAAGTCTTTATCTGTATACATGGAGTGTTTTTACGGATTTCGGTTAACTGCTGGCCTAATTTAAATAGGAAGGGCTTTCTGGCTTGAATTGATGCCTTTGGTTACAAAATTACGGTGCTCGACCTATTTTCTACGTGACAAATGGGTCACAAATCAGTACCTTTGCGGCGCACCATTTTGTCATTGCCGCGCCCCTATTTGGCGCCGTAATCACCCTTGTAGTCATGCTATCAGATAGACAAAGAGACAGAGCGCTTATGGGTACCAACAATAAAGTCATTCCATCTCTGGACAATCCGTTCCAAGAGCCAGAATCGGTAGAATTTAAAATTCCAGGGGAGATAACCCGTACCCCTGGAGCATATGAAGAAGCCTTAGCCGCGGGGCACGACCTGATGCTGCGGCCCCAAACCTCCGCTGGTGTGGTTGCTATCGAAAGGCAGCACCGCAAGAAGCGTATGACCGTTTGGGAGCGAATTAGAGTCCTGACGGACAAAGAGCCTATTGTACTCTATCAAAACTGGGGTAAAAACCTCGATGGAGCTTCTCTAGTTACCGCTATCGTCGATATCGATGGACGTGATGTTGCGCTATATGGCCATGATTTCACCGTGCGAGCCGGTTCTATGGATGCGACCAACGGCCGTAAGCTTGCCAATCTCATTAAATTGGCTGGAGAGCGCGGGATTCCCTTGGTTGGGCTTAACGACAGTGCCGGCGCTTATGTGCCTGCCGGTGTGGGTGGCCTAGATGGCTACGCAGAAGCATTCACCGCCCTGCGTAAGGTTAGTGGTGTTGTCCCCAGCATCATGTGTATGTTTGGCTATAATGCCGGTGGTGGGGCCTACCTGCCGCGTCAAGGCAGCTTTATTATTCAACCACTGGACACCTTTTTTGGTTTGACAGGGCCTGGTGTTGTTAAGTCGGTCCTGGGTGAAGACGTTACTGCCGATGAATTAGGTGGGCCTCGTGTTCACAGTCAATCGGGTGTGGCAGATTTTGTGGTGCCCGATGAAGTCAGTGCGCTACGCAAGGTGAAGGAAATATTAGCCTATATTCCCGATAACAATTCTACCGCCGCGCCCTTTCTTGAAACATCCGACCCGATCGACCGTAAAACCTGGGATGCGGATATCTTATTGAAAAAAGCCTTTAACTCACCTACTGGATTTAATACGCCGTTAGATATCCGTGTATTAATCCAGCAGATATGTGATCACGGTGATTTCTTTGAAATGCAAGAAACCCGTGCGCAAAATACCGTGTGTGCATTTGGTCGCCTGGGTGGCAATGTGGTGGGTTTTGTTGCCAATAACAGTGCGGTTGCCTCCGGTCAGATAGATTGTGATGCGGCATCAAAAAATGCCCGTTTTATCCGTTTTTGTAACCTCTATAATATTCCAGTGGTATTCATTGAAGATACCACCGGTTTCTTGCCAGGTTCGGAGCAGGAAAGTCGTGGCATCGTACAAGCCGGGCGTTCCATGTTGGATGCGATCATTGATTTGCGTACCCCACGTATGTTGTTAATTGTGCGCAACGCATACGGCGGTGCTTACGCTGCGTTTAACAGTTATGCCACCGGTGCTGATGTAGTGATGGCGTTGCCTACAACCCGCCTTGCGGTAATGGGGCCTGCCGGTAAAGAGTTTGTCTATAAGAAAGAGCTACGCGCCATCCGCGCGGCGTTGACTGCTCGTATTACCGAACAAACCAATACCCTGATCGAAGGTGGTATGCCTGCGGAAACCGCCAAGAAGCAAGCCGAAGCGGATGTGGATGCCTGGCAGAAAGAGCAAGAAGGCATTTTGGGGTCGCGTTATGAAGCCGCGATCATGAATCCTAAAGAAGCTTTGAGTTTAGGTTCTATTTCCCATTTGGTGATGCCAATGGATTTGCGTAGCAGTCTGGGTAATCACTTAGAGTTTCTATTGCGGACCTATAAAGTAGGCCCAATGACAACCGTACAGCGTGAATTTCACTAAGAGGTTAGATACGTGGATAAGCAAACGAATTTATATTTGAATAACCCTTTGGTGAATAAAGATCGTCGTCGAAATGACGGCGAAAGCGCCTGGGTGCAGCAGTTTGATTGTACCGACATGCGACCATTGATTATTTGCCGTGGTCCTATTCGTAAAGAAGTGATGGATGTTTGGGAAGAGATGGGCATTACCTATTATGGTATCTTGCTGTCTGAAAAGGATTCGATTACCTACAACAATGCGCTGGCCCCCGAGTTGCGCCAGTTAACGGACCCTAATCGAGTACACCGTGTGCCCGATTATACCGGTGCGGATAAAGTAGAGCGTACCCAGCGGATTCAGCAAATCATTTCCATCGCAAAAGATAATGGTTATAACTGTGTATTTGCTGGTTATGGTTTTATGGCGGAGGAAGAAGAGCTGGTTCGTTCCTTTGAAGAAGCCGGACTTACTTTCGTGGGACCTTGCTCGCAGACAGTGCGTTGTGCAGGTGCAAAGGATGAAGCCAAGCGTACCGCGCTAGAATGTAACGTGAGTGTGACGCCTGGTGTCGATAACTTAACCGCAATAACCTTGGTTAAAAAAGTTAAGGATCTTGCGGGCCTGAAAGCGGTAGCCAAAGAAAATGATCTGGTTGTTGCTGAAGAAGCCTATGCAGCAGAAAAATTAGAAGATGTCGCCGATGATGTGTTGTTTGCAGCCTATCGCAAAGGCATTGATCTGATTTCGGTGGAAGAGATTTCTGCAGAGCTTAAGATTCAAGTGGCTGCGACATTTAGACGCTTTCCAGAAAATCGCATGCGCTTAAAAGCGATTGGTGGTGGCGGTGGTAAAGGGCAGCGTATCTTAAAGGCACCAACGTCTTACGAAGGTGACCTAGAAGCTCGCATCGCTGAAGCTTCTGAAAAAGCGCCGGAGTTACTCATTGAGATTCTTAATGAAGTAAAAACCAATGGTGTTGGTGATAACAAGAATATCTTGGTAGAGCTAAATATCGAAACTACCCGTCACCAAGAAATCCAAGTGATTGGTAATGGCGAATGGTGTATGACGTTGGGGGCGCGTGATTGCTCTTTGCAGATGCATGAGCAGAAGTTGCTTGAAGTATCCCAAACGATAGAAGCATTGACTGCTTCTATCGAGCGAGCAGAGGTTGCTGGCAAAAAAGAAGAAGCCGCGTCGTTAAAAATAGATTTGGACATCCTAATTCGGATGGAAGATGAGTCTGAACGGTTTGGTTTGGCGGTTGGCTTGGATTCAGTATCCACTTTTGAATGTATTGTGGATAAAGAATCACACTTCTTTATGGAAATGAATACCCGAATCCAGGTAGAGCATCGTGTCTCTGAATTATGCTACGCGTTAAAATTCAGTAACCCTGACGATGCCGATGACTTTTTTATGGTGGATTCGTTAGTAGAGGCGATGACTTTAATCGCCAAGTTTAAAAAGGCATTGCCAAAACCTGAGCGAATTCCTCGTGAGCATGCATCGGTAGAGGCGCGTTTGAATGCAACTAACCGTGCGCTTAAGCCCCATGCGGGTGGTGTTATTAACTTCTGGTCAAATCCTCGTGAAGGTGAGATTCGTGATGATCAGGGTATCTCGTTAAGAAATCCTGATAGTGGACGTTTTATTAAATACCACCTGGCGGGTGCTTACGATTCTAACATCGCATTATTGCTTACCACCGGTGACAATCGTTGTGACAGTTACATTAAGTTGTCGGAAGTATTGCGACGAACAAAGTTAACCGGCGATAACCTGGCAACTAACCTTGCCTTCCACTATGGCTTGGTGCATTGGTTTTTGGCAGAAAATGTCAATGCTAAATCAACCACTGGTTTTATCATGCCTTACCTGACCATGGTGGGTTTGCTGAAGAAAGAAGCTAACGAGTTTTCGCCAAACTATGCGTTTAAAGAGCTGATTTCAGTTTATAAGAATCGAATTGCGGCAGCTCATGGCGATGATGAATCTCTCGCCGATGCGATGGCGGGCATCGAGAACGCATTGGCGCGCAAGACAAGTTTGTTATTGCGCCCGATGGAAAGTCTGTTGGCAGAACCGCATGATTTATCCGGTTGGTTAAGTTTGAATAAAGCCAATGTCCGTTTTAAAGGTGATGATGTTGAGTGGTTAAAGAATCCAATCGAAGTGCTGGATGAAACCTATCACTTTCTTAACATGGATTATCGCGAAGATTTACCAGCGGCAGAATCGATTTGGAAGCATGATAATGATGTGCTGCAAAGTGCCTTGTCTTTCTACGCCACGGTTAAACAGAGTTTGGGTGTTGATGATTATCCTAAATTATCCGCATTGTTGAATGAGGATGCCCCGCAAGGTGATTATGACGCGGCTACTTGGACAAAAATCCAGGCGGCACATATGGGGTATCAATCTGGCCTTGAGCTGTTTAGTGTATTGCCGAAGATGGCTCAAAATGCCTTGTATTATGAGTTGTCGGTCAATCCTGATTTAACCATCACTATTCCTTCTCGATTAATGGATACTGATTTACAAGCGGACATGCAAAAAGTGCTAGTGCCACCACCGGCCACCAAGGCTGATGAATTGGTTGCTGTCTGTGGCGGTATGTTCTACTGCCGTGAGGCTCCAGGCATGGCAAAATTTGTCGAGCAGGGCAGTCATGTAGAGGCCGGGGATCCTATTTATATCATTGAAGTTATGAAGATGTTTAATAAGATCTACGCGCCTTTTGCTTGCACTATCGATGAAGTGCTAATGGAAAATATGGACGGCGCCATTGTAAAAGAAGGGCTTCCACTGTTTAAGGTGACACCCGATGAGATTGTTATCGAGGAAGATCCTGCGGTGGTGGCTAAGCGTCGTAAAGCACGCACGCAAGAGTTGTTGAACGGACTGACCTAACAAGCAGCGAATTTAACACTGAACCACTCAAATGTTTATCGTTTGAGTGGTTTTTTTATGGGGTCATATTTAATGAGTAATATCGATATTGTAAGAACGATGCTGCAAGAACAGGTGCCGTTACTAAAACACCTGGGAATCAGCGTTTCAGATTATGGTGATTTGCGAGCTGTTGTTGAGGCGCCGCTAGCGCCTAATATAAATACCCATGGCACCGCTTTTGCGGGTAGTTTGTATTGTGTGGGAGCGATGACCGGTTGGAGTTTGGTGCATTTGTCGTTGATGGATGCAGGGCATCAGCCCAGTGTGGTATTAGCCAGCGCTGAGATAACGTATAAGCGGCCTGTGACTCATGGGATCAAAGCGACAACAAGTATCGACAGACCTACCTTTGAAGCGTTCCTGGAGGACTTTGAGAGTAAGGGCAAGGCTCGGCTAACGGCAGATGTCTCCATTCACTGTGAGGGTAAAGAAGCGGTGAAAATGACGGCGCAGTATGTAGCATTTAATTCCCCCGCAAGCAAAGCATAAGCGCTAAAGATCTGGTAATGGTTTGTTGATAGTCGCTCCGTTGTCGGCGCTAACAGCTACTTACGCGCTTTTGCCGACAATTTTAGCCATCGAATCGGTGGCTCTTACTAGGGCGTCGACAATGCCTGCTTCACTGCTGGCATGACCTGCGTCACGAATTATTTGAAGTTCGGACTCATTCCAATGGTTGTGTAGCGACATGGCATTTTCGAGTGGGCATACCATATCGTAGCGGCCATGGATGATGATGCCTGGAATGTGGGTAATTAACCCCATGTTATCGAGAACCTGGTTTTCTTCGATAAAGGCTTTGTTGGAGAAGTAATGCACCTCCATGCGGGCCATACTAAGTGCGGTGTGCGGCTCAGCAAAGTGGTCCATGACGGTGATGTTGGGCCGTAGTGTGGCGCAGTGGCCTTCCCAGGCAGACCAAGCCTTTGCTGCCGCCATGCGAGCCAATTCGTTATTGCCGGCTAATATTTTCTGATAAGCGCTAAGTATATTGTTTCGCTCGCTAGCGGGGATTAATTTAATAAATTCTTCCCAGGCGTCTGGGAATATGCGGTTGGCCCCATCTTTGTATAGCCAATCTAGGTCACGTTGGCGAGCCAGGAATACCCCACGTAAAATCATCGCGCTGACATTTGCCGGGTATTTTTGTGCGTAGATGAGTGCCAATGTTGTGCCCCAGGAGCCGCCAAATAACACCAAAGACTCTATGTCGAGTTCAACCCTAATTCGCTCGATGTCCTCTACCAAATCATGGGTAGTATTGTTTTCGACGCTAGCATGGGGCGTTGAGCGACCGCATCCTCGTTGATCAAAAAGAATGATACGGTATTTCTCCGGATCAAAAAACCGCCGATGAAACGGCTCGCACGCAGACCCTGGGCCACCATGGAGGAATAATATGGGGATGCCGTCTTTATTCCCTGATTCTTCGATATGGAGCACATGATTTGAACTAGTTTCAAAGCGTTGTTCTCTATATGGTTTAATATCTGGGTATAAAATCATCATGGCGCGGGGTTACCTGACGTGAGATAAAGTAAAAGGGCTTCTACTACTGTTAGAGTACTCTTAAAAGTAGCTTAAAGTCAGCACTTTGGCGATGTCTCGGTGATGATTTGGGACATCTATTTATAAAGTTTTTATTAAGGGGCGAGAATGAAGGCATTGATTCAGCGGGTGGCTCATGCCTCCGTAGCGGTAGACGGCAAGGCGGTAGGTAAGATAGATCAAGGGTTGTTGGTGTTGTTAGCCGTTGAAAAACGTGACGACGCTGCTAGCGCTGATAAGTTGTTGAAAAAAATACTGAATTATCGCGTGTTTGCTGACAATGAAGAGAAAATGAACCTCTCGGTGTTAGATGTTGATGGTGGAGTGTTGATCGTTTCGCAATTTACCTTGGCGGCGGATACCAACAAAGGCTTGCGGCCTAGTTTCTCAAGTGCTGGCGGACCAGAGCTTGCCGAGCGCCTTTATGATTATACGGTTGCTCAGGCGAGGCAAGTCACCCCCAAAGTGGCAACGGGCATTTTTGCCGCAGATATGAAAGTGACCTTGCTGAATGATGGCCCGGTAACTTTTATGCTGGAATCTTAGGCGGTTGAATCTGTGTCGCCGGCATGTACACCAATATCGCCACCGGCAAATATTTTGACTTCGTTATTGCGGCGTAACACAAACGAAGGTTTCATTCCTAGCATGCTTCTAAAAGTACGATTAAAGTGAGATGAATCTGAAAATCCCGTTTGTAATGCGGCATCGGTTAATGTCATGCCACAGGCCATCAAATTTGCCGTGACAAATAACCGGTACCATAACCGGTAGCGCCTTATTGGGATGCCGGTACAGGACTTGAATAAGCGCTGTAACTTATCCCCCGACAATCCAACCCGTTCGGCTAGTTCATCGTTAGAATGATTTAATAACGGTTCTCGCTTAATGATRGCAATRACTTCCTTAACYTCAGGGCTCACTTGGTTAAGCGTTTCGTTGTAAGCATCAGCGGGAAGAATGTCGTCTATCAATATTCGGTAGGCTTGGGCTGGTTCTAAAGCGTTTAGCTTGATGTTTAACAATTTCTCAATATTGGATTTTTCGAATTCACTATCAAAGAATATGTCTTTGCATTTTGATTGCATAGTTTTTCTCAATGCAGAAAAATCTACCCCCAGCGGGTCTAGATAACACATTGCGATAGACTTTCCAAAAGAATCCAGCTCAATTTGCCCGCCAGCGGGAATGAGAGCAGAACGAGTGGTTATCTTTTTTTCGTTCTGTACTACCAATTCAAAGGGGCCTTCAATGCCGATCAGCAAGGAGGAAGCTCCTTGGTTAACAGGAGACAGCTCTGATATTGGCCCTAAATATAAGGTGCGGTATTCCCAGAGGTAGAGTAGAGAACTATCATTTTGTTCAGACATAAAAAATCTCTATGAGAGTATCGATCGGGACGTGTTTCTAATTTACCGCAGATTACTAATCAAAGAAAGCCATCGCAAGTTAAGTTATAAAGAAACCCTGATTCATACAATTAACTATTTATTCAACACCTTATATTGTTCTATTGTAGCAATAATTTGATTTTTATCCTCTTGGGCCTTTGTTAGATGATTAGTTCAGTGTGTAATTTAGAGTCTAGTTCAGAGTTTACGAACGTGGAGTAACTATGGAAACTCAGTCTGTATTGTATCGATTTGTTCAGCGCAACCTCTCCCCCTTCGTGAGGAAATACTCTCGGTTAGAGGTTGTTGGCTTAGAGAATCTAGTATCCGAAGGGCAGGGAGCTTTGCTGGCCTGCAATCATTCGGGTAGTTTTTGGTGGGATGCTTTGTGTCTCATTGCTGGGTTGGATGATCGGCAGGTGCATTTTGTCGCGCATCATTGGGATGCCAAAATTAGCGTGATGCGAGGCCTGCTTGAAAATTTAGAATGTGGTTTTTTAGATGAGCACACAGGGGATATCTGCGAGGATAGCAGTGTGGTCAGTGCGGCGAAGTCAGGGAAGTTGATGTGTATTTACCCGGAAGAGTCTTACCATACATTTCGTGATCGCTATACGTTATTTAAATTCAGTCCACATGTGGCGAAGTATGCGGATGTTGCGCAGGTGCCAATTATACCCATTACTATTATTGGCGCCGAAGAGGCTGCGGCTACTTTTTTTGGGCCAAAGCTAAAAAGTGTTCCTTTGCATATACCGTTGCATCCGCCGTTAATCTTGCCATTTAAGATAACTATTGATATTGGAAAGCCTTGCTCCTACGAGGAGCTGATATCAGATGCAGCTAATATAACGGCTAATAGAGAGGAAAATTACGCGCTCGCCGCAGACCAGCTAAGAATGAAAATGTATCAGACGATGAGTCAGTATCGACGCTGTAAATTGTCTGAAGAACAATACATTGATCGCGCAGCATGGTTTTAAGCGCTAAATATAGCGACACATTTATCCAATAACAAGTTTTTCCCAGCGGATGGGGTGGTTTTAATCGCTTTTGTTTTTGCTAAACTATTTTTTATTTCAGGGTAATCATAGACATACAGCTAAAATTTGTTTACGGCTGGCCTAATAGAATTCACCTGAAATACGCAGTAAATGGCAAGTTTTCAATATCCCCAGATCATACAAGTAAAAGATTTTTCGGAGTTCTATATTGGATGAGTACGCAAAATAAGACTTCAGAAAGAATAACAAGAACATCAATAAATGGGGCGCTTACAATGAAATCACCTGACACGATATTACATAATTTTACATTGCATAATTTAACATTACGTAATTCTAGCTTATGTAAGTCTACGTTAGGAAAATTTAAGTTAAGTGACTATAAGTTAAGAAATTCAACAACGCATGACTCGAATAAAATTATTGATTGCACTGTTGTTCATGCTGCTGTTCATGCTGTTGAAGATAAGAAATTCAGACTTATCGTTAACCCCCTGGCGTTACGCTTTCCCCCCGTTTGAAAAACTAACGTTGTAAAAACTAACGTTGTAAAAATGGAAGATTAGTTTTTCTACTACTAAATAAATGTCAAATAAAGGCCTACTCTGCACTGCAAGATCTATGGCGTTGGTTTTTTATGGCTAAAATTTAGTGCCGTTTAAAACGAAAATAAAAAATATAGAAAACATCTAAAATAATAAGGATCAAAATCATGGGTCAGAGCAAAAAAACATTACATAATAGAATTATAGGATCTGTAGCTGGGATGGTGATGGCAACCGTTGCCGGTTTTTCACATGCAGCAACAACAACCGAGCCTGCGGCCCCCACCGACCGGCTAAATAAATACCCTATCGTGTTGGTGCACGGTTTCTTTGGTTGGGGTCGAGATGAAGTGTTGGGGGTCAAGCATTTTGGTGGTCTTAGAGATATTCAAAAATTACTCATGAGAGAAGAGGGGCACAAAGTAGTTGTCACGCCAGCCATGGGGCCCATTTCAAGTTCATGGGATAGAGCCTGTGAACTCTATGCACAGTTGATGGGTACCCAAGTCGATTACGGTAAGGCGCATTCTGCTGAATATGGACACGAGCGATTTGGTAGAGACCATAGAAAAAATCCTAATAAAACTAAGATCAATTTGCTTGGGGCCGGTCAGAAGGTGAACTTGCTAGCACATAGCCAAGGCGTGCAAACGGGTCGTGTGTTAATTGAATTGCTGCGCAATGGTAGTCAAGCCGAGATGGCGGTCACTAGCGAAGCGGATTTGTCGGATTTCTTCAAAGGCGGTAATCAGTGGGTGCATTCAATCGCTGCGCTGTCCGGTGCTAATGATGGTTCCGCTATTGCTCACGGTATCTATAATCAGATTGGTGGCTATGAAAAAATCATTACCCTGCTGATTAATGTTGTGAATACTCTTAGCCTGAGTTTTGTGTATGATTTTAAACTCGAGCAATTTGGCTTGGAAAATAAACCCTTCTGGAAAAACCCTCTGGCTTACATGAAAGAAATCACCGGTCAGATGTACCATAGAAAAGATTCGGCATTTTATGACCTAAGCGCACAGGGCGCTGCCGAGATTAATGCCTATGCGACCATGGAAGAGGATGTTTTTTACTATTCTTGGGCGAATCAAAGCTCTGAGTTGCAACCTGATGGCACGCATCGATGGGCCGAAAATACCAATTTTATCTTAGCTCAAGTTGTTAACTTTATGGGTAACTATGAGTACAGCGCTCCCGGCATGATATCTATGACTAGCGAATCTTGGCCAAACGATGGTATTACTTCTACCCGTTCAATGTCTGCACCTATAAACTGGTCCACCGATACCTATGTTGACTATGATGGTTCACCTGTCGAGCCTGGTGTGTGGAATTACATGGGTAAACTGGAAGGAAATTGGGATCATTGGGATATGCTAAATCTGTTGGATCCAAAACATGATGTGGTTCCATTGTACTATAACGCAGCGAATTTCTTAGCGTCGACTGAAGGCGAAGGCATATTAGGGGGTTCTATTGATTGGTTGGTGCTTCTAGGCTTTGGTGGTTTGGCAGCATTTAGGAAAAAAACCCTATCGAAGTAGTGTAGCTACTACAATACATTGAAAGTCCGACCTCCGTTTTCCCGGCTTAAACACTCAAAGTGTATAAGCTGGGATTTTTTTTGTCCGTGTTACCGCAATTTTAGAGCTATCTTGTTTCGGCGCGTGCTATCTGCCGGGAGATATTTATTCTAGGTTTGTTTGTGAGTTTAAACTCGGGAAATTTGCTTTTGGAGGTAGGCTAGATTCCCAAGATTCGAGAAAGGTTGTCATTACTCGTCATTAAACTAATTCGGTTGGGCTTTGTAAGTATTTATGATCCTACTTTGATAGCGACGTACCTATTGTTGTTTGATTCATAGAAAATTTATATGGATCAAACGGGAATTTTATCAAGCTATTATGGAACCACTTATAACAATAGGATTAACCAATGTTTACACATCACTTTGAAAGATTTAAAAAAACTAATTGTGCTCCGCATTTTGGTATCTTTGCCTTAACTGTTTTTCTTGTTTCTTCGCTCTCTGGTTGTAAATCTGAGAGTGAACTGGTTGTAGATGATATGCCAGATTCAGAAAATCTATTATTTACTCCAGAGGGGCGCTTATTTGTTTCTGGTGGGAAAAATGTTTTTGAAGTGATTAAAAATGATCAAGGAAAGTTCTACAAGCTAGATACTTTTCATGATAAATGTTTCGTAAATGGTATTATTCAGCGTGCTGATTATGTTTACGGTGTATGTAGTAAAATGAACTTTGGCGATTTCTTAAAGTCCTATTTGATCGCGGGTAAGATAGAAGATCTGCCAGACTCTGTTAGTGATGTTACCATTGATGGCGATCCTCACCCCACTATAGAAATGAAAATCATCGGTGCATTATCAGGCCTAGGGATTCCAAATGGAATGGAAGTTGACGAGTTTGGTAACCTATATATTGCTGATTCGGGAACTTCTAATATTTTTAAGGTACATATGGCTAACCCAGAAGAAATTGAGAGCATTGAATTGTGGGCTTCCAAAATAGTTTTTTTTGTTAATGGTCTAGAGTGGGTTGATGATGTTCTGTATTTTACCGGTATCAGAAGAGGAACTACTACCGCAATTATGGGAAAAATTGAATTGAATGATGACGGCGGTGTTGGTGAAGTGACCGAGTTGTTTGAAAGAAAAAATACCGTACTAGATGATTTGGTGGCTTATAAAGGCGGAGTCATTATTACCGATTACTTTAAAGGTTCATTGGTTTTTTGGAAAAACGGTAAACTTCAAGCAGAAACCATGAAAGATATGTTTTATGCGCCATCGGCTGTTCGGCCTACACAACCTCCGATGTTTAACCAAAATGCGCTATTGGTTACTGAAAAGGGTATATCTTTTAACGGCAACGTGAAATATGGTAATAAACTCGGCCTGTTTTATCCTGACTTTTAAAATGAATGGGATTTCGCTCCAGTTTAGTTGAGGCCTGTACTATGGCTCACGATGTGAGATTAAACTAGAGTGGGTTCGTGGATTGCTTGCCAAGATTCACAGGCTTACATGGAAGATGATCTTTATTGTTACTCTTTGGTGAATCTAAGCTTTGAGTGGTAACTCAGTGGTACGCATCGATCTTGTTTTAGTGCGTGCTATCTGCTGATGTAGATTGTTTTCTGGGCAAGCATCTATTTGCTCGATTCTATTTCCTTGTCGGACTTTTCCTTCTTCGATTTATCAACCAAACGTCCGAATAATAATCCCACTTCAAATAACATCCACATCGGTATGGCTAACATGGATTGTGAAAATGGATCTGGCGGTGTTAGCAGCATGGCAAATACAAAACAGCCGATGACGATGTAGGGACGTTTTTCGCTGAGACTAGCAGCACTGGCCGCACCAGACCAGATAACCAACATAACCGCAATGGGTATTTCAAAGGCCAGGCCGAAAGCAAAAAATAGCTTAAGGGAGATAGAGAGGTACTGTGTTATGTCCGGTGTGATAGCCACAGATTCTGGCCCAATGTGGGTAAAGAACTCCATGATCACTGGAAAAATAATGAAGTGAGCAAATGCAATGCCCGCATAAAATAACAGCACACTGCTGATGAGCATAGGAATGGCGAGGCGTTTTTCGCTGGCATAAAGACCGGGGGAAATAAATTTCCATGTTTGGTGTAATAGCACAGGCATCGCCAGGAAAAAGGACACCATCAAGGTTAATTTAAACGGCGCGAAGAAGGTGGCGGTGATATCGGTGGCGATCATGGTGCTACCTTCAGGAAGCTGATCGCGGATGGGTTTGGAGACTATCTCGTAGATGTCGTTAGCAAAGTAAAAAAGCCCGCAAAAGATGATTCCAATGGAATAGATAGCGCGCAACAAGCGATCTCGCAGCTCTATGATGTGAGCTAATAGTGGCTGATTGCCGTCGTTATTTGAGTTCGTCATTAGAAGTGATAAGTCCAGAGGTAGGTCGAGCCGGGTGGATGTTTGGCGTTAGGGCGTGGACGGTGGCTCGGGTGTTTGTGAGGTTGGTGCTGTAGTTGAATCTAACGTTGAATCTGGCTTTGAGCCTGCTGACTCGAGGTCCAGCGACTGTTTCAAGGTTTGTTCATCTAATCCAAGATCATTCATTTGTTCTTGGATGCGTTGGGTCATTTCTTTGGTATTGATTTCGTTTTCCAGTTCTTCTTTTACCGCCAAGCTGGCGCGACGAAATTTCCCTATCCATGCGCTTGTCATTCGAATGGCATGCGGCAGGCGCTCGGGGCCAAGCACAACCAATCCAATAATGCCGATTAAGATGAGTTCGAAAAAACCGATATCAAACATGAATGACCCGTAGCTTTGCTGCTTATGACTATGAAGGCTGTAGTTGCGAACACGAGTTGCCAACACGAGTTGCTAACATGAGCTGCCAATTTGAGTTGCTGTCTCGCTGGCGTGGAATTGCTTTCGTGTTATTTGGTTTCTTCTTTGTTTTTGCTGGTCTCTTCCGTTGAGGAAGATTCTTCAGCAGCCGTTGATTGGGTGGATTGCTGGTCTAAGGACTCTTTATCCTCATTGCCCATGGCTTTTTTAAAACCTTTGATTGCGCCACCTAAGTCACCGCCCAAATTACGCAACCGCTTGGTGCCAAAGAGTAGTAACACTATGACCAAAATAATAACCAGTTGCCAAATACCAATGCCGCCAATACCCATGATGTTCTCCGCTTATTTGCTACGGTTGGCTTTTTCTTCCAACCCTGATAAATCGAATCGTCGTGCTAGTTCAGACAATACCGCCTGTGAGTTTTCTCCGCGCTGATGCAGCATCACTAATGTGTGAAACCAAAGGTCAGCAGTTTCATAGATGAGATCGCTGTTGTCTTGACTCTGTTCGGCATCTTTTGCCGCAATAATGGTTTCCGTTGCTTCTTCGCCAATTTTTTCAAGGATTTTGTTCAGTCCCTTGTGATACAGGCTGGAAACGTAGGAGGTGTCAGGCGCGGCATTTTTGCGTGCGTCCAATACCTTATCTAGTGCTGCTAATACGTCGCTCATCTTCTCTCGATCTCACGGTAACACTGTGTATCTTAACTTATTTTGACAACTTTTACGCGGGTAGAATTGTTTCTCTGGTTAACTAACTATAGTTGTTTTTTACGGTAGATGACTTTGCTGAATAATATAGCCGACCCGCCTAAGCCAAGTAACCAGGCTGGCCAAGGAATTAGGGATATTTCAGGTACTAAATCGGGCCGCATCGCCCAGATGGCGCCGGTGATGATAGCAGCACAGCCGACTAATAGCGTGATACGGTCGCGGCGTACCTGATGCAGGTGGCGAGTCTCCAATTGATGCAAGAAACGCTCTTGGTTTTCGCTGAATTTGCGCACCTCATCGAGGGCTTCCCAGGCCATCTTGGGGATCTGAGGAATCTGCTCAAATAACCCCGGAGTGCTGCGTTTTATGGCTTTTAGAACGGCATCTGGCCCCATTTGGTCTTTTATCCAGTTTTCTAGCAGTGGTCTACCTAACTTCCATATATCCAAACCTGGGTGCAATTGGCGCCCCAGCCCCTCCACATGCACCAAGGTTTTTTCTAACAATAAGAACTGCGGCAGTGCCTGCATTTCAAAGCGTCTAGCGGTTTGGAAGAGGCTGATCAGAATCGGGCCAAATTCGATATCTCCCAAGGGGCGTTCTACGACCGGCTCTAGAATGCCGCGCAATGCATGTTCGAACTCTTTGACCCGAATTGTTTTAGGTACCCATCCGGCATCAATTAGCAGCAGGGCAATTTGTTCGTAATCTTTGTCTAGCAACGCCATTAATTGGCGGGCTAATAAGTAGCGCTCTTCTCGACTGAGGGAGCCAACGATGGCGTTATCAATGGAGATATACTGAGGTTGATCAGGATTTTCTAAGGATACCAATACATTGCCGGGGTGCATGTCGGCATGGAAAAAGTTGTTGCTGAATACTTGGGTAAAGAATATCTCTACCCCAATCTCAGCCATGGTTTCTAAGTTGATGCCAGCAGCCTTGATGGCTTCTATATCGGAGATAGGCACCCCATATACGCGTTCCATCACCAGCACGTTGCTACTGCAGTAATCCCAGTAGATTTCCGGTACATATAATAACGCCGAGTCGGTGAAGTTGCGGCGGAACTGGCAGGTGTTGGCGGCCTCACGCATCATGTCCAGCTCGCCTAATATGATGTGTTCGTAATCGTTGACGATCTGTAACGGGTGGAAGCGACGAGCGTCCGCAATGGTGTTTTGTACCCAGTTAGCAATAGATTGCATGAGAGCGATATCTTGCTTGACGATTTTTTCAATATTGGGGCGGACAACTTTAACCACCACCTCTTCGCCGCTATGTAGCTTGGCGGTATGTACCTGGGCAATCGATGCCGATGCCAAGGGGGTCTTCTCGAATTGGGCAAATAAGGATGTAACCGGCGCCTTGAGTTCCTTTTCGATAATGGCCACGGAGGCGTCCTCATCGAAGGGGGGGACTTGATCTTGTAATTTTGACAATTCTTCAATGGCTTTTTCGCTGAGTATATCCTGACGAGTGGAGAGCAGTTGGCCAAATTTGATAAACACCGGGCCGAGTTCTTCCAGCGCTAAACGCAGCCGGGTCCAGGGATCTTTTTCGGTGGAAGCAAACCACGCACTGGGGATTAGTCGAAATAGAATACGAATAGGAAGAGCGGCGGCGTGATCGGGAAGCAATTGGTCGAGTCGATACTTCGCAAATACGTGGAGGATAGTAAGAAAGCGGCCTAATTGCTTCAAGGGAATAATCTCTGCGTGTTAAGTGGGGGTGTTGTTAGTATTTTGAGGCTTGTTTGCGTCTTGCGGGCTGAGCCGAGGCTCAAAAGGATTGTCGGTACTGATAGTTGCACTGTCGTTAACATTATCGTTAACTTTGTCGGTAGCACTGCCCTCAGCGGGTTTTTGTTTTGCCCGCAAATGTTGTACCCGCACCTCGAGCCGCTCGTAATCATCTCGAATGCCGTCGATGTCGTCATTGAGGTGGTTGAGTTCTTCTTTTTCTACCACTTGCCGGCCTTCTTCACGAAGATAATGGCTGCCATCATCCAACAAGGTGCGTGCGGTTTTTTTTAGCCAGCCAAAAGCCGAGCGGGCTGCTTGGCCTACTTGGTGCGCGGCAACGTCACCGACCCAGCGCGCCAGTGGCTCCTCAAGATCAAGATCTGTCTCGCGAAATATTGTGGCGAGCCGTTGCGCGAGATCCTGGTCACCTTCCACTTGGATGTTGCTGGCAATCAGTTCGCCAGGGCTTTTGTTCAGTCCAAGCTGAAATAGAATGGAAATCAATGGCCCTTTGATGGCCGCCGATGGGGTTTCTTCCCAATAACTCGATACTCTAATACCATTAATTTCATTGTCGCTAAATGCCAACAGCAGTTGTAGATTGGGGTGGGTTGCAATCAGCGCTATGCTGTCACCCTCGAGTTCGGCTAAAGCGGCCTGTGACCCTGGGGCATAGCGTAATGCTCGGTTGAGCATGGTCTCTAAGCGTTCGGCAAAAAAACTGGGTACCAGTGAGTGACGCTGGGGATCATTAGCCATGATTAGAATTTGAAACCGCGATGTAAGGCAACAACGCCATTGGTCAGGTTGTGATATTCCACCTGCTCTAAACCCGCCTTGCGCATCATATCTTTAAGGGTCTTTTGATCAGGGTGCATGCGAATGGATTCGGCGAGATACTGGTAGCTGTCGGCATCCTTGGCGACAAATTTACCGATCAATGGCAGTACGGTAAACGAGTAGCGGTCATAGATTTTTTCCATCAGCTTATTGGTGGGTTTAGAAAATTCCAATACCAATAAGCGGCCACCTGGCTTCAGCACGCGGGTCATGGATTTTAGGGCTTTTTGTTTGTCGGTGACGTTGCGTAAACCAAAGCTGATAGTGATGCAATCGAAGGTATTGTCGGCAAAGGGTAGGCTCTCGGCATTGGCTTGCACGTACTCGATGTTGTTGACGTAACCTTTGTCTAACAGTTTGTCGCGACCCACGCGTAACATCGAATCATTGATATCGGCTAGCACGACTTTGCCGCTTTTTCCTACCAGACGTGAGAATTTCATCGCTAGGTCGCCGGTACCGCCGGCGATATCAAGAATGGTTTGGCCGGGGCGGGCCGCGCTGAGCTCGATAGTGTAACGTTTCCATAAGCGATGAATACCCATGGACATGAGGTCGTTCATGATGTCGTAACTGGCGGCAACGGAGTGAAAGACTTCGCCAACTTTCTTGACCTTGTCTTCGGTGCGTACAGTTTGATAGCCAAAATGGGTTGTTTTTTGTTCAGACATTGCGGAGCTGGCCCTCGTTTATAGGGCCCGTATCTTGGCGGATTGGGGGTGTTGAGTCAATGCCGGGATTAACTCGACCAGCGGCCTATTTCTGTAGGTGACCGCTTGGCGCCGGCCTTCTCTAGGAGGTCTAGGTAATGTTGCCAGTGTACTTCTTGGTTTTGGCTCAGGTCGAGCAGGTAATCCCAGGAGTAAATACCGGTATTGTGACCATCATCAAAGGTTAGCTTGATGGCATAATTGCCGATGGCTTCGATATTGTTGATAGCGACAAACTTTTTACCCGTTTGCAGGATCTCTTGGTCTTTGCCGTGGCCGCGCACCTCGGCAGAGGGGGAGAAAACCCGTAACAACTCACTAGGCAGGTGATAGGACTGGCCATCAAAGACCAGCTCTAGGGTTTGGGATTTTTTATGCAGCTTTATCTGTGATGGCGATAGCATAGGCTGAGTTCTTTAACGGTGATACGGGTTAGAGGATAAAACGGCTGAGGTCTTCGTCATTGGCCAATGCCCCTAAGCGTTCATCCACATATTCGGCGTCAATTTTGATAGGTTCTCCCGCTTGTTTGGCGGCTAAATCGGCCGCCTCAAAGGAAATCTCATCGGTGAGTTTTTCCATTACCGTATGCAGGCGTCTGGCGCCGATATTTTCTGTGGTCTCGTTTACCTGCCAGGCGATCTCCGCAATGCGCCGAATGGCACTGTCGTCAAATTCAATCTTGAGACCCTCGGTAAGAAGTAAGGCCTTATATTGCTCAGATAATGAAGCTCTAGGCTCGGTTAATATGCGTTCAAAATCATTTGCCGTTAGTGCCTCAAGTTCCACCCGAATTGGCAGTCGGCCCTGTAATTCCGGTACCAGGTCAGAGGGTTTGGCAAAGTGGAAAGCACCGGAGGCAATAAACAGGATGTGATCGGTTTTTACCATGCCGTATTTGGTGCTCACCGTACAACCTTCGATCAGAGGTAACAGGTCGCGTTGCACGCCTTCACGTGAAATATCGGTGCCACCGCCTTCGGCACGTTTTGCGACCTTGTCTATTTCATCCAAAAACACAATGCCAGTTTGTTCCACGGCATCGATAGCTTTGCTCTTGAGGTCATCTTCGTTGACCAGTTTGGAGGCTTCTTCCTCTTTGATCTGTTTGTAGGCGTCTTTAATCTTTAATTTACGGGTTTTTTTCTTGCCGGTATTCATGCTGGAAAACATGTTTTGCAGCTGGCTGGTCATCTCTTCCATGCCGGGTGGCGCCATGATTTCTACCCCCACAGAAGGGGATGCGAGGTCAATTTCAATTTCTTTGTCATCCAAATCACCTTCGCGCAGGCGTTTGCGAAACAGTTGTCGTGCGGCAGAGTCTTCCGGAGCAGGCTCTTCTTCCTTTGTCCAATCGGTTCGTACCGGTGCCAGTAAGGCGTCGAGGATACGGTCTTCGGCGGCGTCTTCTGCTTTGTGATGGACTCGGTCCATTTCTTGTTCGCGGAGCATCTTTATTGCCATATCGGCGAGGTCGCGAATTATGCTTTCAACGTCACGGCCCACGTAACCCACCTCGGTGAATTTAGTGGCTTCCACTTTGATGAAGGGGGCATGGGCAAGCTTGGCGAGGCGGCGGGCAATTTCAGTTTTACCCACACCTGTAGGCCCAATCATGAGGATGTTTTTTGGGGAAATTTCGTTACGCAGTTGTTCATCTAGCTGCATGCGGCGCCAGCGGCTGCGCAGAGCCAGTGCAACGGCGCGTTTGGCGCCAGTTTGACCGATAATGTGGCGGTCGAGTTCGTGGACAATTTCCCTGGGAGTCATATCTGACATGTTCAATACTCTATATTGTTTGTTCGATGATGCGTTCTGGTCTGGCGGTTATTCAAATAGTCGTGGTGGCGAATTATTCGCAGTCCAGTTCTTCAATCACATGGTTATGGTTGGTATAGATGCAAATATCGCCAGCAATGGACAG
>NVVG01000070.1 GCA_002402125.1 Moraxellaceae bacterium
CGCACCTTTTACCAAAGGCCTATTGGGACCGGAAAGATCATACTATTTCACGTTTAATTATTATATTGATTAAGGTTACTCTTATTGAGTCCTGCTTACTAAGCCTTAAACACGATCTACTTAGCACTCCAATTTACCCAACAGCTAGTAACACGCAGGTACTACACCTATATTATAAAGGCGCATAAAATACAAAAGTCCACATCAGGAAATCTCTGCTTCTTCTAAATCCATCTAAGTGTATATGCAAGAAAGTTCTTCCATACTCGATGTCTTATAGAAAAAACGTCAAAGTTTTCGGGGGCTGATTGCATATTCTTGTTAAACACTAATTTCCGCCTGCACCTTCTTAGACAAACTAACCAAAGCCTTATTGTAGGACCAGCCCACCAACTCTTTTAGGTAGCTTTCATTCATTGATTGAACATTAACGATAGATACCCAGTGATACCGATGCATATATCTTGCTGGCTTGATTCCAGGTTGATCCGTTAGTTCTAGAAACCTTTCAGGTGCAGCCCTAAAGCTAAACCTCCACTGCTCTGGTTCGCTAGTTTTAAAGTATGCGAATTTCTTATCGTACACTTTATACGACAATATATTTGAGGGATTCCCCAACTCTTTTTCGATTGATCCGGGGAATGATCTACAAAGCTCTTTTAGTTGCTCAATATTCATTTTTATCTCTACTTAGTGGCAAATAAACGCTTAGCTAGATCGCAACCACGATGTCAAAATTTATCTCAATGTCTCATACATCAACATTGCCCCAATCAAAATAATTAGCATACCAATTTGTTAGGAATTTCTTGGCGAAAACATAATAATTGCCATGCCTATAACTGCCACCAAAGAACCAACAATATCCCATGCCGTTGGCGTAACACCGTCAACAATCCAGAGCCAAAGAATAGCAACAAATATATACACTCCACCATAGGCTGCATATACGCGACCAGCAGCTGCTGGATGTAACGATAACAGCCAGGCAAAAATGGCTAAGCTGACAGCAGCAGGAATTAGCAGCCATATACTTTTATCTTGTTTTAGCCACAAATAAGGCAGGTAGCAGCCAACAATTTCCGCTATAGCGGTTACAAAAAACAACGCTATTGTTTTTATTTCAAACATAATGCTTTGCAACTACCTCCAAAACACCAATTCCATTTCTGAGTTTCTTAGATAATTATCAATCATATACACCCCCAAAATAGCAAAATTCATTATAGTACTTCTGTCAAAAAGAAGCCATGCTCGTGTAATAGGACGCGCTAAACTAACGGCCATATCGAATGTAATTTAAATCTGTTTTAATAGCATAATTGATAAATAAAAAAACTATGCATCGAGTTTGTGAATATATCGATGCTATGAGGTAACGATTTATCTGGATGCAAAGAAGTTCTCTATGCCCCAACCGCTATAGCTTGCGAATTTTCGTATTAAAAATTGTAGTTCATCTTAACGATAAAACGCCGTGGAGGTATCAACTCTTCGGAGGTTGCGGCCACTCCAAACACGTCAGTAAATCGGGCATTAACACCATCTTCATCACCGAGGTTGAGCGCCATAAAATCAACCGACCATTGCCCGCCTTCAGGCAATAACGAAGCTACATAATTAATGGTTTCGTAAGCAGGCACCAAATCAGTATCGGGGTTGTTATAGATACGTTGGTACATGTCACCTCTATAGGTATATTGCAGGCTATTTTTAAGCGTTCCCCATGTGCCTAATGTGATCCAATAACGCAAAGTCACATCCGCAGTAAAATCGGGGGTTTTGGGCAATTCATTGCCTTTGATATCRRAAATYTCCGCCGCTCTCGCTTGTTGTACATTATCATCAAATAGRCCTGAACCACAGCAGATCAAATTATTRGTGACCTCTTCGGCCCTAACGTTATCAAGTGTCAGATAGGACGATGTCACCTTGGTATCGATCTGTGACAGTTTCACATCAAGGACTAACTGATCTGTAAGATAGGATAAAAGCTCCAMAGAAAAACCRGTGATTTCAGCCTCGGGAACATTAGAGACACCGCCTTGAAATACCTCAGGGTCAGTGGCCTGAAATTGCATATTTTCATATTCGTAATAATAGACCGAGGCGTTAATACGCAAGCGGTTCTTCAGAAAATCCGATTTAAAACCCAACTCATAGGCGTTGACTGTTTCATCATCATAGGTCGGTAATACCACCGCCTCGGCAATGACAGACTCGGTGCCAAAGGTCAGATTGCTACCACCGGGTTTAAAGCTTCGAGTATAAAAAGTATAAACCATCATCGATGGACTAATGTCATATTCAAAGGCCATGCGGCCAGTCATCTCTTCGGTACTGGCTTTCAATTCCTGTGTGCCTGATCGTCCAAAGAAGTTAGTTACACTGCTGTTAACCTCGTCTTCGGTGTAACGTATGCCGGCAATCAATCGGCTCTCATCGGTGATATCTAGCGTACCACGTAGATACGCGGATAGGCTTTCACGCTGAGGTTTTGAATCGGAAATAAAACCTACCTCGCCACCAAATGCGAGCACATCGGCGACTGTGAAAGGCTGGAAAATTCCGTCAAAACTGAAATCCAGTTTTTCGCGAATCAAAATATCGATCTCGGTATCCAAATAAAATACACCGGCTATCCAATCCAATCTATCAAACAGAGCCTCGTTGGATACCAGGTAGATTTCCTGGGTGGTGGTGGTTTGCTGATTGGTTTCAGGGTCAAAGTAGGAACCTAATAATGTAAACGGAGGCAACGCATTAAAATCTATACGATCGTTATCACGCCGAACGGTTATATCATCATCCTGATAACTGCCGACATAGTTAACCGCAAAGGGCTCTATATCCCATTCAACCCTTAAACTGTAAACACTTGAGTCCAATTCATAACTAGAAACAGAGTCTTGCCGCAACTCTCTTGCATCCGCCGTAGTATCTAATATGCTCTTCTGTGCCGAGCCGTTAATATCCTCAGAAAACAGATAAGCATTCAAAAATACGGTTAGGTCATCACTGGCCTCCCACATTAATCGCGCACGCAGGCTTTGACTATCCCGGTCATCTAATTCCTGATCAAGTGTGAGGTTATCGGTATAACCATCGTGTTGATGCAATTTTGCCGACAAACGAACAGCAACACTGTCACCAATCGGCACGTTAACGAAACCCGTTGCTTTAATCAAACCATAATCACCCGCACCAACAGAAAAACCGGATTCGAAACCTGATGTATTCGGGTCACGTGTAATCAAATTGATAGCACCGCCGGTGGCATTTTGCCCAAATACGGTCGCTTGAGGGCCTCTTAAGATTTCTATCCTTTCCAAATCAAAAAATTCGGTCTGCAACGCAAATGGGGAAGCGATATAAACACCATCGAGATGGTAGGAGACAGAGGGATTAGCGGTCGCATTCTGGTTGGCTTCATTGCCTACCCCACGAATAGCGATGACCGTTTTAAAACCTTCATTTTTAGTGACGGTCAAACCGGGAGTAATAACGCCTAGGTCGACAAAACCATTAATGTCTTTTTCTTCTAACTCCCAATCTTGAAATACCGTAATCGATTGGGATAGACCCTGAACATTATCATAGCGTTTTTCGGCAGTACCAATCACCTCATTAAAGCTGGCATCTTGTGCAATTACTAAATTAGGTACGAAACACAAAGCGATTATACAAAATGGAGTATTCTTCATTGTCTCCTTCCTTAGTCAAATTTAAAGCAGAAGCACTGGCTTATTTAATACTATAGATTGACTATATAGGGCGCGCCAGCTGTGATACCGTGAAATCTATCATCCAAGTATAAAATTAAAATCTATCGAAAGATTAAAATGCTGAGTGAATATTGAGCTGCGGACTTGTTTAATTCAATTTTGAAATAGCACCTGATGCGCTTAGAATAAATACATCTAAATACAGAGTAATCTGCAAGAGAATAAGATGTTTAATCGATATATCAGGAATAGCAAAAAAGCGGACTCCGGTCTATCCGTAAGCGGTTTTGGGGAACAGAGCTAGAGTTACCCTTACAATTAGGCAATGGAAGATCAAGAATCACTCATTATGGGGTGTTGAAATATTTGCCCCCTTTAGATACTGAGGCACACCCTTAGGAATAACCGCCAAAGCAGCGGGCGGCGAAGCCGCACGACTGCCTTAGCTTGCTATATATTGCAGCTTAAACAGGAACAACCTTAGTTGCACAAGGGCCTTTTTGACCTTCCCCAACTTCGAATTCAACGGCCTGGCCGTCATTCAATGTGGCATACCCACCGCCTGCTTGTATTTCTGAATGATGAACAAAAAGATCTTTACTACCATCTTCAGGGGTAATGAAACCAAAACCTTTATCTGCGTTGAACCACTTAACTGTACCTTTAGCCATCTTCTTTACTCATGATTGTTGGTGAAAAATGAAATTTATACCCGAATTCACCAGTTCGAATATAAAACAGAAATATCCAACAGAATCTCGATTATGCAACATTGCCAAGCATTTCAGCACCTCTCGCACAAACACAAACTCCCTATTTATATCAACAGCTTAACCCTGAAAATCATTCCGTCAGATCAATATTCATACGTCATTAAAAGCCATTCTACATAATCTGCCTTGTAAGGTAAATTATACAAACACATCATTTCTTTTTCTTCCAACACTTAGCCTAAATTTATGTGTCAAAAGAAGCCTATGGAAAGACGGCATGCCGTTTCGCACACCTCTATAGCGATCAATAAACACCCAAATCTTAGCGCAATTTACTTGTTTGAATGGTGGAAAAGGGATATTTCTTGCCCGACGAAACGCCCTTCTATATCTCACCCCGCCCAACACCAACTACCTCGACCTGCGTTAACATTCTGCTTTGTCCAGGGGTTAATTTAGCATCTAACTCCAAACCCCCTATTGCCGAGCGATGCAATACCAACACTGGATTTCTAAACCGACCAAACATTCGCTTTATCTGATGGTAACGCCCTTCAATCAAATGAACTTCCGCTACACACTCATCAATAATATGTAATCTTGCTGGTAGCGTTGTTATATCCTCATAAGAAAAATACATGCCTTCTGCAAAGGCTTGGATGTAATCTGGCAGAATTGGGTTCTTAACAGTAACTCGATATCGCTTAGCAATATTTTTTTCAGGCGCCGAGAGATTTCTCGACCATTGACCATCGTTAGTTAACAATAACAATCCCGATGAATTAAGGTCTAATCTACCGGCAATATGTAAATTTTCTTTGTTGGGCATGTCGAGCAAATCGATAACCGTTTGGTGTTTATCGTCTTTGGTTGCACTGACGACACCGATGGGTTTATTCATCATCAGGTAACATGGCGTTTGCGCTTGCAACACTACCCCATCCAGAACCACATGGGAAAACTCATTGATGTTCTGCTGCACATCGGTGGCGACGATACCATCAACAATAATACGTGCTTGCGCTAACATCAGTCTCACGTCACCGCGATTAATACAAAGCTGCGCGCTCATAAATCGATCCAGCCGTGTTCGTTTCGATTTCATTACTCCGAAACACGACCCCGTAACGACTTGATATTTCCTCGTTTGGTCTTACTGTCCATCCGACGTTTTTGAGAATTTCTAGTGGGTTTGGTTGCTCGCCTCGCCTTCTTAACAACCGCCACACTTTTAATTAACTCCTGCAAGCGTGCCAGCGCATCGTCTCGGTTTTTCTCTTGGGTACGAAATATTTGCGCCTTAATAACAATGACCCCATCCTTGCTAATACGTCGATCTCGTAGCGCTAATAGTTCCTGTTTATAGAAATCCGGTAACGAAGAGGCTCTGATGTCAAACCGCAGATGTATTGCTGAGGAGACCTTATTAACGTTCTGCCCACCACTGCCTTGTGCGCGAATCGCGGAAAGATCTATTTCATCGTCAGGGATGGATACGCTGAGGGATATTTTTAACACCAGACCACTACCTTAAATTACTACTTGAATTTACAACATTTGCCAGAGACAATCAGTCCCCTCTAATCTGGTCATAATAACACCTTCAACCCTCTATCACATCTATCTGGTGTTTTTTACGTTTATTGCGTTGCACATTAACATCCATATAGGAGCGATAAAGCTCGGTCATTTTATGAATGCCGTCGCTGCCGCCGGCAATCACACTACCCGTTAACAACACGTCTACCATATGAAATAGGGCCAACTGCAGCCCCCCAAGGCTGGCGAGTGTTTTGACATCGACCAACATACCAAGGCTACGTACTCCGGCGATGCTAATCACCAAGCCAAAAAGCAATCCCAGCCGTAACGCTATCACTCGGGTGTACGCCCGATAGTCCATTCGCTCTATTCGAACCAACTCTAGCTGATCATAGAGAGTCTCATCAATTACTTGCTCAGGCGCTAGCTTCTTTTGACGCTGTATCGCTCGTTTATGTTTTCGAATGGTAAGGTCTAACTGTTCGCCCCCTCGCGCACGCCATGTAGTAAGAATGACCTCTTGCGCCCGCTCCATAAACAGCGTCACCACAAAAAATATTACCAATAATTCTGTGATTTTTGCAATACTCACCGACTCAAACGCCAACGGCTTGGTCACCCCCAATGCGGGCACCAATACACACAACAATACTGCCAACCAAAACATCCAAGACTTGGAACCTGATTCCATCGTATTTGCTCCTATTTTTCGCGCCACATACCTTAACACATAAGGGCGACCCTCTCTGAGGCTTATGTGCATATAAGACCATTGGATAGCACAGCATTTATTCAGTACAATGGCGCATCCCGTGCCACTGCACTATTTTCACCCTGGACATTTTCAACCCAAACCAATCAGACGATGCGCTTAGACAAATTACTCAGCAATAGCACCGGCATTAGCCGTTCAGAGATTAAAAAGGCGATTCGCCAGGGCAAAGTCAAAATAGATGGCTCTATTGCTAAAGTCGCTTCAGTTCACGTCAATGCCGATCAACAGATTACATTGTTTGGTCAGACGGTTAATGAGCCGCAACCACGTTATTTTATGCTGAACAAGCCTAATGGCTACGTTTGCGCCAATCGGGACGCAGAACACCCCACCGTGCTAGATCTTATGCTAGATGTGCCGTTATACGAAAAACTCAATATTGCTGGCCGCTTAGATATTGACACCACTGGTCTAGTGCTACTGACAGATGATGGTAATTGGTTGCACAATGTTACTAGCCCTAAACATCACTGCCAAAAGCGTTATATTGCTACCACCGATGCTCCCATCAACATCGACAGCATTGATCTGTTTAAAGAAGGTATCCAGCTTAAAGATGAGCTTAAACCCACTCGGCCAGCCATATTGAACATTCTTGAACCGCAACGAGCAGAACTGCTTATTACCGAAGGTCGGTATCACCAAGTAAAACGTATGTTTGGCGCGACCAACAACCGAGTCACTTCCCTCCATAGGGCCGCCATTGGCGAGATTACCTTAGATGAGTCCCTCGCCGTCGGTGAATATCGACCACTCACACAGACTGAAATTAATAGTATCCAATGAATGATTTAGCCCTGACACTACTAAGTACTACCTTACAAAAAAACACCACGAACCCAGACGATAACAACATTTGGATATTGGATGAAAATATATCCTCTACCGATGTAGCCTATGCCGCCAATACCTGTAGCAACCTACCAACGCTGATCTGTAATCGATTCGATTTACAACAAGAACTAAAAGAGAAAAAGGTCACCGCCATTTTTAGTGATTTTGATTTTAGCGGTTATGAAGACAATAGCATTGACCAAATATTTTTTCGTATATCCAAGGAAAAAGCCGTTGTCCACCATGTTATCAATCAGGCTGCCCGCGTCCTTAAACCTGGCGGAAAGCTGGCATTAGCCGGTTATAAAAATGAAGGCGCAAAAACCTACATCGACAAAGCCAGCAAACTGTTTAACGGCTCAGTGGAAAAAACAAAAGGTGGACAATCCTCTCATCTAGCAATTATAAGCAAAGGTTCGGTCAATGCTGATAAGCTGCTCGATGATAAAAACTATGGTGAACTACGTAATGTGACCTGTGAAGATTTTACCTTTTTAACCAAACCCGGTCAATTTGGTTGGAACAAAGTAGACAAAGGCAGTGAGTTTTTAATTCAACAGCTACCCACTTTACTCAATCAACTACATAAAGTACCAACGACACTTTTAGACCTCGGTTGTGGTTACGGATATCTATCGATGATGGCCGCTAAGCTGGTGAACTTTGAAAAGATAACCGCAACCGATAACAATGCCGCTGCATTACGCAGCTGTGAAGAAAACCTAAAGGTGTCAAAGCAAGAATTTGACGTCATTGAAGATAACTGCGCCCATTCAATCCGCGGGCGCTTTGACTTAATCTTATGCAACCCTCCTTTTCATAAAGGATTCTCTGTTGAAAACAATCTAACCCAGTTATTTCTTGAACAAACTCACAAAAGACTACACGCCAAAGGCAATGCAGTATTTGTAGTGAATCAATTTATTCCGCTGGAACAGAAAGCACAAACACTGTTTGACAAAGTTTCATTGCTCGCTAAAAACGATAGTTTCAAACTGGTGCTGTGTAAGCGCTAACAATCGCTACTAAAGTAATTTTTTTGTTGTGTACTGAAGCAAACCCTTGCGCTCTGCTTTCTCCAAGATTGGCGTGGTAATAATCCGCCTTCGCAACACATCCTGTGTTGTAGGCAACTTAAAAAATGCTCCCACCGCGTTATGACAACGCGGGGTTGCAAAACGATATGCCGACGAAAAATGTTCCTCCATCACTCCACCAGCCACTAAATGCGAGCCATTGAGTTCTTCCGAAGACACGGTATTAATAACAAGCACACCATCATCCGCCAGATTAGACAACAGGATTTCTGTCCAGGATGCTGTTAGCGGTACTGTCCGTACCGGTTCGCCGTTTTCGTCGCCATAGAGGTCATCTATAATCAGATCAAACTTAGGCCCCTGATATGCCGTTAGCCAAGATACCGCATCCGCTCGGTGTAGCACAATATTAGGTTGCGTTAACGAGAAAAACTGCTGCGCTACCATCACATGCATTGCTGATAACTCGACACCGATCTGAATATCCGGTGACAACAGTGTATTTAGCTGATGTAGCACTGCCCCACCACCAACACCTAGCACCAAGATACGTTTAATATTTTCTTCTGGTACACATAATGCGGGTAATAAAAGTAAGTCCCAAACACTACCCGTAATCACCTCATTTGGATTATATTGGCTATGCAATACCCCATTTGTATAAAGGCGACGTGTTTTACCGGCAGATCTTACTTCATAGAGGGTGTCATCGACCCTTTTTTGCCATAATATAGCCAATATAGAACCCTTGAATTACCGTATATCGCTGGAAACAACATTGACTAAATCATTTACAATTTCCGATATTCGTCATGCATTCCCCATATTACAGGAAAGCGCAAACGAACATCCATTGATTTACTTTGATAATGCTGCGACCACGCAAAAACCAGCATCGGTGATTAATGCGATTGATACATACTACAGTAAACAGAACGCCAATGTTCATCGCGCTAGCCACCATTTAAGCGCCATTGCCACACAGCGCTTTGAACACGCTCGCGCAACGATCCAATCACTGATTAATGCGGCACATAGCCACGAAATAATTTGGACTAAAGGCACAACGGAATCCATTAATTTAATTGCTCAAAGTTATGGTCGTTCCAACCTAAGCGCTGGCGATGAAATCCTTATTTCTTTGATGGAACACCACGCCAATATCGTGCCCTGGCAAATGTTGGCAGAACAAACAGGCGCTATCTTAAAAGTGATACCACTGACCTTAGACAACCAATTGGACCTAACCGAATTTGACAGGCTGTTATCCAGCAACACCAAAATAGTTTCTATTTGCCATGTGTCTAATAGCCTAGGCACCATCAATCCGATAAAAGAGATCATTGAAAAAGCCAAAACCGTCAACGCTGTCACGGTCATCGATGGCGCACAAGCGATCGCCCATCTTCCGGTGGATGTACAAGCATTGGATTGTGACTTCTATTGTTTCTCCGGCCACAAAATGTTTGGACCTACCGGCATTGGTGTTTTGTACGGCAAAGAATCACTATTAAATGCCATGCCGCCGTGGCAATGCGGTGGTGAGATGATACAACGGGTATCTTTCTCCGGCACCACCTTCAGTCATTTACCTTTCAAATTTGAAGCCGGCACACCCAATATCGCAGGGGTTATTGGTTTAGGCGCTGCGGTAGAATTTCTTCAACAATTAGACCGGGAGGCCTGCAGACATCATGAAGAAAAATTACTTGCGGCCGCGCAGCAACGCGCTGCAAACCTACCCTCATTGGAATTGGTTGCACAAAGCACTAACATCATTGGCCTATTGGCCTTTAATATCCGCGGCTATCATGCCAGTGACGTTGGCACCTTATTGGACCAACAAGGCATTGCCGTACGTACCGGGCATCACTGCACAATGCCTCTCATGGATCACCTGAATATCGATGGCTCACTTAGAATATCCTTTGCGTTTTACAATACGATTGAGGAAGTGCATCGTTGTTTTGATTGCTTGGAGAAGATTCTTGCTGCCCCCCCTTCACACACAACAACTGTCACTCCAGTCCTTCCCAGCATCGACGAACTTACAGTAAGGCTGCTCGCATCTCAAGGCTGGGAATCGCGTTATCGGGTTATCATGGGCCTAGCAAAAGAACTGCCGCCTTATCCGGAGAATAACCGTGATGACAATCATCTTGTAATGGGATGTGATGTTACCGTCTGGTTAAGCCACCAAAATAGGAATGGGATATTATCGTTTTCTATTGATAGCAATGCGCGAATTGTAAAAGGGCTTGCAATGATTTTACTCAGTTATTATAACGGCAAGCAAGCCAGTGAAATATTAGGCTCTGACATCCAAGGTATCTTTAAAAAACTCGGACTCAATAAACATCTGAGCCCGTCACGCACCAATGGATTACGCGCCATCAATCAGAAAATACTTAAAATTGCAGAAACAGAATCTGGTTAGAAGTCCTAACCATTAGTCACCCAGCGTTGAATAAGATACCTTATTACGACCTTGATCTTTGGAAACATACAGCGCCTTGTCCGCTACTGAGATAATGTCTTCAAGGGAAAATTCACTGGCATCTACGCAATAACACATACCGACACTCACCGTGACAAATCCGATACCACCTCCATGCAAATGAGGGATTTTGAGTTCTGCCACCGCTAAGCACATCGCTTCTGCCGCTTGCTGCACGCCTTCATAATCGGTATTTGGAAAAATAGCTACAAACTCCTCTCCACCATAACGCGCAAACATATCTAACGGGCGTCTCAATTTTGAGGCCATCTCCTCTGCTGCCGTGCGCAAAACTTCATCCCCCTTAAGGTGTCCGTAGTTATCATTAAACTGCTTAAAGTGATCGACATCGATCATCAAAACAGATAATGCAGACTTATCTCTCTTGGCAGTTTTTAGACAACGTTCCGCATGATCAAAAAAACCTTTGCGATTAGTTACCTGAGTCAGAGAATCAACTAAACTTTGTTTCTCCAATTCTGCATAAGCCTTTTCTAACTTAGCGTTAATATCAACGATACGGGCCATCGCATTAATCTTAGCCCGAAGAACAACCGGGTTAGCGGGTTTAAGTAAATAATCGTCGGCACCAGAAGCGATTCCCTTCTCATAATGCTCCGTCTCAGTATTGGCTGTTAAGAATACTATTGGGATCCAACGCTCCCCGAGAATTTCTCGTATCTTTACGCAGGTTTCAAAACCATCCATTTCTTGCATAGTGACATCGAGAATTACCATATCTATATCAAACACGCCAAATGCTTCAATCGCTTCAGCGCCGCTCGCCACGGCAACAGGCATATGTCCTGCGTTGCTAACATACTGCGCCGTCAGGGTGCGTAAGGGCTCTTCATCATCAACAATAAGAATATTCATATAAACAAAAATATCTGCTCTAACAATTCAAAGGTATACAGGCCGTACACTTGAAACTCACCTTGAAATTCACAAAGTACTGACAATTTGAGGGTTCACCGGCCACACATCAAAGAAGTATAGCCGAGATGGAATGATAAGCATGAGTTAGCTTTGGTATTTCAACCGGTTAAATTCCTGGCTAGAGCCTATGAGGCTCCTGGACCACCGATTAGAGCGACCAATGTATTCGCCAGCGTATCGAATTTAATCGGTTTTGACACTATCTCGTCTACACCAGAAGCAAAGCAATGATGCCGATCTTCTTCCGAGTTACTGGTCACCAGGGCTACGATAGGGATATGCTGAAAAGCTGACTGGGTTTTACGAATAGTCATCGTTGTGTCATTGCCATTGAGACCAGGCATTTCAACGTCCATCAACACCAAGTCATAATATTTGCTCTCGAGCGCATCTAGCGCCATATGACCACTACCTACCACATCACATTGATATCCAATGCTCTCCAGCAACGCAGCAATCATCTTTTGATTCACGGGATTGCCTTCGGCTACAAGRATACTTGTTCCACTTCGAATAGCTTCTATTTCACCAACTGGGGCTGAATCTAATTTTAACGAGGGCGATATCTCCCGTTCGGTTCGAAYAATCTGTATCATTGGCAGAGTTARGGTGAATACTGTGCCKTCTTCRGGGCTCGACTGAAAACTAATCTCTCCGTTATGGGCTTCAACCATTTTCTTAACAATAGACATGCCAAAACCCGTTCCGCTCACTTTCCCCGAAGTGACAAAGGGTTCAAATAACGTCGTTTTAATCTCATCTGGAATTCCAGGCCCATTATCCTCAGCGATCAATTGAATATTATTGTTGCTTTGTATAACCGACAATTTGAATGTTGATTTCTTTGGYTGTTCAGTCATTGCTTCTTTGGCATTGATCGCCAGATTAAGTAGCACACGCCTTATTCGATCAGCATCAATAGTAAACTCGCCGTGATATTGTATATCCAAACGAAAACTCATTCCATTTTGTTCAAATAGTGGTCGCAATACTTTTGATACGTCATTAATGTACTGATCGGAGTCTACCGTTTGCWAGTCCAGCTCAATTTCGCCGCGGCTATATTCCAACACTTGATGTGCCATGGCRGACAGCCTGGCAGCCTCATTAGAAATTATGTCCAAATAACCTTTCCGCTCGGGCAGTGTCAACAAATCTTCACCCGCTAATTCTGCGTAGCCCAATATCACACTAATTGGATTCTTTAAGTCATGAATGATTGACGCTGCCATCGCCCCTATACCTGACAACCGCGTATTTTCTTCAGCCTCCATATTTTCCATGGTTAACGCAAGAGAACCCGAGATACCTTCGACTAGTTTTTTAGTTTCTTCGATTTGAGAAAATCGACCGTGGTAGTGACGTATTTCAATTACAGCAAAATCTTTTTTGTCACTTTTCACTTTAAAGGTTAAGCAATTATCTCTAAAAGAAATATTCCCATGATCAATAATATTTTTATTTCTTATAGGGCTCAATTGATACGGTGAAGGGGCGCTAATCTGTTGCGAAGATTTCCAGAGAGTATAGCCGATATAATGTTCGGCATTTTGTTGCAATAAAAATAATTCCACCTGACTAAGATCTATATTGTTATCAAGATCCGCTAAGTGATGCATGGCAACTGATGCAGCATCCACCTTAGAGGTCGCCTTTGACATTTCCGTAGTTGCTTTTAGAAGATTCGTAATTTGAATGTTCTTGCTGCTAAGCTCACCATACAAACGGGCATTATCTATTGAAATTGCAATCTGGGAAGACAGCATTTTTAATACTCTTATTCTATCCTCTGTAAAAACATCAACAGATAGATTGTTTTCCAGATAGAAAACGGCTGACAGTTTATTTTGGTTAAACAATGGCAGACACATAATAGATACGGGTTTATTTTCACGAATATAGGGATCCTGAGAAAATCTTTCTTCCGTTTTTGCGTTGCCAATAAGTAAGGGTTCCTTGGTACGAACTGCAAAATGTATGACTGACCCAGGAACCTCATTGGAATCATCAACAGCCACATTTTGCAACACTTCCACATCATTAGTGGCAACATCACTCTTAGCATCTATTGTCAATATCTCGTTCTTGTTAAGAATCATAAAACCTCTTTCCGCACCTGCGTTCTCCATAACGATGCTCATCAAGGTTTTTAATAATTTTGTAAGGACAATTTCTCCAGAAATCGAGTTTGACGCCTTCATTACGGAAGACAGATCGAGCGTTTCAGAACCACTGGTAATTGACTGCGTAGCCGGTAAATACGCATACTGCTGAGCAGAATAGCTATCTTTTTTAACACTATGGATAAGGTATCTTGAATACTTTCGATTAATCTGGTCAACCTTTGCGATTGCCCCCCATCGTTTATAACAATCCAAAGCTTGAATTAGATAAGGCAGCGCAATTTCGTCGAGGCCTTCCTTAGAAAAAAGAAATTTTGCAAACAATTCATAAGAAATTGCTTCTTCGTGTAAAAAACCATTTTCCTTTGATAGGTTAATAGCCATACCATAATTTCTAATTGCACTTTCAGCATCACCCTTTACACGTGCGATCTCAGCCTCTATTAGAAACATTTTATTCGCGAAATTCATTGGCGCATGATTAACCCATACTTTCCAATTCCGCATATAGCGAGTCACGCTCCTTAAAATCGACCGTTGTTTTTGACGGCTGCTAGAGGGATAAATCGCAAGTTTTGTTAACGCACTAAAAAAAGAATAGAGAGGTACAAAATAGGTACCCAATACGCTATCGATATATTTAGGGATTTCTGTAACGCAGATTAAGGCTTTCTCATACTCTTCCATCGAATAACATAAGGTTAATTTATGACATAGTACCGCAAAAATCGCCGTTTGATCATTTGCTTCTATGTGTATTGGCATCATTTCCGACTCTGAATACACTGTACCCTCAAACTCACAGGGGTCATCATTTTTCCCCATCAAATTCAGCATCGCTTGATGCAGAATATTGTGATAATTTAGAGGTGTCTGTTGCTGTAACTGCTTAATCTGTCTCGAATACATACGGGTTTCCCACTCGGTTTTATCCAGTGGTTTTCCTGACATATAACTAAACAAACAACTGCCATTAACCGACAAACTAGCAAATTCAAAATCACCAACTTCTAACGCATTTTGATAGGTCTCTATTAGCGGAGCAATAGAGGAATTAATATGGTGTTTCCAAGGGCGGATCATATAATCGAACAAAAACTGTGTCCGCGGTGCGGTATTTTTTTGTGACGGCCTTTCTGCAAGCTTAAGTGCGACTTCTCCTGCGTGACAACCTTGTTCTATATCTAACAATGCGCCACATAAAATCATGCCATAGGCGCAAAGACCAAATGCTGTTTGGGGAAGTATTCCGTATCTATTGCTCGCTCGAAGTGTCCATAATATCATCAACGGCAGCAACCGGGGAGATGCATTATACGCACAGGTACTTACATTGGCCCCCACCCCAGCGATGGCAATATAATCTGGGTTTTCTGCTTCGTGCTTGTGGAGAAGATTATCAATGGCATTCCCCCTCATAACGACTTTGGTTAGCAATACCGACAGCACAATATGAACTTTCTTTGGCCGACGCGGAAAGTTCTTCCCCATGAGACGTATACCATGAAGACCCTCTTCAATAGCGCGAAAAGTTTCATTTTTTGCGTGATAACCTTGTACGATATAGGCATAAACATCTGCTTTTTCTCTGGCAGTTTTACATTGAGCTAACACCCTAACTGAAATATCATTCATCGCGTCGAAATCGGCACACAGGTAGGCCGCCTCCAACGCAGCCTTATGCATCGTATAGGCTAATTCATATTGTGTTTTCCACGCATCCTTTTGTAACAATTGCAGACCGTTTTTCAGGTAACCGTAAGCCGGAGCATAAGCAACCGAGTCCTTTGCTTTTAACCCGGCTTCTAAGTTGAGCTGTGCCAACATTTCCTGCTCATCAGCCTGAGTTATCAGGGAAACCCCCTGATTCAAATGATTAACAACATTAAACACATTGTCATGAAGATCCTCTGACGAATAGTATTCAATAAGTACGCGACCTATTCCTACGTGAGTTTTTTGTCGCGCGGCATCATCAATTAAATTATATGCCGCCTGTTGCACCCGATCGTGAGAGAACTTAAATTGATAGTTTTTTCCATCATGATGATTTGCCCGCAGAGAATCAATATCAGTCATACTGAAACTGAAATTTGACGCCGACAAAATAAAACTATCTAACACCGCACGTTTTAACGAACGAGCAACTTCCCATGCTGGTTTTTTCATTGCTACTGACAGTATCTCTAGATTAAAACTAGAACCAATGAAAGCGGCTATATTTAATGTTTTTTGTGTATCATTGGGCAATTTCCTTAGCTTTTTCACCATCAATTCAACGACATTATCGGTAATATTTGTCGACTCGATTTTTTTTGTATTCCAAATCCAACGTGAATCAGCCCGAGAAAACTGGATAAGTTGGTCTTCAAACAAGCGCAATAAAAACTGGTTTACAAAAAATGGATTGCCTCCTGTTTTGTCGTGGACTAGCGCTGTTAAGCCCTTAGCGCTGCTTTTATCACAAAGCAAAGCATCTTGAATCAAGCAATTAAGATCATTGGTGGTCAACGGGCCAATGTCCAACCTTTCGCTTAAAACACCGGATTGTTCTATTTCATCCAATGTTAGTATTAACGGATGTGTTTGACTAACTTCATTGTCTCTATAGGCCCCTATAAAAAGCAAATGACTTATATCAGGAGACAACATCACCAAACGCATTAACTGTAGCGAGGCAAGGTCTGCCCACTGCAAATCGTCCACAAAAATAACCAGTGGGTGCTTCTCGGTAGCCAATACTCGGATAAACTTATTAAACGTTAAATTAAACCTATTTTGTGCCTCTACCGCCGATAGGTGAGGCACACTGGCTTGCGGGCCGATAATTAGCTCTAAGTCAGGTATCACGTCCACAATTAATTTGGCATTAACCCCCAGGGCCAGCGTTAAATTGGCACTCCACGAAGACAACAAACTTTCTGACTCAGTGAGCAACTGCCTAATTAGCTCCTTGAACGCCATAATAAATGCCGAATAGGGTTTATTACGCTCGAACTGACCAAATTTTCCTGCAATGAAATAACCGTTTTTCTGGGTAATCGGTTTATTGACTTCCTGTACCAGACTGGACTTCCCAATCCCTGAGTAACCAATTGCCATCAGCATTTCCTTTTCACCATGGCTTATTCGCTCAAAGGCTGCGAGCAATATAGTAATTTCTTTTTCACGTCCATAGAGTTTTTGCGGTATGTGAAAAAGATGAGACACATCTTTTTGTCCCAATATAAATGGTGCAACTTCTCCATTGGTTTCGAACTGTAAAAGACAATGGGTTAGATCAACGATAATACCCTGTGCGCTTTGATATCGTTCCTCTGCATTTTTTGACATCAACTTCATTACAAGCTCAGATAACACCTCAGGTATATCATGTTTACGCTCGTGGGGGGTTAAAGGTTTTTTGGCTATATGATTATGCACCAACTCCATGGGGTCGGCGCAGCTATAGGGGAGTTCGCCCGTAAGAATGTAATAGAAGGTAACCCCTAGCGAGTAAAAATCACTGCGATAATCTAACGCTCTATTCATTCTCCCTGTTTGTTCGGGCGACATGTAAGCCAGGGTACCTTCCAGCACCTCGGGCCGTTTGATCGCGAGTGACTCTTTAGGAATCAATGAAGAAATCCCAAAATCAATCAGCTTTACCTGCTTCGCAGATCGATTCCAGACAATATTCGCTGGATTAATATCTTTATGAATTATTTGGGTTAGATGCAGCTGCTCAACCCCCCCCGTAATCTGCACCAACAATTCTAGTGCTTCATCTAACGGGATCTCACTTATTTTGCTAAATAGATTAATTGAAGTGCCTCCAATATCCTCCAAAATAATCACAACGCTGTCACCTAAGGTTTGCTTACCATAGGATTTAATAACGTGATTGCCCGCGAGCAACTCAATGATTTCAACTTCTCGACCAAAACGATTCACATCCTCTTGGCTGGGATTCTCCTTACTCAGTACCTTTAACACCACAGGCATTTGATCAACATCTCTCAGCGCCCGGTAAACATGGGTGTGAGGAGTATCATAGAGCTGATCTATAATGCGAAAGCCTGGAATAGAGACCATATTGGTGACCGGTTAACGTATCGAAATAACTGATATATCTGATGTTATATAAGCCATATAGAATTAAGTATAAGACAGATATGATTAAAATGTGGTCAGCCTAATATTCTTATTATTTTCCTGAACCCAACCCAGGTTTTACGGCGATTTAATAGGCGCAAACTCCGTTATCCCGCATTCTAGCGGTCAGACAGGTACGTTTGGTTATATAAGAAAGAGGCATATAAACCAAACAGTCTAAATCGATGAGGTAGTTGTATCAAGCCTATCAACGGAGAGAAACGAACTAGAACTCCCGTGTAAAGCTCAATTCAAATAACACGACATCTAAGGATGTCTTAATATCTTGGCCCTGAAAGGGATTATAGATAAGCAACCGGGGGTCAGTGCTATTCCCTAAGGTACTGGTTCCTCCAGGCAGATCAAGCTCCGCATGAAAATATGCTATGCCTACATCAATCTCAGAGCTCGAATCTAGCTTATAATTAAACCCTGTCGCATAAAAGATTCCAGATGCTATAGGCATCAATGGACTTTCAGCCTCTTTAGGGATAGATGACGGCCTATCTTCTAGTCCAAAGCGTAACGCCAGCCGATCATTGTATTGGTATTCAAGTCCTACCGCTAAATTCCAAGTATCTACCATGCCCAATGGGAAGGTAACGTGAGTAGGACCAACTAACTTCGGTTGTACAAATTGCGCAATAGCAAGCAAATCGATGGGCTGTGAAAACTTTATAGGAATGGATGCCCACTCGGACCAGCGAGTAAATTTATAGTCCATATTAATTTTTATTCGTGAATTTAGCTGCAAGCTCATGCCTAGCGCAAAATGATCTGGCATCGTCATATTTAATGTAGCTTTACCTTCAACTACCTCTTGACCTTTTACACCAATACCATTTATCACGGTGGCAATGATTGGATCGGTGGTTAACACCCCCAGAAAATCCAACCACATGTCACTATTAACCCAATTAAAATCTCCTTCCATATCCATCGATACCGGTGACTGATAAACCGCCCCTAACGTTAACCAGGGGGTCGCGTCCCAAAGAAATCCCACATTCATGCCTAAGGTTAGGGGTTTTTCCACGACAAATTCTAAAGTACCAATTACTTCATAAGGATATAGATCACCACAAAGAGGATTCACCTCCCATTTAGCATCTTCACTTTGTGCACTTTCCGGATTCATTGCCACTTGGCAAAACGAAGGTAGTGCAAGAATCCCCAGATGATCTGAACGGAATGGTAGCTCTATCCCAACGCCCGCATAATTAAAATTGATGGACGCACCAAAAGCAAAGGTATCCGTTAGCTGAACGGCAATTGATGGAGCAAAATAGGTAATTAACGTAAACGATAAACGCTGACCCATGAACCGGCCTGGATCATCGTCTGCACGATAAAAACCTGCCGC
>NVVG01000071.1 GCA_002402125.1 Moraxellaceae bacterium
TTCTATTCCGTTACCATTCACGTATGCAGTTACATCTACATTCGTAGTACAGCCGAGTTCAACTACAGAATCTGCACAATGCATCAAACCGCTATATCTGAGATAAGCATTATCTATATCATCGACTGTTTTGCCATCTTCAAGGGCAATGCTTTCATATGCGTTCATCGCAATAGCTTGATCTTCTGCTGAAGCCGTGAAGTCGAAATCAAAAGATATAACAACAATATCCTCATGCATCAACAAACCATAGGTATTAAAACTTGCTGCATTATCAATGGTTAACTGAGCTCCTGCCACAAACGCCCCCCGTTCACCAGTAAACTCGCCGTCAATTGCAATGCTTTTGACACTTAGAGGGCTTATGGTTACCGCTCCTTCATCAAGATCCACCAACAGCACCACAACATCGCCATTAAATATTGCATTGTTCGCTCTAATTATTATTTCACCATCAAAAGACGCACCGGTAACTGCCCTTTCTAATATCTCACCCTGATCTTCTGGTACCACATCGGTTAAATTAATATTAACACCTGTCGTCGAAATGCTCATTGCAACACTCTCTAACTCGAGTGACGTATCGGCATTGCCAATGAAGCCGCTCAACAGGAGCTGCACATCATTCGCTGCAAAGTTTTCAATCACATCGGCATTGACGGTTAAGTCAGCAGGGACAATATCAGTAGCAAGTTTAAGGTCCGTTATCTCAACAGTTCGAACCTCTCCATTTTGCTCAGACCCGGTTAACGCTCCATTTAACGTTATAGCAATGCCACCATTCGTTGAAAACGTAGTGACGATTGAACCATTTATGGTTTCGCCGGTAGCGCCGTTAACCAACGTTGTTGAATAACTGCCAGGGCTTTCTAACTCCTGAGTCAGCGTTGTTTTCGCTTGTAAATCTTCAAGTACCTGCGCTACAACCTCTCCTAACAACGCCACCATAATAGCTGTATCTTCGCTCAGCACCGCCTCGGCTGTCTCTGCATCGATACTCAAGGCATCTACTGGAGACTCAAAATCGCTACCAATTTTCTCAATAAAGGTACGCGCATCCGTTATCAACGATTTCGCCTGATCCACCTTGCTCTGAAGTACACTATCAGTTGGCTCTGGATTATAGCTACCATCCACAATTTGACTTTCGATAACAGCAACCTGCTGCGTCATTACATGCACGGTTTCTTCCATCACACGATGAAGAGATGCACTGGCACCTGCTGCAATTGTCGCGGCCTCCATTGCTTGGGTAATATCGGTAATCTTAATCCCATCATCGCTATCAAAAGCACCATCCTCAAACGAAGACGCCAACGTCCCTAATCTATCATTAAAGTTTGCTTCAAGATCACCCGCAAAAAGAACACTTGCCAAACCAGAATTCACTAACGCTAGATATTTAGCGTCTTCAGACACATCTTGCAAACTCGCGGGGTCAGTAATATCGGGAACTTCGATGCTCATGATATTAACACCCGCAAAAGAACTCACTTCACTGATGGCTGCTGCAACAGATTCAGCAGTGACAGTTCCCGTCGACAAAGCTCTGGCTGCCGCCATATGGGTTAATGGTGTGATCTGAACACTTACCACCTCTCCAACAGGATTGACTATGGCATTAAGTGAGAAACCCGCAGGCAAATCAACGAGCGATCCAAACCCTTGCCCTGCACCGCAACTGTCTTCACCAAAAGCGTCACACTTCATTTTGGTATTGGAATCAGCGGTAAGGGTCACGCGAACAATTCCACCGGCATAACTATCATTCAACGTTAAATTATAGTGGCCACTACTATCGGTTATTGCGGTYCCCACGTTGCCTRCCAATGCGGTTCCATCCGAGTTTAATTCAACGGCGGTGACAATACCTTGCGTTATAATTCCTGCAGCTGCCGTACCAGACAGGGAGGATGCGACAACTGGAGTCGGTGTTACAACGACGTCATCACTASCGCCGCCACCGCCGCCACAACCGGCAATTAGAGATAGGCTAGAYGCTATTGCAAATGACAATATTGATTTATTCATTGAAGTCCCTTTTAAGATGTATTTTAGATGGCTTGCTCTACCCCAGAGAACCCGAAGCCAGGCATGATTTGACGCATACTACTATATCTAAGTTGAAATATTCTGTTGTATATTTGTAATTCCCTTTGGCCGCCATTAATCTTTCTTATCTGAGAACGGCTCCATTGCACTCAGCAATTTATCTAATTTCTTCTCCAACACTTTATTGTGCTCCAAAATCTGTTCGTTTTGCTTTCTTAGCTCGCGATTTTTGACATTCGTATCGGCAAAACCCAAAAACCGGTCCGCTACCTGGGCACCGATAAATCCTACGATACCAACACCRATATAGAACATAGCCGCAACAATGGTGCGACCACCTAAGGTTACTGGATAATAATCCCCAAAACCAATGGTCGACGCGGACATTTGCAAGGTCCAAAAAGCATCACCATAGGTTTCAATATTGGCACCCTGGGCTCCAGACTCGGCCCATAACAATAGAAAGGCTAGTACCGCAATACTTAAATATAGAATCACTACCGCTACAAAAGTAAGAAACAACATATTGTAATTTCTTACTTCAAATTCATCCGTCCGATATATTCTTTTTGATAACGTAAATCTGGACATTAAGTTTTCCGTGGAATGAGTCGCTAAACTGTAATAACCACTCGCAACCGACTCTGCAACATGACCTAAAATAATAAAGCAAAAACGACAAGATTAGGTTAACTGTGGGTTATTTACCAGTACTGCCGTAACCACCTTGGCCTCGCACTGTTTCGGGAAGCTCATCGACTTCTTTCACTTCAGGATAACTGCAGGCCTCAACTATCAATTGGGCAATTTTGTCGCCGACATTTACTGTAAATGTGGTATTTGATGTATTGAGCAAGATAACTCCCACATCACCGCGGTAATCAATATCGATAACGCCAGCTAATACATCAATGCCGTGTTTGTACGCCAAACCCGAACGAGGAGCAATACGGCCATAGTGACCATCGGGTAGCTGCACCGCAAAGCCCGTTTTAATTAGTGCCCTTTGCCCAGCTTCAATTAGCGCCTCTTCCCCTGCCTGGAGATCTAACCCAACGGCAAATTCACTGCCTCGTGTAGGTACTGGTAATCCATGATCTAACAGACGCTTAAAAAGTAATGCCATAATCTTTTCCGCTATATTATCAAGGCTACGCTATTTAATTACGCTACCTAATCAGCCATCTTGGCTATCGAGATCTTTAGGCTGGCGCCACGAATAAGCGACGTTTCTTCTTAACAATTACCTTGGTTTTCTCTCTTTGCTCGTCTATAGGCTCTACAGCATACTGAGGGCGCGGAGCGTATTGGGTCCGAGAGTTAAATTGAGGTTCCGGAGTTAGCTGAGGTTCATGCTGAATCTTTGGTGCCTTACGAACAAAATCAACCGCTACATCTTGCTCTTTATCGGCATAATTGAAGGTATTATTGGTATTGTGTATTTTGTCATAAATCTCAGATCTATGAACGGCTATTTCTTTTGGCGCATCAATCCCTATACGAATCTGATGTCCTTTGACATCGAGAACGGTGATCCGCACGTTATCACCGATCATAATCGTTTCGCCGATACGTCTTGTTAATATCAACATCTGTTAGATCCCACTAGTTTTCACTATTTTAAACTTGAGTTTTGATTAGGTTCGAGAAAGATCGACCAACAGCCCTAACATATTAAGGAGGCTTGTAATAATGCTCTTAATATAAAACTTGGTAGTGTCCGTTTACCTATGTCGCCAGGAACTCCACGAGCGCCCATTATAATTAACACTTACGATATCGCAAGAGTGCAACGCCACAATTTAGGGCAATTCAAACTAATTTCGGTAAAAACATTAACAAATAACGCTTTCCGATAATATTAAGTTCCAATTTGACCTCCAAACACAGATATCACGTCTATTTGTGGGGCGAAATTGGTTACGCCTATCTAATTAGGCTGCTTTGGTTAGGCTGCTTTGGTTAGGCTGTAAAAGTGCAGCCATCGAGTTAAAATGTTAGACTGCGCGGCCAAGCCAAACACTGGCCAATACAACGTGTATATAACGCGCACTCCTCATTAAATATAATCACAGGTGACACAATGGCAGTAATCCGATGGATACTTGGTCGAATCATTCTCTTAGTAGACTTTCTTTATAACCCTAAGGGCCCCAACAGAGATAGCCAAGAACAAGTTAATATTGACAAGCAATTAGCTAACTACACCCTTTATCAATATGCTGCATGTCCTTTTTGTGTAAAGGTCCGCTGGTCAATGAAACGCCAGGGACTTAACATCGAAACCCGTGACGCTAAGCGGAACCAACAATTTGCCGATGAACTCGTCAGCGGCGGTGGTCAACTCAAGGTGCCTTGTCTAAAAATTAGCGAAGCTAATGGCAATACCACATGGATGTACGAGTCATCTAATATCATTGATTACCTTGAGCAACAGTTCCTACTTGTTCCAGAAGCATCGTAAGTAAACCCTTAAAGGAGAGTGTATTTGCTTCACCCTCCTTTAACTTCCCAAACGCTCTATTCATTAATAGCTAACAATTCCACATCAAATATAAGCATCGAACCCGGGCCTATTTTCCCAGCAGGTTTATTGCCATAAGCCAATTCACTAGGGATGAATAAACGCGTTTTCTCACCAACAACCATCAATTGAAGCCCCTCTGTCCAGCCCTTTATCACCTGATTAAGCCCAAAAGAAATTGGCTGCCCACGATCTACCGAGCTATCAAAGACAGTGCCATCTATTAGAGTTCCATGATAGTGCACTTTAACTCTGTCGGTTGCTCCAGGGTGGGCTGTACCTGTTCCCTCAGTGAGAACCATGGTCTGTAATCCGGACTCAGTAGCCTTCACCCCGACGACCTTACTATTGTCTGCTAAAAACGCAGCGCCTTTGGCCAAATTTTCACTCGCGGCCTTTTTAGATTTACCAGTATTACGCACAAAAAGAACTATCAGCGCGACAACAACAAGAATAACAATAATTTCTAACAACATTTATCTCCACACATTTACGTTGACTGGGTAGTTTTGGGACACAACCACCCTTGCTTACATCAGCTCTACCCTATCCCGYTCTGCCCTAACAAAACCTGCAAGCAAAGAAAATGATAGAAATYCCKGRCAGGTTGTAAGGTAATCRGTTAWCCAGAACTTTACCGTATCTGCTAACKCCTCTGYACCGTCGTTCTKGAACRCCTGCAGGGTCATCTCGACAATATGCACACTGTCGACTGTTTTRCTTTCATCCGTGACWACAACACGCARYGACARTTTTTCAGTATTCCAGATAAACAAACAATACATCGAATCGCTAACGATATTCTCATCTARCATYGCAAACGMGAARTCTGCACAARTTTGTAGTGCMGCTTGAATGGCRGGTAATTCAACWTCRGTACAATGCGAGGWATGGAGYGTGTGYTCAGACGGTAAAACTTCWGTTAACCAATTCAAAATAATGCCCTTTCAAAACCAAAGATGTGCATTATAACKGGTCAATCCKGAGACTACCTAATGATGGTTTGAGTAATACAAACAAAAAACGCATAACCTAATAGCGTAACTCGCGTTTAGATTATGCGTTTAACATTGCTATATTATAGAGGACAAGAATCAATCAGCGCATTTAGTGTTGCACTTGGGCGCATAGCCTGCGTTACCTTAGCAACATCGAGCTGATAATAACCACCCAGATCTACCGATTGCCCTTGATGGGCGTTCAGTTCTGCGACAATTTTGTCTTCATTATCACTTAGCTCTTTTGCTAACGTGACGAATGCTGCTTGCAGCTCGGCATTTTCTGACTGCTCAGCCAATGCTTGTGCCCAATACAGCGCCAGGTAGAAATGACTGCCTCTATTATCCAACTGGCCAACCTTGCGTGAGGGTGTCTTACCATTCTCTAATAACGTCCCCGTTGCCTGATCCAACGTTTTAGCCAAGACTTTGGCTTTGTCGTTACCAGTTTTTTCTGCCAAGTCTTCAAGCGATACGGCCAACGCCAAGAACTCACCCAGCGAATCCCAGCGTAAGTGATCCTCTTCAACAAACTGTTGGACATGCTTAGGGGCTGAGCCACCGGCGCCAGTTTCAAATAAACCACCACCCGCCATCAGCGGTACGATCGATAACATTTTGGCGCTGGTTCCCAACTCAAGAATTGGGAACAGGTCGGTTAAGTAATCTCGCAGTACGTTTCCGGTAACTGAAATCGTATCCTTACCGCGCATCAAGCGCTCCATGGTGAACCGTATAGCTCGATCTGGCGTCATAATACGGATATCAAGACCGTTTTGGTCATGATCATTAAGGTACGTTGTTACCTTCTCGATCATCTGGGTATCATGGCCACGATGCCCGTCCAACCAAAAAATTGCAGGCATTCCACTGGCGCGTGCCCGAGCAACTGCGAGCTTAACCCAATCCTGAATCGGCGCATCTTTGGTTTGACACATACGCCATATATCACCTTTTTCGAGATCATCATGCTGCAGCAATACGGTACCACTTTGGTCAACAACACGTACTGAACCATCGGCTGGTAATTCAAAGGTTTTATCATGAGAACCATACTCTTCGGCTTTTTGCGCCATTAATCCTACATTCGGGCAGGTGCCCATAGTCCTAGGATCAAATGCATCATGGTGCTTACAGAAGTTGATAACTTCTTGATAAATGGTGGCATAGCAACTATCAGGGATGACAGCCTTAGTATCTTTCAACTTTCCGTCAGTTCCCCACATTTTTCCACCGGCACGCACCATTGCGGGCATGGAGGCATCAACGATAACATCACTCGGCACGTGTAGGTTGGTAATTCCTCGGTCAGAATCAACCATTGCGACTTCTGGTCTAACTTCATAACAAGCTCGAAGGTCATCTTCAATTTCTGAGCGTATCGAAAATGGTAACGATTTTATTTTTTCGTAAATATTGCCCAAACCGTTGTTTGGGTTAACGCCTATTTTTTCAAACGTTTCGGCGTGCTTCTCAAATGCATCTTTAAAATACACGGTAACGGCATGGCCAAACACGATGGGGTGCGAAACTTTCATCATGGTTGCTTTTACATGCAAGGAGAACAATAACTCTGCCTTTCTTGCGCCTTCCATTTCTTCTTCAAAGAACTTTCGTAGCGCTTTCGCACTCATAAACATCGAATCAACGATTTCACCCTTTAGTACAGGAGTGCTTTCTTTTAGAACGGTAATCTTGCCGTCCTTTTCAACCAACTCAATTCGTATGTCATCGTCTTTTTCTAAGACGGTTGAAATATCGCTATGATAAAAATCACCGCTACGCATGTGCGCAACATGCGTCCTGGATGACTGACTCCACTTACCCATAGAATGGGGGTTGTTGCGGGCGTATTGTTTTACTGCTGGTGGCGCCCGTCGGTCAGAGTTCCCCTCGCGCAATACGGGGTTAACTGAACTACCCAGTGTCTTAGCAAAACGCGTCTGAAACGCTTTCTCTTCATCAGTTGCAGGATCATCGGGATAGTTGGGGATGTCAAATCCATGAGATTGTAATTCAGCAATTGCGGTTTTTAATTGCGGAATAGACGCGCTGACATTCGGCAACTTGATAATATTCGCCTCTGGGGTCAACGTAAGTTTACCTAGCTGCTTCAGTGTGTCGGGTGCTTTTTGATCATCTGTTAGATTATCAGGGAAATTCGCTAGAATTCTAGCTGAAAGAGATATATCACTGGTTTCTATTTCAATATCAGCCGCTGCAGCGAATGTATTGATGATTGGCAGCAATGAATAAGTTGCTAATGCTGGTGCTTCGTCCGTTAACGTATAGACTATTTTCGATTTTTGTACTGTCATGCTTTCCTCAAATTTTATAGGTTGGTTAACCAAAAAATTAATAGAAAGGCGGCTTTTGGCCCCCTCCCTTTAACAGAGCGGTAGTTTTTGCGTGGCGTAGTATACAAAAATTTGATGGCTTTCTGTAGATAGATAACAGGGTTTTAAATAATACCTGAATAATCCTACGCTAAAGTGGCCAGTATAAGGACTTCGACACTGGTTGAGAGGCAGTCGCACACGTTAATAATGACGTGGCATCCTTTCTGCCCCCTTCTACTCTCAAGATACAAGTATAGACAGCAATGACAGAACTGTAGCAAAGGGGGTGATTTTATACCTAATCTGGTCACTTGCTTGATTGATGCTGGCTTTACGCGCTGCTGTACAAAATATCAACACTACGACTCAGAGGTATACATTCGACGGGCACTATTCTATTGACTGACACATTCTTTCAATTAGGCTATGGCCATCATAGCCCGTACTATTTCCCGTAAAAATCTGCGCCCATAATCGACCTGAGAAAACGTCAATGAAAACAGTTGTCATCACCGGAGCATCATCAGGCATTGGTTTAGCCTGTGTACAAGCAAGCCTACAAAAAGGATACAGCGTTATCGCCACCGCCCGCAAAACCGAAGATTTAGCGAAACTTGCCGACATGGGTGCCAAAACAGTAACCATGGAACTACTGGACGAAAACAGCGTAACCGCAGCTGCCACCAAAATCCTAGAATTGTCCAATGGAAAAATCGACGCACTGTTTAACAACGCGGGTTACGGCCAACAGACAGCGCTAGAAGACAGTACCTGGCAAAGTTTAACCGACCAACACACCGCCAATGTCATTGGCCCGATACAACTTACCAACCAGCTTTTACCGGCGCTAGGCAAAGGTAGCAAGCTAATTTTTAACGGTTCTATTTTGGGGCTAATCACTGCTGCATTTCGTGGTCCTTATAGCATGTCAAAATATGCCTTGGAAGCCGCAGTAGACGCATACAAATTGGAGTTGGAGTCCAAAGGTGTTGATGTTCACCTGATCCAGCCGGGCCCGATTGATGCAAAATTTCGCGCCAACGCACTCGTAAACCTGAAAAAAACCCTCGATGGTAAAAAAACACGACTGGATTATAGCAACCACCTGGCCAGACTAGAGAACAGTCAAAATACAAAAGGCACTTTACCCGCGAGTAGTGTGGCGGATATCTATATTGGCATCATTACGGGGACCCATACAAAAACTCGATACCTAGTGACGAATATCGCCAAAATAGCTGCGCTGCTAAAACGTCTGTTAGGAGACGGTTTTCACCGTTTTGCCCGCTCATCAGAGCCTGCAAACGAAGCCGATTAGGGCTTTCTTGGGCTATTAGGTGTAAAATCTACATTTTTAATAATTAACAATTATAAATGAACCTTTTTCCACTATAACGGCACTTACCAGAGCAGTAATAAAAATAATAATCTAGGGATAAAACACAATGATCAATAAACCTTCAATTAAACCTGTTTTTGTATTGCTCTCAGCCATCACCTTAACCATTGTCGGTTGCGGTGGCGGGCCGGTTCCTACCAGCGAAGAATTAGTCACAAAATACCCTGATGTGGGACAAAATTCCTCCCGTGCCGAGAACAAAGAAATCCTCTGTCCTTTTGTGCGTATGTTAGAGCGCTCCGGTTCGTTTGATGAGGAAGTTGCTTCCTTGCCTACTATAACGATTACCACCAAGTCTTTGGGCACTGCAGCAAAAGAATTTGGCTGCGCGACCTCAGCTTGCCAAATAGTCGCCAACATTGCGTCAAGTGGCCAAGGCAACCCTGGTGTCGATATTGAAAGGCTGCATGATGCCGATACAATTGCCCATGATTGTGGTCTTACTTTTGGATTTGGTGATACCCAGGTAAATGACGCGGTCCGTCAAAACACCTTAGATCGTCTAGCAGATTTAGCCGACAATGAAGGTAACTTGGTTTATGCCGATCTAGAAACCGTTAAACTTGAAAATTGTGCGGCAGAAGGGGTAGAGATATCAAGCCCAGGTGAACTTGAAACAAAACTTATATTTGCCTACCTAGGTGGGGTTGAAAACGGCTCTATTCCTTTAAGTGATGTAGAGCGTTTATTCCACGCGACAATGCCAGAAAATAAAACCACATCGTGGCTTAATTCCGGCTTGCTTGGTAAAGTGAAGTAATCGTTTAAATTGAAAGGGTAGGAAATACCTACCCTTTCTCACTTTTTATCTACATCCTCTCGCCATTGCCACACTCAACTCCCCATCTATACACTGAGTAAAACGCGTCAGATCTTAAGCGCTCGCCCTACCCTGATGTCTGCTCTGCCTTGTCAGCCATTTTCATGCTAGTCTACTAGCGATTGCCGCTACTTATGCCAATCTTGACTCGCCAAGCCCTGTAAATGGCACCAGCATTACGAGGAAACAACAATGTCGATAAAGGAACTTGATAGCCCTTTAATCAACTTCAACTCACTACATAAACTATGGGCCGGCAGAAAACGCTCAGCCCACGCAGTGATGACTGTCATAAAAATTGATGCGGCCTATCGAAAAACCGCAAAAAAAGTCGTCGCGCTTAGCTGCTCTCTTGCTGAATCTCAAAAGCTCTATAAAAAAACCCATGAAGAAAATGCCCAGCGCCTCTATGATCTCTGTCATGATAATGGCGGATCCTGGGCTAAATTTGGCCAATTCCTTAGTGCTCGCCCAGACCTTTTACCGCGGGAATACATCAAAGCTCTCGAACCTTTACAAAACGACATTAGCCCCACACCTTTTGCTGAATTGGAACCCCTTCTTACCGATCAACTTGGGGGGGATTGGCGAGAGCTTTTCTCCAAAGTCAATGAAGAACCTATCGCTACCGCCTCGATTGGCCAGGTCCATAAGGCAACCCTAAAGGATGGACGTAAGGTTGCGGTAAAAATCCAGCTCCCCCATATTAAAAAGCTTTTTTCCCAAGACGTTATTCTATTTCGTATTCTTGCAAAACTATTGTCCAACCGCATCCCACAGATCGACCTTTCCAACATGGTGGGCTACTTACTCAAGACCATCAGCGAAGAGTTAGACTTCACCAATGAAGCGAGTAATATCACTGCGTTTGGCAAACTACACCATATCCCAGGAGTGAAAGTTCCTACCTTAATAGCAGAACTAAGCACAGAAAAAGTGATAACCACCGAATGGATTCAAGGCGTTCGCTTGGTAGATTACCTCAAGCGTACGTTTGGCGATAAGCAGAAAAAAATCCTCTACTTATTACAAAATAGCTATATGCAACAAGCTATGTGGCACGGTATTTATCAAGGCGACCCTCATCCTGGTAATTTCTTGGTTGATCGCGACGCTAACTTGCATATTCTTGATTATGGATACATGGGAAGGCTGACACCCACAGAAACTGCAAATTTCTCACGCTTAATAATGGTCATCACCCAGAACAGTCACGAAGACATGTTAACCGTACTCAATGACTCCGGTTTTGAAGGTTTAACCGAAGAAATGTTTCAGGGTAAGTCGCTTACTATGATTGAGTCAATGTCCGGTATGAACCGCAGCGGTGGTGGCGCACAAATTGATGTTGTTATCAGCGCACTGTTGGAGCAATTTAGGGAGAACCGTATTACTGTGCCGGACTATTTTATCTCCGTCGGCCGAGTATTTATCACGGTCGGTGGCCTATTACGAACCTACGACGTTCCGTTTAATATTATGAGCAATGAGATAGTAACGTTCGGCAAGACGGAACGCTGATACACGTCTGAGGCCCTGAAAGAGCTCATTTAGCAACACTCCAAAGCCAAGATAAAAGGCATTCACTTACCGAAAATGAATGCCTCTTTCCTCTAATCGTTAGAATGTACGTCAACTAGTCTTAAACTATGCACTCGCCGTGGCTTTCTTTACTGCTTTTTTTGGTGTTGGTTTAACAGCGGCTTTCTTGGTAACAACTTTTTTAGGGCCAGCTTTCTTTGCGACGGCTTTCTTAGTAACAGTTTTCTTTGCCACTGCCTTCTTAGGAGCAGCCTTCTTAGACGCGGGTTTCTTTATGGGCGCAATCTTCCCTTCCTTAGTTGCTTTCTTGATCAGCTCCTTCTCCCGCTTTTCTACTTTCTTAGCGATTTCCTTTACTTTCTTTTCAATCGTCTTTTGATAATCCTTAAGCCTCTTACCGTATTTTGATTCTAAGGACTTGCGTATTTGGTCTTTGGCTAACTCTACAGCATGCTCAAACTCTTCTTCGATTCGCTCTTTGAATTCATGTTCTTTTTCAGTAACTTTATCTACCAATTTGGTTTCAGCTTCAATAAAGCGCTCTTTTAATTGAGCCAACTGAACATCCAATTTCGCCTCACTCATTTGCTGGCGACGCTCTTCAAGCATATCAACCGCCGCATCCAAAACTTCTTGAGCCTGTTCGGCAGCGACCTGTGCTGCAGCAGACGCCTTAATGCGCCACACTTTTTGGGTTTCATTCAAACGTTTAGCAGCTTTTACCGCTCGATTTTGTGAATTATCCAATTGCTTTTCGATTTTCTCTACAACGGCCATGGCACGATCAACCGGCCCTGGTTTGTTTATGCTAGCCGCCAATTTCTTAACCTTAGCTTTGACTGCAGGTTTTTTTGATGGTTTAGCGGCTTTAGGTTTAGATGTCATTATATTCTCCATTCAATATGAATCGTTCCTATTCTGAAATACCAGAAATACTGCTAGCAAGTACATCAATTTACATCGAAAAGTCGATCCGGGGTTTAATTTGGATATGCCCAATAGGCAGGCTGGGGCATTATGCCAGAATTTATTATTAAAAAACGCGACAAGAGCATTGAAGATAGTTTAATACCAGAAAAAATCAACTAAAGTACCGGCGTACAAATGGGCTCCCCATGTTGAACTTGATTGATTATTAATCGGGGTTCTTTTCTTATTGTGAATAAACCCAACGAGACAAACACTCTTCTATCTCATCAAGTTTGGCTGGTTTTGACAGATAATCATTCATACCCGCCAGGAGGCATCGCTTTCTATCTACCTCTAGAACATTTGCAGTTATTGCAATAATGGGTACGGAGTGCCCCCAGTGTGAAAGTTTTCTAATGTTTTCTGTCGTGATAAATCCATCCATGTAAGGCATCTGACAATCCATTAATATCGCATCATACTGTTTTTTACTAGCGGTCAAAAAGCCCTCTCGACCATCACAGGCCTCGGTCACAGTATAACCTAAGCTAGTCAGCATCTTGCTTAGGATCTTGCGATTTACTAAATTGTCCTCAACGATCAGTACTTCCGGACTCTCCGCTGACATAGGCTCATCACCTCGTGGAGGTTGAGATTGCAGATGCTCTTCTAATCGGAATTGTTTTGCATCAAGCATGCGCATCAATGAGTGCTCCTGCAAAGTACAAACTTCTCCAGTACGACTCGTGCTRCAAGCTTTMAGGGGGATRTCTACCCTAAARCGGGTTCCATGCCCTTCCCTRCTATCAAACCCGATGGAGCCATTCATTAACTCCACCATTTTCTTGCACAGAGCCAATCCAATTCCTAAGCCACCATTAAGCCGCCCATAACCCCCAACGCCCTGAGTAAATGGTTCAAATATACTGTCTTGGCGATCTTCAGGAATTTGCGGCCCATCGTTCCACACCTCCATCACCAAATTACTGTTTTCCCCATGCCCCTTAAAAAACAGGCCAATTTCTACAACCCTATCGCCATATTTAAGCGCATTGCTCAAGATGTTAAATATAAGCTGAGTTAATCGTTCCTTATCTCCCATCATCCAGCGTGGATAGCTCGTTGAATCACTRTCTATGGTCCAGAGAGTAGATCTAGCTCTCGGTAATAGYAGCTGAATAGAGTGCGCTATGATGTCGCCAATATTGATCGGTTCCTCGTGTAGAACCTGTAGATCCTCGTTGAAGTTTAAAATACTATCCACTAATTCCAGTAATTCTGAGCTTGAAAGATCAATTGCGGTGATAGCTTCTTTCTGATCCTTATTTAAATTACGTGTATCTAGCAGCTCCAGATAACCAACAATGCCATTTATCGGTGTGCGTAACTCATGCGAAACGCTACACAAGAATTCGCCCTTTAATCGATTATGTTGATCGGAAGAATGCAGGGCTATTTCAAGCTCTTTAGCTTGCGAATGCAGTTTACTGTTTGCTTTTTCTAGGTTCTCGGCGGCAATCCCTTGTAATGCTAGGGCTTTATGTTTTGCCATGCGTTCRCTRTTAATSCGGTCAGCTAASCCTARTGAAAACACAACCATTTCAATGATAGAGCCGCACAACACCGCGTATATAGATAAGGCCATATCTATCACGCCAAAAATTGCCGACGCCATATAAATAAATGACGTGCCAATTAAACTACCCCAGCCAAAAATATAGAACCCCGCTAGACGACTTCCCTGTCGATAACGCTTAAACGCTATCAACAAAATCATAGTGGAAACCAAAATCACCGCAACCACGCTGAGCGGTCGCATTATCGACAACCCGACAACATGTAGCAGCATAGGAACTATTGCTCCTATCGACAAAAGTTGAATCATTCGATCATAACGGGGGAGATATATTTTCGTTTGTAAATAACTACGGGTAAATTGCCCGCAAGTCACCGCCAACAACAAACAGAAAAATGGCACCGCATTGCCGTCGAGCCCTTCAACCGTTGGCCAGACATACTGCCTGCCATAACCCAGCAGGCTTACCACGAACATTCCGAAGGAAAGCGCATAAATCACGTACATTAAATAACTTCGATCTTTGATGCGTAAATACAAAAAGAAGTTATAACAAGCCATCAATAAAATGATACTGAGGTAGCCAAAGTTTAACCCTGTCAACAGGCTATCGCTGCTTAAGAATTCATCTCTACTCCATAACCGTAAAGGCACATCCAGCAAAGAGACTGTATCTATCCGAAAATAAATCGTTTGCTCTGTAATGTTTGAAAAATCCAACGGGAATATGAAATTTCGATGTTTTATCGGGCGAGATGTAAAAGGAAGGTCAGCACCGGTGGAAACTACATGTAAGCCATCGACGGTCTTACGGTAAAAATCAACATGGGACAACTGAGGATTAGCTATCTCTAGCCAAAAAAACGGGTCATTTAACTGTTCGCCTTCACGCCGTTCGAATTGAATCTTTAACCAGTAAGCGGAGCTCTCATAGCCTTTAGAAAATCGGCTGTTAATAAGAGGTTGGAATTCACCGTGACTATCTGCATCGATGACATCACTAAACTTTAAGGTGCCCTGTTCATCTTCTAAGACCGTAACATAGGGTGCTAACTCAACCTGCTCTGTACGGGAATCAATCGTCACCGTCCCCCAGGTCTCAGAGGCAGCAGAACTGAAGCTGACGCTTAACAATAAAATGTATGCAGCAAACCACACGATAGGATTACCCTGTGATCGAAATAGCTCTCGCATTCTATACCAAACTACCGCTAACCAAGGTTGCAGTAGACCCCTTAAACTGACAGAAAATTACATCTAACCCCAATCTACAATGTATCCCATACATGCCTAAATGTAATAGATAGTTTTGCAACGTTTTTTTGACCTATGTAAAGCTATGTAACCATGAGGGCCAACCCTCCCTACCCTAGACAGCCAGTGGGCTCTAGCCGAACAATCAAGTGATCAACAATCAACCAAAGCACTCTTGGGACAAGGCCTTTTAAACGGCAAAAGAATGTACAAATAGACCCGTAAAATCAACCGGTTGGGGGCAAAAACTACCCGTATTCTTAAAGGTAGCCCTAAGTAATTTAGAATCGAAGTAAGCAAAGATGCTCACCTGTACTGAATTTAAGACTGTTGTAGCTTTAAATGGTCCATCCAAGGTTGTTTCCCAGCAGCTAACTCAAAAAACTTCTCTTCACCTGTTATCGGACAGGTAAAACACAGAGAAAAGGCACACAATTGCAAATCCAAACTGGTTGCAATGCTATTTTCTACGCCATGTAGGCGATCTCCAACTATAGGAAAGCCCAGTTCGGCTAGATGGCGGCGAATCTGGTGTTTGCGACCGGTTTCAATTTGAACTTCCACTAACGACAACTCACGCTCAGGAAAGCTCTGTAAAAGATCAAAATGGCTACAAGCAACACGGTTATCAATATTGCTGTTGACTGTTTGGGTTCCGCATGGAAACTCTCCGTGCACTAGCGCTCTATAGCGTTTCTTAATACCACGATTTTCAAACAGTTGACTCAATGATCTAGCTGTTCGCTTAGTATGGGCCAGCAATATCAATCCGCTGGTGGCTCGATCAAGTCGATGTACCACAAATGCCGGGCGCTCTGGCAGAAGGTTCTTCTCTGCCCAGCGAGCAACGGTACAATGATCCCCCCACTTAGAACCTTGCGAAAAAGTACCGCAAGGTTTATTCCACACACTGTAGTCGACTAAATCATCTATAAGCTCAGAAGGTGTGGCGACACTGTCGAGAACGGCTCGATCATAATAGAGATGGAGACAGTCACCAGCATTAAGCATTTTCTTCGCGCGGCGCAAGCGTTGGGTATGACCATCCTGCTTATTGGGAGTAACCCAAACAGCACCTTTTTGCATTGCTAGCTTGAGCCGCTGCTTTGATAACCCACAGTTATCTGATAAAAGATCAGGCGCTAAGATGGGTTGTGTGGCGGTTAAATGTAGTTCGAAATGCTCTTCTGTCATGGGGCTATCATAACAGCAATGTGCTTTTGAACTAAATCACGATTTAGGTTTGGTTTTCTATATCTCGACCATCCAGCTCAAGATAATGAACGCTAAATAGCTGATCTTCGTCAAGCCAACTGGATTTAATGACAAAACCGGCTCCCTCAATTAACTCTCTAAAACTCTCTAAGGTATATTTATAGGAGTTCTCGGTATGGATTGACTCACCCTCCGAAAACGCGATCGCATTATCCCCCAGCCTTACGATATGGTCCAAAACGCTCACAAGATGCATTTCTATCCGCTGTTTCTCTTCGTTATAAAATGCATAATGCTCAAAATTATCGGTCTTAAAATTGGCGTTGGTTAAGTGATTGATATTATTTAAGACGTTAATATTAAACGCCGCGGTAACCCCCTGCTTATCGTTATAGGCCAAATTCAAGATATCCGCTGACTTATGTAAATCAATTCCAATCAAAGCACCACCATCATGACCCAACCAACCACGCAAATACCGAAGAAATTGCTGCGCCTCATCGGGAATCATATTACCCAACGTAGAACCGGGATAAAATATTACCCGCTTACCTTCGGGTAACCTTTCTGGCACGTCGCCAAAAACCGCAAAATCAGCACAAACTGCATGAACATTTAGCCAAGGGAATTCTTCTGCAAGTTTTTTCGCTGAACGTTGCAAAAACTCTGCCGCTATATCAATGGGCACATAGGCCGACGGCTCTATTTGATCCAACAGCAACCTGACTTTTTCACTGCTGCCACTACCCGGCTCTATCAACACACAATTCAACCCACAACAGTTCGCTATCGCTTCCGCATTATTTTCTAATATCGAACGTTCTATGCGAGTTGGATAGTATTCCAGCGTACTCGTTATCTGCTCAAACAGTTCAGAACCGCGGGTATCATAAAAGAATTTTGGATTGATGAATTTCTGTTTTAGATTAAGTCCGTTCTCAATCTCTCTACTACTGTCCGCCTGCGTAGGATGTAGATTATCAAATACGATATTACCTAGATCGGAAGATAGTCCCGATTCAACCGACTCTACCGACAGTGCTGACTTATGCATAGAATTTCCTTGGTTGTATTAGTTTGTTTTCGTCATTTTGCCAAACGTATGCCACTGAACTGCCAGCGATCTTGTGGATAGAAAAAATTCCTATAGGATGGTCGTAAATGATCGGCACTGGTTACGCATGAACCACCTCGTAACACCCACTGACCAGACATAAACTTTCCATTATATTCTCCAAGTGCACCTTTTGCTGGGTTATACCCGGGATAAGGTCGAAATGCACTCGCGGTCCACTGCCAACAACGATCATAGAGATGCAACAATCCCTTTTCGACTGCCTCATCTTCCGAGTCGCTACAAAATTGAGGATGAAATATCTTGGATGGTTCGATTGGTCTATGTCCTTGCTGTGTTACCGCATATTCCCATTCTTGTTCCGTAGGCAGACGGGCTTTTGCCCAACTCGCAAAAGCATCAGCTTCATAACCGCTAACATGACAAACAGGCTGATGAGGCTGACGTTTCTGCAGTCCATAAAGGGTATATTCCATCCCTACCCCATCCAGATCCAACCAATATAAAGGCTGCTGCCATTGTTCTTTTTGCACGACTGCCCATCCATCAGACAACCAGAATTCTGGCTTCTGGTAACCTCCATCATCAATAAATGCTTGAAATTCTCGATTGTTAACCAGCCGTTTCGACAAGGCGAATGGTGATAAATAGACTTGATGATTTGGCGTTTCACAATCGAACAAAAAACCATCGAAACCAAAAACATCAGACCCCAAATCATTCGTATCAATTTCTCTTGGTGCTAGACTCTTACCTATTTCAACCAGTCCTCCAGTGAACGATTGCCATTGCACCTTTTCTGCGACGGGGTCCATGCTACCCTCATGATGGTTAACATTCTCAGTCAAAAAGGCCGGATATAACGGATTCCTAAACAATGAGAATTTAATATCGGTGTAAAGTAACTCTTGATGTTGTTTTTCGTGTTCAATTCCTAAACGGCAACGTTGAATTATGGATAAACGTTCTTGATGATTATCCTGGCCTAACAAATCAGCCATGGCACTATCAACATGATCTCTGTACGCCATCACCTCAGACAAGATAGGTCGCGATAACAACCCTCGTTGGGGGCGAGGAAACTGATTTCCCACGGCATTATAATAAGAGTTAAATAACATCTCATAGGCTGGATGAAAGACGTTATAGTCTTCCATAAATGGCTTTAGGATAAAGGTCTCAAAAAACCAGCTTGTATGGGCCAGGTGCCATTTTGGCGGACTAACAAATGGCTCAGCCTGCAAGCCATAGTCATCAAGTTCCAATGACTCACAATTCAATACCGATTGTAGCCGAGTGGCATGAAAAACGTCGACTAGCGTTTTCAAATGCATATTCATAAACTAATTTGTACCACTAATTAATTGTAAAACCATCAAAAGTCCTAAACATTCATGCCCCATAATCAACAGACGTGTATACGTCAACAGCTACATTAGAGAATGTAAACCGTTATAATCCGTAAACACTAGATCATTATCTTTGTACAAACCTCTAAACATCGCCAAACCCGCGCCGACATTAGAAGCTACAATTCGCACAAGGACAAATATAAGGTAGATTGCTAGATCCGGCAACAGACCACCCAATAAAAATTACTTATGAAACTATTTATTGCGTATATTGAACCGATTTAGCAGATATTCTTTTACTGGCAGTGTTGGAGATTTCATCAATGAAGGTCTTTACTATTAGTGATCCTTGCCGGCCAACATACAACCAGCTCAATTTTCATTCAATCACCCTCTATACATAACACAACACTCAGAATGATATGCAGGTCATTCAGTTGCTTGTCGTTTCAATCCATAAATTGATTTAGAAAATAAATTCACCTGAACACCACCAACATCAAAACCACATTCACTAAAAATCCCTTTAAGATCATCACCGATATATTGTTTATGGAATGGT
>NVVG01000072.1 GCA_002402125.1 Moraxellaceae bacterium
TCAACCTGTGTGTCAATCCATTCGTATATACGTTCACCGCTCTCTATTTTTGTTAGTCTAAACATCGGTCCTTGGTAACCTCCAATATTAAGGAGTATGTTGTCTATTTCAGTCGTGTAACATTCACTTTTTACTATATTCATGTCTTTTCCTTTTCCTTTTGTATTTTTGATTGCATGGCAAAGAGTAATTCCTGTCCATGAAGATGGTATTAAGGAAATGTAATTAATTGATCAATTTTAGATGAACGTTTGTATCGAATAGTCGATCAATATTAATCTGAACCTAGTAGTTAACAAATTACAAAATAATTTTTATATATGGTAATAGCGTAATGATCTTACTATTTAAAATGGTCGTTTGGTACAGTTGTTCTGTGATAGGTCGTTTCTAGACAATAGAAGGCATATGATCGATAGATGTTTTTCGAATGATCATATATGTAAATGCTCCTAGAAAATGGAGGGTTTTGTGGACATAAAAACGAAACTGCGGATTGGCAACGGGGTGATTCCGTCCCTTACCGTGGCCCTTGCTATAGTCATATCCATCAGCATCAATACCCTCGTCGACACTGCGGGGTGGGTCCAACACACCCATCAAGTGATCGGTAACGCCAAAAACCTTGAGAAACTTCTGGTTGATATGGAAACCGGGGAGCGCGGATTCCTCATTGCCGGTAAAGATGAGTTTCTTGAACCCTATATTCAAGGGAGGGCCAAATTCAAGATAGTCATGATTGAAACCCAGCAATTGGTTGACGATAATCCTGCCCAGGTTATGCGTCTGGAAGATATTGAAGCACAAGTCCATTTGTGGACTAATAATGCGGCCATTCCTGAAATTGCAATGCGAGAGAAAATGAACAAAAATCTTGCCACTATCAATGATGTCTCGGCTTTAATCGAAAGCGGTACCGGTAAAGACATTTTGGATGGAATTAGAGGAAAATTTGCAGAATTTATTAGAACTGAACAGTCATTACTGGCAACAAGGCAAGGAGATGCGGCAAAAACCGCTGATCAAGCCATATTTGTCATTGCTGTCGGAAGCGCTTTCTCTGTTATTTTTGCTTTGGCAATTACTGTGTTTTTCACTCGATTAATAACCACTCGGGAAGCTATTTTAATTAGAGAAGGTGAGCTAAAAACACAATCAGCAAGAGTCATTGATCTCATGCAGGGGGCCTCAAACATGCAACTCATGTGTGACGCTGTAATCTGCGAATTAGCTCACTTGACCCAATCCGGTCATGGTGTGATTTATATTAAAAAGGAAGATGAGGGTCGCTCCAGCAGCCTGCACTATCAAGGCGGTTTTGCTATAAACGAACGGGAATATACTGAGCAAACGACCCAGCTAGGAGAAGGTTTAATTGGCCAATGCGCTATTGATCAAGAGACACTTTTCATTACGCAAGTACCTGATAATTATGTCCAGATAAAGTCGTCATTGGGCGAAGCCGAAGCCAAGAGTTTGCTGGTCGTACCGATTCTATTTGAAAAGCGATTAATGGGGGTAATTGAATTGGCGTCATTGTATGAGTTTTCCGAGAATAGCCGTGAATTGCTGCGTAGGGTCACTGATTATATTGGCATCACTATCAATATGCTCAATAATCTTGAAAGAATCAAAGCCATGCCTTTGCTACAAAGAGATAGTTTTGAATAGAATGCCTAACAGTATGGGGGAGGGGGGCAACTTGGGATGGTATTCTATTTGATGGGGTTTTCTTAGTTTGTTGCTATATTCTCTCGTTACATTTCTTTTCATTTGATTACGATTCCTGTTACTAATGTTTTGTTTTTAGGTTTTTTCACCGACTTGCTGATTTATTGACGCTTAGAATGATCCGTTTAAAAACCAAGCTAATCCTTTGTAATTAAACCAATATATTTTCCAAAAAAGGAAAAATAGCGTGACCAAATTTACTGAATTATTTTTAGTAAGTTTGAAAATATTGACAATAAATTTAACTAATTGTTATCTTGGTTGTTATAGTGGTGGCGTTCAATTATTATACAATTCTTGTCAGGCTTAACAGGAAAATGAATGCTCATTCCCTATTCGGAATTGCGATACCTCATCGTTGATGACTTTGACAGTTATCGTGCAAGTCTTAACGAAATGATTTTGGGGATTGGTGCTAATCATGTGTATCTTGCTCGTGATGGAAAAGAAGCAATTAGAATGTGTAAGGCCACGCCTTACGATGTTATCTTCATGGATTACAATTTAGGAAAAGGGAAAAACGGTCAACAAATACTTGAGGAGCTACACGCAAGCAATCTTATAAAAAACCGTACGGTCTTTATTATGACTACGGCGGAAGTGAATACCGGAATGGTACTTAGCGCTCTTGAGCATCAACCCGATGTATACTTAGCTAAACCATTTTCATTCACCGAATTAAAAAATCGGTTAGATACTGCGTACATTCGAAACAAAGAGTTAGAAGATATACTGTGGGCATTGGATGCGTCGGACTACAAAAAAGCCATTACACACTGCGATGAGAAAATAGATAAAAGGAACAGCACGGCCTTTTGGTGTCAGAAAATCAAGGCAGAGCTACTGTACAAAACGGGACAATATGAAGGAGCCCTAGAGATCTATCAACCCCCTGCCGACGATAGACAATCCAGTTGGGCTCTTCTGGGGTTAGGTAAAACACTTACCGCAATGAAAAAGTTTTCCGAAGCTAATAGGTATTTATCGCTACTATTAGAAAAAACCCCCTTAAGTTTAGAAGCTCACGATGCGCTTGCAGATAACTTACAAAAGTCTGGCGATATTGAGCTGGCACAACAGACATTGAAAAGTGCATTGTCGATATCCGGCCGTTCAGTCCCTAGGCATAAAACCTATGCCGATATTTGCATACAAAATGAAGATCTTGAGTCAGCCCTGGATGCTTTGCGTAAGGCTATTTCATTGGCAACTAACTCTATACACTACGGCGCAGATAACGGACTTCGTCTAGCGCGATGCCTAACCTTGTACGCATCCGGTGTGGAGCAGGTTGTGGCCAAGTCCTTAATTAAGGAAGCGCTAAATACACTCGCAGAGGTAACCAAAGAGTTTGGAGAACCCGAAGTTCAGGTTAAATCAAAATTGGCAGAAGCCTGCGCACATCACGTAATAAAAAATAGTAGAGAAGTAAATGCCGCCATAGACATCGCAGCAACATTACATGGAGCACTTGAGACAGATAAACCCGCCGAGATACTGCTTGAATTTGTCGACACCTATGGCCAAACAGATAATGATGAAAAAGCCCAGGATGTGGTTAGCGTTCTTCAGGAAAGGTATTCTAACGACGCTATTATCGTCTCTGCTCTTGATGTATTGTTGGATAAGCCAGTAAGCAAAGACGCTCAACAAGACATTAAAGGCATTAATAAAAGAGGCGTTAGTCACTACAAAAAAGGGCGTTATGATTACGCTATCGAGGAATTTTCAATAGCGTTGGCGCGCTATCCTAAACACGTAGGAATACAGCTCAACTTAATGCAAGCTCTTTTGGCAATACTAGCAGAAGATAGTAACGAAAAGTGCCTGAAAAAATGCCATGTCGTCATGAAAAAGCTCGATAGAATATCCGAAGACGATGAGCAATTTACACGTTACCAATCCTTAAAGTCAAAATTCGAAAAACTTAAAGATAAGCTAAACGCTGATAATGATGATTCTGCCAGCGGCTAAGCGTGGGTGTACGGCTCATGTGCGGGGGCTGAATGGTGTAGGGGAAATGGTGCAGGAAAAATGGTACAGGGACAGGCATCCTACAAAGTAAAACGGTTTCAGGACGTTGAATTCTTGGGCGCTCACTCAATATGGATTTTAATGGCTACCACTTACTCATTAAAATTGATGCCCTTTACAGTTGCTCCGTGCTGTAGAACGCTAAGCGGCACTTGCTCCTGATGAGCTAGGTTTCTCTTGATTCGGCTGACACCAAGTTTCTAACGCGTTAAGTAGTGCTTCGGGTTCGATGGGTTTGGTGAGATAGTCATTCATACCCAGCGATATCCCTTCTTCTCGGTCATCTTTCATGGCGTTAGCGCTTAGTGCTATAATAGGAATATCTTGCCATTTATCGTCAGAGCGAATGATTTTTGTCGCTTCCATGCCATCCATAACGGGCATTTGTATATCCATTAGTATGATGTCAAAAGCATTGCCTTCTTGGTAGTGTTTTTCTAGCTTGTCTATTCCTTCTTTACCATTGTTCGCAATTGCAACCTCGACGCCGCATTTTGCGAGAAGGTGAAGAACGACTTGTTGATTGACCATGTTATCTTCTACCAGTAAAATGCGTTGTTTTCCTATTTTTTGAAATAGCCTATTCGAAAGATATTGCAAGGATTTTTTGTTGGGTAAGTGATCGTTTTCTGCGCTGTTGTCGGATATTGATTTTCGAAATGCTACGTGATAAATAGGCTTTGATAATAACGAAATGGGTAGATGGATAAGGGAATCAGGAAGTTGTTTGTCGGTAGAAATTAAAACAATGATCATTTCTAAAGGAGGTTCTTCGCTAAATAGCTGCGTTATTTCATTTGTTGATATTGAATCATCAATAAGTAAAATATCGAAATAATCTTTGTTTCTTGTGACTGTCTTTATTAGCTCAGAGTTTGCGATGGTTTTGCTAACAATCGACTCCCCAAATGCAGATAGTGTATTTTCTATAGGTTTTAGGTCGTTTAGATTTTTTCCGAGTAGTAGAGAGCGTTGTTCATGCTTAGGAGTAAGTGTATCTTGGCTTGGTAGTCGTAATGATAGTTCGACGATAGCTCGAGTACCTTTTCCTTCGGTGCTTTGTAGTTCCAAATTGCCATCCATCAACAAACATAGCTGTTTACAGATGACCAAACCAAGCCCTGTTCCACCAAATCGCCGGGTAGTAGAGGTGTCAGCTTGGGTGAAAGGATCAAACATTTTATCGGCAATCTCTTGTTTCATTCCAATTCCGGTATCTTGGATGGTAGCAAGTAGGGTGACTTTATTGTCGCCTATTTCTTTGGCATGAATAGAAAGGATGATGCTTCCAGACTTGGTGAATTTGATAGCATTGCTTAATAGATTTAGAAATATCTGATTTATTCTAAGTATATCACCGTGGAGATTTGTAGGTGTGTCGGGAGAAATGTTGAAAATAAGTTGGCAATCGCTTTGTGGTTCCAGTACCGATAGCTGTTCTAGTATTTGGTCCAATGAGAAGTCTGATTCTTCAATAAGCACCTTTCCTGCTTCGACTTTAGAGAAGTCGAGTATGTCATTAATGATACGAAGTAGTGACTTGGCTGAGGCGTTCACTTTTTCTATGTGGTCTCTTGTCATTGTCTGTAACTCTTCTTGCAGACTTAAATAGGACAAGTTAATGATTGCGTTTAGAGGTGTGCGTATTTCGTGACTCATATTGGCTAAGAACGCACTTTTTGATTCGTTCGCACTGGCAGCCTCACGTGACAATTCTTCGGCCGACTCTTTTGCGGCTTTTAACTCGACTGTTCGTTGTTTGACGAGTTGCTTGATCCATGTGTTGGAGGCGCGTATGCGTAATGTGTAGTAGTGGAAGCCGAGGAAAACGGTTAGGAGTAATAGGGCAAAGCTGATCAGTATTGATACCGATGCTAATCCAGCAACCTGTTTTCCCTGCATCATGATATTGCGAGGAATGTCTGCCGTGATGTGCAATATAGGTTGTTGGATAAAGTTTTTAATAACACCATTTATTTGCAATGATGCATCATTGAGTGCTGTGGTTTTGTGGGTAAAAGGTTGTGTTGCTTTAACTGATTTCGGGATTAGTTTGGCGGTGAAGTCTACACGTGTTTGGCTCGCTATTTGTTTTAGTAGAGTCTCGTCGAGAAAGCGCCCCATAATCAGGGTGCCGCCAATAGGTCCTGTATTCAAACTGGTAATAATCGGTTTGGATGTAATTAAAATGGGTCCTTTGCCAGAATCAATAATGCTAGTAATGGCCCCGTCAAGACGTTGGTGGTTTAATAATGTTTGTTGGTGAAGCTGAATAAATTGGGCGAATAGCGGTAACTCTATGAAACCACCTAAGGTTTTTTTGTGTGTTTTGCCCCAAACTAATTTCTTATTTGTATTGTAGAAATAGGCGATGTTGATGCCGCTATTTTCTTCCAACGTGCTCATTGTAAGGTTTGAAATGATGTATTCTTGATTGCCATCTTTTACGAATGTTAAGGTGTCATCCCAAGCCGACCAGTCAGTGGTAAAAAGATTTAAGTGTTCAAGCTCTCGCTGGATGGCATCGATAACTCGTTGAAGTTCATCATTTGCCTGCTTTTGCTCTAACTGTTGGAAACTGGGTAGTATTACCCAACGTTGTATGCCGTGGTTGAGGGCAGCAAAGAATAATATTGCGAGTACAAGTGGCACTATCAAACGTAAAGACTTTGTTAGCATTTTCTACACCTAAGAGAAATTTGTACTGCTAGTTAGATTGTACCAGGTATCTAATAGTTGATGTCTGGTTTTTGAGGGAATTTAGTTCAAAACATACGGTTGTTGTTAAATTGTTATAACTTCAGTATCTCCACCCCAGGGGCATTGCCTGCTTTAAGCAAGAATACAATCTTATCAAAGAGTTAGAGCATGATGGGGTGGTGAAAACCTTTGAAATGGTCGAGCAGGGTGGGGATTAGCGTAAGTTCTAGAGGGCTTTGGCGGCTATATGTTGTCTAGCATTATGGCGGGGACGCGTTTTCCATGAGGTTTTTTAATTATAGCCATACAGTAGCGGAAGCCATTGGGAATCTGCATAAGGCGGAGATTATTCATCTCAGCATCAAACCCGACAATATTCTCATTAGATCCCAAACGGGTGATGAGAACTAAAAGCGGCTGAATCACTGATAGTTGTTGTTAATAATCGGATTGCAAAGGTGTTGCTACTGGAATATGCTGCGCAGTATTATGTATCAACGAGTTATCGGAAAACGGCGGTCGAGTATATGCCAAGGGCTTATCAAGACGTACCTTGGTGGGTGGCGATTAGGAAGCTAAACCAGCTAAAGTGCAAATAACCTGAAGTTCTTGAAACTCCTCTCTATCAGGCTAGTCGGTAGTTATTTATAAATCTCGCTATCCAGATTTCATCAACGTTATTATATCCTGTGGTAACGAATAATGTTTAAAGACAGTACTTAATATGAAGGTAACTCCTAAGACGCCTCCCGCTATAATAGATGACTTCATTGCGCCTCCTTGCTATGGCGAAATCCGCATTCTTTATCAGGATGAGGATATGTTGCTCATCGATAAACCTAGCGGTCTGCTGAGCCTGTCCGGCAAGAATCCACTCAATAAGGATTCGGTGCATTATCGACTAGTACAGGGGCAGCTCAAAGGACCCGGCGTGGAACAGGAACGCCAAGCTTTCCCTACGGCAACATTGGTGCATCGGCTAGATTTTGGTACTTCCGGTATCATGGTTGCAGCCCTTAACAAACGGGCCAATAGTCTGCTCAGCAAACAATTTCAGGCTCGTACTGTGAGTAAGTGTTATATCGCGATACTTGAAGGCCAGCTGAGAGAAGATCAGGGTTTTATTGAACTTCCGATCGCCAAGGACAAGCCTAATTTCCCCCTACAGAAGATTTGCCTGGACACCGGTAAGCCTGCGCGTAGCGACTACCAGGTATTAGAACGCTTGCAGCAGCCAGCGTGTTGTCGGGTGCGCTTTGTTCCACAAACCGGTCGTACTCACCAATTACGGATTCACAGTCTTGAAATCGGCCACCCCATTCTTGGTTGTGACCTCTATAAAAACGCACGTAGCGAGCAAATGGCCGAGCGACTTTTGCTGCACGCAAACGAACTGCAGCTTGATCACCCTAGTAGTGGTGAGCGCATCTATGGCCATAGCCCTTGCCCTTTTTAGGATTTAAGGTAATAGCGCCGATAGAGGGTGGCTCAATTAATAGTGATGGGAATCGACAATACAAATGTGGTTCCCTTGTCTAGATTTGGTTTTACCTCCAAACTACCGCCGAACAGGCAGGCTAAATGGTAACTGCTCGCCAACCCCAGGCCAATACCTTCGTAAGACCTTGATGTTGACATATCCACCTGTGTAAACGCATCAAATAGCTGCTCCATTTTCGCTTTTGGAATACCCATGCCATTATCTTTAACATTAATGATAAGTCTGTTCGTTGCAATGTCGTTACCAACGTCGGTATCTCTAATACATTTGACAGTAACAATAACTTCACCATTCTTGGTATATTTCAAGCCGTTATCGATAAGGTTATGAATAGCTCTTTGAATTTTTTTCACGTCGCCGTCACAGGTTTCGCACTCAACGCCATCGAACTGGAAAGATAGGTTATTATTGTTATCAATATAGCGCTCGGAAAATTCATTCTTTAGAGCGAGGAATAAGTCGTTAATGACAAACGTTTTTTTGTTGATTTGGGATTTACCAAAGGAAATTTCAGTAAACGCTAATAGATCGTCTATTTTATTTAGCAGCACATCAGAAGAAATTCGAATTTGTTCAGTGCAGGCATTTCCTCTTTCGGTTAACTCTTGGTTAATCAATCGGTTGTTGAAACCAATAATGCTATTGAGAGGTGTTCTTAATTCATGGCTAATAGTCGAGAGAAATCGCGACTTGGCGTTCATCGCATTCTTTACTTGTTGTTCGGCCTTTAATCGACGATCCACTTCGTCTTCAAGCATAATCGAGTATTGTTTTATTTGTTCCTCCGATCGAGTGGTCGCGGCCATAAAATCATAAAAGGCTCCAAAGGCACAGGTGATGGTGATAAACAAAACCAACAGTGCAAAAAGCGGCTGGTCCTCTAGCGGTGTAATATTCTCTGGGTGCATTCCGTAAATCCACAACCCCCCAGAAATCGTAGCTACCAGTAATGCATATAGAAAACTGACGTAGGCTGCTCGTTTACCGAGTAAGAGCGCTGAGATTATCGGTAATACCGGCAAAATAGAGGCAGCATAGGTCGAAATACCTCCATTACTAAATAACCCATTTGTTGCCATCAAATGAAAAAAAATCACCGTGACGTAGCTTGGCCACACGATGTGTATTTGGCTCCGAAGAAGCGCAACTATACATACTGCGGTAATTACTAAGACCGAGGAATTGATGATTTGGCGTATGAAAATACCTTGTATAAACGCAACAACCGTCACCACGATGGACACAACGAACATCAACCCCAATATTGCCAGCGTGTATTGACGCTGTTTTAGGGCAAAAATCCGTGCAAGCGGTGCTGTGTTGAGGTCAACTTGATCATTCTTTATCATGTGCTTAAAGTGTAGGTTACGGACCTAAGACTGGTAGAAAAGAATAAAGCAATAACGGAGGCACTCCATTCTTGGTTGTGATCTGTATAAAACCAACGCAGCCCTTTGTCTTTTTTAAGAAATAAGTGTGTTCCCTGGTGTTTACCTGATTATAATACCCCCTACATTGTTATCCTGGAGCCAAATGAAATGCCAAAAGCTAGTGAGATAAAAAAGAATACAGCCATCGAGATTAATGGCGAAGCCTATATTGTTCGTGACATTGAACGTTCTGTTCCACAAGGGCGTGCAGGTGGCAGTATCTATCGTATGCGGATGTACAATGTTGCTACCAACAATAAGATAGATGAAGCCTATAAAGATTCAGATATGCTTACTCTTGCTGATTTGGTCCGACGCGCAGCGACCTTTTCCTATTCTGACGGCGATGAATATGTATTTATGGATAGCGAGGATTATTCGTCATACACCTTTAACAAAGACACTATTGCCGATGAACTATTGTTCATTAACGAAGATACCCAAGGGTTATATGTGGTCATAGTGAATGATGCCCCGGTTGGACTTGACCTTCCTGGTACTGTTGAGCTTGAAATAGTAGAGACTGACCCGTCACTTAAAGGCGGTTCTGCTACTGCTAGAACTAAACCTGCCACACTTTCAACCGGTTTAGTTGTGCAAGTGCCAGAGCATATTTCAACCGGTGATAGAATTAAAGTGAACGTGGAAGAGCGTAGATTTACCGGTCGTGCGGAGTCTAAATAGCGAACATTAGGGAAGGGGTGAGAGCTAAGAGGGCAGCTTTTCTACAAATATCTAAGAATTTGAGAAAGGCTGTGGTGGCAAAAGTGACACGAAATATGAGACCGTCAAGCATTGAAAGTAGTCGTAGAATGTTAAAAGTCAGCGTCAGGTTGTTTCGCTCAAATACTTCTTGGTTGATATAGGGATCATAGTGATAAGAAATGCGTATATTATCGTTAATATTTAGCGATAATGATAAGAAAACGATGCGTTGTTGCCTTCCCCTTTGTGGTTTGCTATAGTGATAAGAATAATTGATATTAGTGATTATAAATAGGCTTATTGCTAAGGAATCTTGTCATTATGAGCTTTGAATCTATGACTGATGAAATGATCGCTGCGGAGGTTTGCCAACGTATCGAGCAGTTACGTCTAGAGCGTAACCTAACCCAGCAGCAGGTAGCTGATGAGATAGGCATTTCTCGTGTCAGTTACGGTAAGTTGGAGTCAGGGGAGGCGAAGTTTGTGAATATCATTGCTGCATTGCGGGCCCTTGGCCAGCTGGCCTTGGTAGAAGATTTCATTCCAGGAGCGGCATTCAGCCCAATAGAGTTGTTGAAGATGAAAGGCAGGCAGCGTCAGCGCGCGGCAGGCAAGCGAGGGAATGATGGGGCGGATGCTAGTGTTACGTCGCAATCCAAGGATGTGAATGTAGGGCTGAACGATGAGTTGGACTGGTAATGGAAAACCTGGCTGAGATAAGGTTGTGGGGACATCAAGTGGGTGCGCTAGCCTACGATCCGATATCCAAATTTAGTACGTTTGAGTATTCCCCAGCATGGCGTGATATCGGTGTGGAGATAGCACCACTGCATATGCGGCTATCGACTGAGAAGTTCAGGTTTAGCCGTTTAGGCGTAGAAACTTTTCGTGGTTTGCCTGCGGTGTTTGCCGATATGTTGCCGGATGATTTTGGTAATGCTGTGATTAACGCCTGGTTGGCACGCCAAGGTCGTGATGTTAATTCATTTTCTTCTGTTGAACGTCTGCTTTACACCGGTTACCGGGGGATGGGGGCGTTGGAATTCGCTCCAGCCATTAAACGTAATGCGAAAGATAGCGGTGATTTGGCATTGGATTCATTAGTTGCGATGGCGCAAATCGTATTGGATGAACGTGTTCAATTGCAAAAGCAGGTAGCAGGTGATGACAGTGCTATGCAGGCAATCTTGCAGGTGGGGACTTCTGCTGGAGGTGCTCGCGCTAAGGCGGTAGTGACAGTTAATGCTGATCGCAGCAAAATTCGTTCTGGCCAGGTGGAAGCTCCTGAAGGTTTTGAACATTATTTATTGAAATTTGATGGTGTAGAAGAGCATAAGGTCGATAGCGAAACCTTTGGTGATCCTCAAGGTTTTGGTCGCATGGAATACGCTTATTACTTGATGGCCAAGGACGCGGGTTTACATATTTCTGATTCGGAATTGTTAATTGAGAATGAGCGCGCTCATTTTATGACTCGGCGTTTCGACCGCGAGGGTAATCGTAAGCTTCACTATGTTTCACTATGCGCAATGGATCATGCAGATTATAAACAGCCGGGGGCTTACAGTTACGAACAGTTGTTGGCCGTTGCGCGTCAGCTTCGCTTGCGTCGTGATGATGCGATCGAAATTTTCCAACGCATGGTGTTTAATGTGGTTGCCCGTAATCATGATGACCATACGAAAAATTTTGGATTTTTATTGGATGGGATGGATGCCTTGTGGCGTTTAGCACCAGCTTTTGATGTGGCATACAGTTATAAAAAAGGATCGCCCTGGGTGGATGCTCATCAGATGACAATTAACGGGAAGCGAGATAATTTTGCCAGGGAAGATTTGTTAAAAGTGGCGTCGCTAATTAGCAATTTTTCTCGTGAGGCACCTAAGGTTATTGATCGAGTGATTGAGGTGGTGCAACAGTGGCCACATTACGCAAAACAGGCAGGGGTGTTTGAAGGGCTTCAACAGGAAATACAGAGAAATTTAAGAATCGGCCTGTAAAGGGTGTGTTTTTTGTTGGTTAGGACTAAAAACCCCACCCTTTGTTTGGCTTTATTAACAATCTATATTGGAAATATAGATGCCGGATCCAATACCTTCGCGGTCTTCAACTTGCATTGATAATGCCAAAGCCGCTGAATTACAAAGCACAGCATTTTCTTCGATTCGAAAGGTATAACCAACATATGAAAGGCCGACTAATTCTGAAATAGACGACAACACGTCATTTCCTACAATGCTCAAACTAGAAATTGTTTGGAGATTTTCTAACCCTGCCAAGGAAGTTAAGTTGTCATTCTGGTCAACAGTTAATCTACCTTCAATTGATTGAATACCCTCTAAGCCTTTTAATGAGATTAGTTCATCGTTACCCACGAGGTATAAATCGTCGCCAATAGTGTGAATGTTTTCCAGGCCGGATAGCGATGTTAACGCTTTATTGGCGCGAATTGTCATTTCTCCAGTCACAGTATGGATATTATCAAATCCGGATAATGAAGTTATTCCATCATTGCCAAACAGTTCTAATCCAGAAATGGTTTGAAGATTACTAAATGCCAATAATGAAGTTATTCCATCATTAAAGAGTATTGATAATGATCCGCTGATGGACTGAATATCATTTAAACTATCCAGTGAAGTTAGCAGCTCATTTCTATACAAACGAAGTGAACCATTTATCGATTGAAGGTTTTCTAACCCTGATAGTGATGACAGTGCATCATTATTGGAGATTTCAATACCATATGTCCATGCAAGGCGTTCTAATGTTGTAGGAGGTGGAAGGTCGTAAGCAATGGCGTCTATCGGCCCTGACGTTATTGCCAGCTTGCTGGCCTCTGGTATGACTTGGGGGAAATCAGAATCCACATTAGTGGATGCCGTACCAATGACGTGAAGGTTCTCTAATCCGCTGAGTGATTGTAGGTGCTCATTAGTTTCAACTAATAATCCATTTAAGCTGTGAAGATTATCTAGGCCCGATAAAGATAATAGGTTTTCATTAGCGGATACACCTAGCTTTCCTTTGATAACTTGTAAGCTTTCTAGTCCGGTGAATGATGCTAGGTCATTATTGGATTCCACTAGAAATAAACCGCCAACCGACTGTAGTTTATCTAATCCGGTGAACGATGTTAGAGCATTGTTGTTGTGTAGATATACATCGCCATCAACCGACTGAAGGTTTCCAAGACCTGATAATGCTTGAAGGTTAGTGCCGACTAAATGAAAATCCCCACTGATGACCTGAAGATTTTCTAGGCCTGTTAATGATTCTAAACCCGACTCGGTTATAATTAGGTCAGCATTAATAGACTGGATGTTATCTAACCCTGTAAGAGACGTTAAGTCATTGCCTATTACTGATATTCCCATACCTATAGACTGAAGGTTTTCTAAACCCAATAAAGAGGTTAGGTTTTTATTGGCTAATAGCCGCAGGGATTGCCCGATTGTTTGGAGACCTCTAATTCCAGAAATCGTTGTTAGGCCCGTTCTGGAAATGTATAAAGTTCCATCGATAGATCGAAGATTTTTTAGTGGGCTTATAGATGTTAGTTGATTGCCCGAGATACTTAATCCACCTATTATAGATTGAAGGTTCTCTAGGCCGGATAATGACGTTAATGAATCGTTATTGTTAATGCTAAGGTCGCCTTCAATCAAATGAAGGTTATCTAGTCCTGATAGTGAGGTTAAAGCATTGTTGCTACTAATACTAAGGTCGCCATTAATGGTTTGTATAGGCGTGAGGCCGTCTAGCGATGATAGACTGTGGTTGCGCAGTACATAAAATCCACCATCAATGGATTGAATATTCTCAAGGCCAGATAAAGATGTGAGAGATTCGTTATCATAAATTCCGAGCTTTGATAAACGTAAGGGTTTCTCAATGCCTAAAACAGAGAGGTCTTTCAATCGTTGATTGTATCTAATGGTAAGGTAGCCGCTGATATTTTGAATGTTAGAAAGAACACCATGTACTCCATCATTGATATCGCTGATGAGAATATCTCCATTAATGGCAGTAAAATCTTTTAATATTGCAGCATCATTACTGTTTCGTACAAAAAAGTTGCCTATCAGGGTGGGAGGCTGGTATTGCTTGATTGGGGTTATTTCCCAGGTTGTAGATTTTTGAGTTACCCACTCATTTAATTCAGAATTTAGAACCTGTTGTTCACATATAACCTCAATATAGAAACTGGAGTCAAAGCTGTTACTTACGGTGTAACTAAGGGATTTGTTATTACCATTGTTAAGATCACGCTTTATACGGTACGTCCCGTTATTGATAACAGAGTGCCATTGATATCTAAGCTCTGGGTTGATTTCAGGGCCAGTGACAGAAAATGTTTGTTTGGCTGAACTAGGAAGATTAAGGGTGATGTTGGGGTTGGGTGTTGCCGAACTATTGTTGGCACACGCAATAGTTATATTAGTAACATCTTTTGTGCCAATCGAGCCGCTGTTGTTTTTTAAAAGACAGGTTTGGTTTGTTGGGTTTTGAACGATCTGAATATTGTAGTCCATTTCCGTTGTCAGCTGTGTCTGAAACAGAAAATGTTCATTTGAGTTAGTCACGGTGATGAAGTCAGTGTCGTTGTTAGATAGTCTTATCGATCCGTTCAGACCTATAACGTCGCCTTCAATACTATATGAAACGGGCACAGTCTTGGAAAACACAGCGGTTACCAATTTATTACCAGAGGACTTTCCTATCGAGACGATACACTCATTATTGCCTGCGCAGGCTCCACCCCATTCTTCAAATATATAACCGGTGTCAGCAGTAGCGTGCAATACAACAGATTGAGTTGAGTCATAGCTGGCTGTACAGATTTCACCACAATCAATGATGCCATCCTGTGAGGCTATAACACCTCCACCGGAATTCTCGACATTAAGATTGCAGCCGCTAAGTAATATTGGGGCAGCAAGAAAATAAAAGGCATAGGTTTTGTTCATAATGCGATCATCCTTGACGTAGTTTGAATTATTATTAGGTTTATTATTCATTCCAACTGTTCTTGTAGGTTATTAGATTTTGAAGGGTGTGGCAAATCTATCTCCGATTGATTGAAGGAGTGTCACTCTACAAAGAGAAGTAGAACATACGGTCGCAGATACTCTTTGCTGCGCAGCGGATGCAAATGTTTTTGGCTAAAAAACACACAATGTGAATAGTGCCATTTATATTCCTAGAGCCTTTTCAATATTCTCTGTATAAATACACCAACAATAAGAAGCAAAGGGAGCAACCCCTTTCTTTACACGACTAAGACCCAATAAGACCACTGAATACAAAGGAAAACTCCAATGGCTAAAGTATACTTTGCAAAAAAAGGCCTTAGCGCACCCCAGGGCGCTAGCGCTCATGTTCGATATAGCTACGGTACCGCTTTCACTGGCAATGTTGATAGCAAACTTGAAGGAGCCATATCGGAAGGAATATCCGCATTAAATTGCGCCACCACTTATCTTGCCAATACTGACACGGCAGACCTCAATGCCAATTTTAAATACTATGCTGAAAAATACTTTCTTCTTGGTGATACTCCTACCACTGACGAGCTAAATAATATTTATGCAGTGCTTCTATTGACCAAGAATGGGCTCAACAATAAATTTACTATCAAAGTCTATAGTTCGGCTTCCCACGCGCCTAAAGGGTTTACGACTAACGGCTATGTCACTAGTTATCTCAATCCAAAAGACAATCAAAAACATCGAACGGCTGGCGTGTGGACAGACCCTAGTACAATGGTCGGTAAAAATGCTTTCAAAGGTGATATCCATATGGGTATAAGCACGGTAAAAGGTCAGAGTGATTTGACCAATGCCTCACTCTTTATCCATGAAGCGACACATAAATTTGCAGACACCGCTGATTTTGGGGAGCAAGGATATACCACTGATCAGGGGTCATTTAGAAAACCCGGTTTGCAGCCCGCCCAAGCACTAATGAACGCAGAGAGTTATGCGCGGTTTGCTATTCATTTCCACCGCGGTGAAAAAGGTATGAAGCAGTGGTGATAGCCAGATAAAATGACACCGATAAAACCCCGAATAAAAAATCCCGGATAATTTCTTATTCGGGGTTTTTTGTTTTCATCAGTTGCGGAAATGTCTAGGACTCTCGTCCTACAAAACAAGTAGAGTGTGTTCTAGGCCCAGTGTTTAGGCGTGGGGTATCTCTAAACCACATTAATGCAAAAATATTTAACTGTGTTACCATGCAAAACTTCAAAAGGAGTAGCACATGGTTGATATCAAGAAGTTAAATCCAATGAATGGTTTCGATGTTTCAGTAAGCTTTAGTGTTTTAGTCGTTGGTTTCGTATTGTTTTTTTCAAACCCTCAGGAATTGTCTGCATCTGAATTTCGAAAATGTGGGTTTGAAGTAAGAATTGTTGGTGGAAATTTGGCCGACACCAAGGTTCTTGGTAGCGAATTTATTGCCTGGGGTAGAGTGGGTCTAACCACAAATAACGCCCGATTAGCCAATCGTTATGTTCAAAATTACGCGTCTGCCTGTGTTAGACACGCCTTTTCAAACGTTGATTACGATAGTGTCAGTGGTGCTTGTAAATTTAATCCAAAAGTTCATGATTCTGATGCACTTTCAGATGGTGGTGTTAGCGGGTTTAAGTTAACCAAAGCGCGCTCCGCYCTAAAAGAAACCATTTGCAAATCTTATGCTGGGCAGCGAGTAGGGCAAAATGAAACATTAACAATCCCTGGTTTCAAAGCCTATATTAAAAAAACCAGTGGTAATGGGCATTGCCCTAGCGCGGATTTTATTGGCCCAATGTCGTTGCGTCTGCAATGTGATTCGAGTGTCGCTAATGCTGAAAAAAAGGATGAGTCTCAGCCGTGGTATCACATTAGCAAAAGGAATATTTCGATAGATGACCATGGAAGTAGTTCACTTATTAATGCTGGCGGTAGTTGCCTTAGTATTTCTCTTAGGGAYTATAACATGAGAAAAAACGGTGGCAGAATTGCCATGGGGGATTGTAATGATTTGATCAATCAAAAATGGACAATGAATCCGAATAAGGAAATAAGAACGCCAAATAACATGTGTCTAGAGGTGTCCCATAATGCGCCTAAAGGTGTGCGTTTATGGCAGTGTAATGGCAGCATCAATCAACGATGGAGTTATGCTGACAGGCAACTGAAAGATGGCGAGGGAAAATGCCTTAGTATCAACGCGCGAGGTAATGATTTACGAAGATACGATTCAAAGCTTGAGCTGAAGGCTTGCGACAATACGCCCAAACAACAATGGGTTTTCGATCCAGCCCTTGTTGATAATAGTAACGAGCTAGAAATGTTAACTTATACCGGAATCTCGCTTATAAATGGCGCTGGCAATTGTTTAGATGTTCATCATGATGATTATGTGAGGGCGACTAACGGCGGAAAAGTTCAGGGGTGGCAGTGTCTAGGTAACGTCAATCAAAAATGGGTAATGACGTCTGCTAATGAATTGAAATCGCCGAATGGTTTGTGCTTGGATGTGCATGCTGCTGATTATGACAGTGGCAAGAATGCTGCCAAGGTTCAATTGTGGTCTTGTAACGGACAACAAAATCAAAAATGGACTTACAGTAATAAGAAGCTACGAAGCAGTAATGGCAAATGCTTAGCTATATATTCCGGTACAATGAGGGAGAATGCTTCAAAAATTCAGTTGTGGGACTGTAATAGTCGAGTGTTACAAGAATGGCTGCTTGCTTCAGACTTTTCACCCCTTGTGAGTAATGGTGGGGCGTTATGTTTAGATGTACATGCTCCTGACTTTCGCAAAAATGGCGGTAAAGTTCAGATATGGGGTTGCAATAATCAAGCCCAGCAAAAATGGCGATTTACCAAAGACGGCACCTTACAAAATGCTGGCGGTATGTGTTTAGACGTTCATTCTAGCGACTACGATGAGGAAAAAAATGGCGCTAAGGTCCAGGTGTGGAAATGTAATGGTAATGCTAATCAAAAGTGGACGCGCCAGGGTAAGCAAATTATCAGTTCAAATGATATGTGTTTGGATGTTAGTGTTTCTCAGATGCTACAAAATGGCGGTAAAGTGCAATTATGGCAGTGTAACAACAGTGCTCAGCAGACTTGGTAGGTTTTTGGTTAGCGAGACGAAGGGTGCTGAGACAGCGGTGATTGTTGGGCTATCAGATTGATTTCTTTGGTTTTATTGAGGTTGTTCCTGGATTTTGGCGTTTTTGTAAGGCGTTATTAGGGGCAGCCAACCCAATAGAATGATTAAACAGCAATGACCCAGGAAATATTTACATCATCAAAGAAAATCAGTTGACCTTAGGTAAGTTAGTCTATAATATTCACATTAGCTAAAAGTAAGTCTATATTTTTGTTATCTCCATTTCGATGCCTTTCAGTAGTTCTTCGTCCTGTAGTTTCTAAATTTCAGCCTATTTTCCGCTATCAAGCCTCTTGAAGGCACTTATTATATCTACATTACAGGATTATATCTTATGTCTAATACAACTACCGGAACAGTAAAGTGGTTCAACGAATCTAAAGGTTTTGGCTTTATCGAGCAAGAGTCTGGCCCAGATGTTTTTGCACATTTCAGCGCTATTTCAGGTGACGGGTTTAAAACTCTTGCTGAAGGTCAGCGTGTTGAGTTCACAGTTACTCAAGGTCAGAAAGGACCTCAAGCTGAGAATATCGTAGCAATCTAAATATTAGTTTAGTTTGTTAAAGGCAAGCCACATGTGGCTTGCCTTTTTTTATGCCTGTCGCGCAAGGGGGAGGGCGTAGCTAATTTGGTTTGGCCTTTCTATTGCCCAAATTATCCTATAGCCTTGGATGCTATTCTAAACATTGTTCAATTATCCAATGTTACCCATTTTTGTGGAGATTCCTTTGAAGAAAATCGTAATCACCAAAGTCGGCGGTCCTGAAGTATTGGAAGTACAGCAATGCCCTGATCTTTCCCCCGCGACAGATGAAGTACGCATTGCAGTTAAGGCGGCAGGACTTAATTTTGCCGACATCATGGCAAGGCAGGGGCTTTATCCCGATGCGCCCAAGTTCCCCTGTGCTATGGGTTAT
>NVVG01000073.1 GCA_002402125.1 Moraxellaceae bacterium
CCGATGGTTTCCTGGCATCTCAATTCAAGGTAAGGGTCTATTGGCAACTGAAGGTGTAATATCGGTCCCTATTAACGACACAACAGCGACCTCAGAAAACCCATATGGTCGCTGTGCAATCGCGGTAAACAGCCACTTTCTAGAATTTATTGATCTTGAAAACCCTAGCGAGACACCCTTGCTTGCTCACCAACTAAAGACGGGGGCCTACTATAGTCCGATTCTTTCAACGGGCGGGGGACTATATCGGTACCACCTCAAAGACACTATAAAATGTACAGGAACACACGGCCATACACCTATTATTCGTTTTGAGGGGAAATTGGATCGTGTAAGCGATGTGTGTGGGGAAAAAATACACGCTCAACAAGTAGAGATAGGGTTAAGGAAAGCTTGTATTGACTTAGATGTTAAGCATGATTTTATGATGCTTAGCCCATCGCTATTAAGCGCGCCACCCAGCTATTGCCTCTATATCGACTCAGAAAGTTCCGACAACACTCTCACTCAATTGGCAAAACAGCTAGATCGCTATCTCTGCAAAGGTCACCATTACAAGCTTTGCCAAGATCTAAATCAACTAGCACCTATCTGCGTTAAACGGGTGAGCGACGGATGGCAGAAGTACCAACGGGCATTAATCGCAAGCGGTCAGAGGATGGGTGACATCAAACCCACATTTCTTGAGTATCGCCACGATTGGTCATTAATATTCGACTAAGCAAGAGACTAGAACGTAGAAGATGAATAAAAACGATTATATAGCCCTTCGTAAAACACTTTCTCGGGACGGCGTGTTGGGACGCAACAATATTGTTGGGGGGGTATCAGCGTTGTTTGAGCTGTGCTTTTTTACGGGTACCCTAGCCGCTCTATCTTATACCACATCCTGGTCGATGGCATTTTGGCTACTTCAGGTTCTTTTAGCAATATCCATATACCGTTGCTTTGTACTGTTGCACGATTGCGGGCACTACAGTCTATTCACTAACAAGAAAGTAAACTCCATTGTAGGCACCCTACTTAGCATTGTCTGTGTCACTCCATTACTTCCCTGGCGAGAGATTCACAAGAATCATCATCGCTGGGTTGGCATCTATGACCGCGACCCAACATCGGCCAGACTGGAAAAATTTAAGTCACACCAACAGCATTCTCCATGGTATGTAGCCCTGCTACGGTTCACCTGGAAAACAAGACTTCCGCTACCTTCTATTCTATTTACTCTTGAGACGCTATGGCTTTACCCTTTTCGTATATTCAAAGACGGCGATGCAAAACACGCGGCGCAAGCTATTCTTTCATTGCTCCCGATAATTTTCAGTCATGCTTTTCTAATTAAGATCTGTGGACTGGATGTCTATGCTAGCTATTTTTTACCTGCTCTACTGATTTCATTCTATTGGTACGAAATGATAAACCTTACTCATCATGCTGGCCTATATGTGCTTTCATCAAAAACCCAAGAGAAGCCTGTGCCATTTTATGAGCAGGAGCGGTTCTGTCGGTCAGCCACTATACCCAGTTGGGTATCGCTATTAGCCTGTTATCATTTCACGCTACATACAGAGCACCACTTATTTCCCAGCGCACCATGGCATCAGCTTCCAACGATAAAGCGACACCTATCTAACTACTCGTTAGAAAAATACAATAGCGTTGAATTCCCTTCTTTTCAGAATTCATTACGTAAGGTTGACCCCGTTGATGTTTTATTAAACCAACTGCCAGATTCCATCCTTGAGTTGCAAAAACCTTTGCACTAAATCGTTAAGATATTGATTTTATGATGCTCATGAACAAATCACGATGTTCAGAGACTATGTTTAATTCGTTATCACAAGTAACAGCGTTTATCTCGGGTTTTATTTTGTGGTATGCCGCCAATTGAATTAATGGCGGCAGTGCCGGGTTCTTCTTAGTAAGTAGTACAGAATGATAGAGCGTGATATTAAGAATATCCGCGATTTTAATGTCTTCGCTATCAGACTCGTGCCCACCAGCGCCAGTAAGCGTCATCATTTTTTTTACCATTGGGATCGTTCAGCTTAGCTACCTCGACCCAATCAATGTAATTGAGGCAGTATATGGTGCTGGTTATCGTTATGTCGACGTTGAATAAAGGGTATTAGGGAGGACTSCAGAACAGCGAAATCATCAACAGTATTAGTCGAACATTTAATAACAAGAGYCTGACTTTKCTRAAAATAGTCGMTATATCAAAGACTTATATRAGTTAATGGCAATGTAACCTCGCCTACGTAACGACATTTTCTTCTATCGAAAAATTCAGTACTTGAACGTTAAAGCCGTCAAAGCTACAGGCTGGACTATAACCTTAGATTAGGCCTACAATTACTATTACCTTCTAATAATTGATGCTGTGAACAGATATGTTTCGTGTTGCKATTGTAAATTCAAAAGGCGGTTCTGGTAAGACAACCCTAGCGACCAATCTTGCTAGCTATTATTGTACGCAAGGACTTAAAACAGCATTGATCGATTATGACAGTCAAGGCTCTAGTACCTTTTGGGCAACTCGTCGGCATCAAGATTGTCAGAGCATACAATCCATTGCAGCACACAAGCAATCATTAAGGGTGACTAAAAGCTGGTACCTAAAACCAGAACCTTCCACTGAGCGCGTCGTTATAGATAGCCCTTCTGGTTTAGACCTTCTTCAGTTTCGACAAACACTCGTCGAGTGTGATGCTGTAATTGTGCCGGTCTTACCATCGTCAATTGATATCCACGCTGTAGCACACTTTATCGCCGACCTGTTAATGCACAACAAATTGAAATATGAACAAAAACGTATAGCCGTTGTAGCGAATCGTGTACGTCGAAATACTTTAGGATACAGAAAGCTTGAAGGGTTTCTAAATGATTTGGGTATCCCATTCGTAACCGTTCTAAGAGATACACAAGAATACGTTAAGGCTTCTGAAAACGGGTTGGGGATTTTTGAATTACCTAAACCAAATCCAATTGATATAAAAAGCTGGCAACCTCTGTTGAGTTGGTTAAAACATTGCGAGCCTCAAAACCCCTCGGTATTTCAAGGCGAAAATCGGGTCTAATACAAGCTTCTCTTTGGGCCTCAAGTAGCCACGTAGCGCCAATAAAACCCTACCGGCCCTGGTTAAACCCTGACATAAGAGGTGCGGTGATTAAGCGAAGTTATGAGTCTGTCACTTACCTCGTGAATGCCTTTAAAAAAGTACGATGCTGTACTTATTAGCACAGGAATCATTAGTACACTAAAGACTACTAACATAAAAATAGACGCATTTATCTCAACCAATACCCAATTCCCCGCCAGAATAAGCGTAAGTACGGAAATAAAGGAAAAACCGTCAACAACCAATTTACGCAATGTATTATTTAGAGTTTTCATAATTTGAACTTCCGTCTATTACTTGTTTGGCGCATGCACCAGTGATTACGTCTTAACAGGTTCTTTCGTTATTGGAACTCTAGTGAAATACCCGTAATATCTGCCAAGATCATTATGTCTGATCTTGTGGTATAGCCCTGTGTTGTTGCTGAAYCAAAATAACGCTTGAAGCATAGTTCTAAACAAAACCAATAAGGCAATTAATTGCTTGTTTTTTGTGTAGTTTTGTAAAGAGACTTGAAGAAACTTGCTGTGAGGCTCTAGCGAATATCCGCTCAATGTCGCACGGCCAGCTGTAGACCTTGAATTATGGGGGCTTCAGCCATGTTCAATTAGGTTATGATTGGGACTAAAAGTATAGCGACACACCCCAATAGTAATATTAGTGCCTAATATTCATTGATTTTGAGACCAGATCCAGTGATATTTAGTCGTAAAGCTCGTTCGCCCATTAAGGTTACGTAATGCTCGATTTTGTCATTCTTTCATGCCATGTTTGGATGGTGATACTTCACTTCCGTCTCGGTATGATGTTTCTTCCAATCAGAGATAAAAATCTCGCGTATCAGCAACTTGGAACTGTTTTTATGTTTGCGAGTGGTTTTTTACATCTCTTTTATGCAATCTCAATCGTGTTTTATTGGCTAGAYATGCCCATTTACAATTTACTCTTCTCTTTAGCCGCCGCGTGGTTAGTCGCTTTTTTTCCACCAATGGTTGTACCTGTACTCATATCTACATTAACGACTCCACCAGAAAACAAAACGGTAATAACCCATTTCCTCCATTGGTTATCGGGACACAAAGATCAATTGACTCTGGCACTAATTCCAATATCAGTGCTTATCATACTTTTTTCTATTCCTAGTGTTTTTCCTTTAACTGAATGGAATCCTCAACAAACCTACGGAGTATTACTAAAATATACCTTGGGCCTTATCAGTATCTGGATTTTAATGTTGCTTTCAGGTATGTCTATTGACCCATCCTCAGTGTTTCGTGGTGTCGAAAAACAAATAACAATATTTCTGTTGTTTATCCTATTTTTGTTCAGTATCTATGCCCTATCGACGTTTTTTACATATCCAGAAATCGACCCCAACAAACCACTCATTCACCATAAACTTATGAATGAAAATCGTTCCTGGGCTTTCATGCCCATTCTTAGTACCTTGGGTGCAGCAGTGCTCACTTGTTGGATAGCTTTTCGTTTTGAATATTTAGATATAGTTGTAAACCGCATTGTCCGGTTTTGTTCGGCATTGCTGTCAGTGGTGGGCTTCTACTTTTTATTGCCTTTCATTGAAAACTTAAGCAGCAATGTTTATTTGAGCGCCGTCATGCTTTATTTACTTTTTGTAGCAGCCTTATATCACTGGATAATGGAATGGGTAGCACGATTTTGGTGCCCTCCTACAACAGAACTTGCCTCCATACATGAGAAACTACCAGAAATCCTCGCCACCTGTTACGAGAAGGATCAAGCAATTCAAGCGACCGAAAAATTCATCAGTGATTTATTTCGAGCGAGCGTCGCTATAAACAAGGCGTTACCCGCAGACATCTATGATTCCGGACGCTCTGGAACAATTTGTATTGAATCGTCACCAGTTGTTTATCTTTCATTAGGCTATATTCGCGGTTGGATGCCTTGGCTTTCTGAAGCACAACATTGGGCCCGTTCAGTAGCGCTGTATTTACAAACACACCTACGACTAATTGAGTCAATGGATACAATTCGTAAGAAAGAGAATAAAGCAGAAACGATGGCAAAACTGGCAAGCCGAGCAGAACTTGATTCTCTACGGGCGCAAATCCGTCCTCATTTTCTTTTTAACACATTAAACACTATTCATAGTTACATCGAGGAAGACCCGAGACAAGCAGAGCGAACCATAGAGTTGTTGGCAGATTTAATGCGCGAGTCACTCGTTTCCTCAGGCCAAGATCTTGTTCCAGTCAGCCAGGAAATATCCTTTTCCAAAACCTACCTAGAAATTGAAAAAGTTAGACACGGTGATCGCTTAAACTTTAATATAAGCATCGAAAAAGGTTGTGAACACTTGCTCGTACCGCATTTCTGCATACAGCCTCTAGTAGAAAATGCGATTAAACACGGTTTAGATGTACAAATGAAAGCCATTACTATAGATATAGCTATCGAAAGAAATGACAATACGTTGACGCTATCCATCTGTGATAGTGGGCCAGGGTTAGACGCGAACAAAAAAAACACAGCCAAGGGGTTTGGTATAGCGCTATCTAATATTAGAGAACGTCTAGCACGTCAATATGGTCCAGAAGCATCGCTAATAATAGGTACAGCATCAATTGGTGGCGTAGCGTCTGTGATAACAATACCGACAAGTGAAGTGTCAAAATGAGCGACAATACTACAGATAGAAAACTGATTCGCACATTAATTATCGACGATGAAAAGCCCGCAAGATCCAGATTGCGACGCCATTTAGAAAAGGATCCACGTTTTATATTGGTTGGTGAATGTGGGGACGGTCAATCTGCTCTTGAACAAATTATGAATCTATCTCCTGAATTACTGTTGCTGGACATTCAGATGCCAGGGATAAATGGATTCGATGTGCTGAGACTGATGGAAGATGCTAACCCCGCAATCATTTTTGTAACCGCATTCGACCAATACGCCGTTGATGCCTTTAATGTCTCTGCGCAGGATTATCTTTTAAAGCCGGTTTCGGAGGCTCGTTTTCAACAAGCGTTAAATAAAATTGCAGACCAACTCGAACACGAGATAACACCCAATAGTGCCCAAGTATTAAATAACCTGACTTCTGAAGGGTACATAAATACGCTACCCGTTAGGCAGCTAAAAAAAATCAAACTGCTAAAGGTCGATGCAATAAGCCACATTATTTCCGAAAATAGATTAGTGCAAGTCTACGACCTATCAAACGAACGTTATTGGACAAATGAAACGCTAGACCAACTTTCCAGCCGGCTGGACCCAGCTATCTTTTTTAGAATCCACCGAAGCTGCATTATCAACCTAGAGAACAAACTGGAAATTGAAACCTGGAACGACGGACGGTTAAAAATCTATTTACCGCATGATGTGGTTCTAACCGCCAGTCGGGGGCCAGCCACAGAACTTAAGAAATTATTACAGGTTAAGTRACACSGAAMGTTTTAAAAWATATACCCTATCAATCCACCTKNNTNATCATCATCTGGCCAATATCTCCAACCTGAAATACTAGTAACTCAACGTCATCGGACATGCTGATATTTTTTGCAACCATTGGCGCGTTTATTTCTTCTGCATATAGCTCTCCAGCCCTAAAGGTCTTTGTTTCACCTTCAAGTTTCACAGTAAATTCACCTTCAAGCACGTACACAAAAACAGGACCAGGATGCATATGTTTACCCCCAACAAACTTAGGCGGGATTGAGAATTGCTTAACAGTCGTCTCTTTACCGTATACACCTTGGAGTGGAGCTTTATATAGTGTCTTTGCATGAGCTTTAGAAACATATTCATCAGCGACAACTACTTGAACACTGACTACACCTAATAATAGGGATGATATCGTCAACCAGATATTGAAATTTGAATAGACTCTTATGGTATTTATAAATACGTAATAGGCATAACTTCAGGGGAATACTATTTTTTGAGGAGAAACCCCTAACACCCCTTACTAGTATGCGTTTACCAAGGCATGCTACACTGAACAATTATCACACCGAAAAGAACGAGACACTCACAACGCACACACCGCGCGTATGCATTGTCGTAAAAATGGAGTGAGACGCTTTGGATAAGTCCATGATAGCCTTATTAGGCTACAGCTCTTCCCTTTCGTTACTAAGCATTTTTGCTGCAATCTTTTTGTATACCGCGCGAGTAGGTTCGTTACGCGAAAAGACACATATCTATTATTTTGTCGTTGCGTTCATAGCATTTTTCTTTGCATTTCTATCAATTACACTTCGGTTCCTTTATTTTCATTTACTATCTATAACATTCACCGTTTTATTTCTTGTCTTAGCAATATCTGCTTTGAAATACGCTTTTCTATGGCGCAAGGGCCATCAGCGCCACCTCTACCAAGATCCAATAATCATGACTAACCTCGTCGCCATCACATTCATCTGTTCGGTCTTACTCTACGATTCACTCATGTGGCGAATCATCCTTGTGATTGTTGATTCCATTGCCCTTCTTCTTTGGGCTAGGCGCGACATCATTATAGATCCTAACAAAATATCATTCGGGGAACGGCAAGCACGCTTTGGGATTTTGGCCTCTGTATTGATTCTAATAATGATCCTATTCGGCCTAAGTTTAATTACCCCTTACGTACAAGATCCGTGGTATCACGCTGCCTACACGCTAGCATGTCAATCTGTCGTCTTAATCCTGTTACTCGGGTCAACGCTTAGCTTGGTTCTTTCTGATATTATAGATACTCATTACAAAAACTCAATTACCGATATGTTAACGGGTCTCTATAACCGGCGATATTTTATGACAGCATCGTTAACTGCGTTAAAACAATCCCAGCGCTACAGATTCCCCATGAGTATTTTATTGTGCGATATAGATTTCTTCAAAAAAATAAACGATACGTACGGACATGATATTGGCGACGAAGCACTTCAATCCTTTGCAGAACTATTAAATAAAACGGTTAGAGATATTGATACCGTCGCCAGGTTTGGTGGCGAGGAATTCGTCATTCTACTCCCTCAAACACCCATTGAAAATGCTGAAAAACTAGCAGAGCGAATCAGGGCCAAGACTGAGAAGATCGACATAACGACAAAACAAGGCCACTTTGGCTTTAGCGTCAGCATTGGCGTTACCTCATGCAAGGGTGAGCAAGAGGTTGAAAACCTTATTGTATTGGCCGATGAGGCACTTTATAAAGCAAAGGATAGTGGCCGAAACCGTGTTTGTACTATGGATAGTTAGGTTCTATTTAAAATCATATTTAAATACGTTTTAGAGTCTTCTAAATAAGGGGTGGAGTAACATCACTATATTTTCTAAAGTCGACTTTGTGAAGCTTATTAAGCGTATTCTTTGGAATACCTGTTAACATGAGGTTTACAAGTGAATGTGGAACCTCACCTGCAGGGTCTATATGCATTTGGTAGGTAACCTTCGTTTTATTGTCGCTTACGTTCTCTAAGGTCCATATTCCTTCTAAATGGGTCATCCGTACCAGCCCTTCTTTCTCTGGCACAAGGGAATTAAGTAGATTTACTTTAATAATCACTTTCAATTCACTCATTCGCTCAACTGTCTGAACAAACACTGCATCACGATTTCTATATGGCCAAGGTACGTGGTGCACGAGATAGCAAGCTGTAGAATGCTGGTCAATTTTTTTAATCACCGTTACTTCTTCCGCGCCTTCGAGCCACGTTGTGAATTTTTTGAAGTCTGTTATTGCTGCAACCATTTCTTCAATAGCAACATCATAGGTAGATACTGCATTGAAAGCTTTAAAATTTGAACCCTCCACCTTTGCTACTTTGATAATCATATTTTTTAACGCTTTACCTAACTTCCAATCCAACTTGTCAAATTCTATGGCACTAGCCAAGTGATTCGTCAGCATCTCTATTGCTACCCTCTATTTATTTATCCAGCCTCGATAGGTGTCACAACACCCATAACCTAATTGAATCATCCTTATCCTCTACACTTGGATCACTAGCGAGAACGAATAAACTCACAGCCCCAAAAAAAACTTTTTATGTGCTGCATCGTAAGGGTACCAACTCTTGGGTTTGCACGCAACAGACCCAATACATCATACCGCCACCTTATTAGTGCCCAAACCAAAACTACTATTCTCGATCTCCTAAAGGAACCATAATATGAGCGTAGGGAGTATCTTTCCACATTACGTAGGGACCACCAGCATGAGGGTCATCAGTGATACCCTTCAACATTTCGCGTGGCACAATGATCATTAAGTGAGGCCCTTCCTTGATATAGTCATCTGCTGACATGTGGTCTGGATGATAGGGATCCGAATTGCTAACTCCGCCATCTCCTTCCAGCATATAGGAAAAACCAAAGACGGATGAACTAAATGGGGCTTTTTCTCCCACCGCTTTCATCATTTGCATCCAGATAGCGTCATTACACATCGGCATATTGTCATCAGGAAAGGTCTCTGGCATACAAATCCATTTATTCTTTCCTTCAACCAATACCTCCCCTCTATACATAATGGTTGCATCTTCGCTAACCAGCGATGGTGCAGCAGAGCGCGCGCGATCTATCAGTGCTGACGCATCATCAGAATAAACTACTTGTGAAGCTGCTAGAAAATACAATGATATTAGTGGAGTGATGAAAATAGCAGATGATTTCGAAAACATAACATTACCTCTAAGATACCAGTGATTAAGACTGCTTTGGAGGAAAATCAAAATGGTGCGTGGATATTAAAGACTTCATTACTAATCAATTGACATTGATACCCCTTCTAAACCAGCAACAAACATACCACCAATTATAGCTCTCGAAATATTAGTAAGTTACCAACCAAGAGGATTGCAGCCTAGTGAAATATGTAAAAAACACCGACACCGATGTAGGAAACTTATAACTGAATGATAGTACTGGATGTTAGTGACAGGACTTTCCATGTTTTTGGAGGCGCCAATAATTATAGGGCCAAGGAGTGATAAATCCGGCAATTAACGCTATGGGGACCACCCACCAGGTAAGTACCGCTCCACCTGTTAACAGGTAGTCTGTTGCGTTCATCGCTGTCTCCATTGCCAGCATAGATATAAAACTCATGCCGATGGCAGTTTTAAACGCCTTTTTCACATCAAAACCTGAGCGCACCAAAATAAGAGTTTCTAGCAATATGCTGGTTAGCAGACCATTAACCATCGCCAATGCCATGATAACCAGTGTTGACAGGTTATGCTCGCTAAATTGAAAATAGGCGATAGTGCCAAAATCTCCGATCGCACAGCCTATCAAGCACCACTTGGTATTGTGCGCGCTTTTAATCCAGTTACTTTTGTTATTCCAGAAAGTAGTCATCGCTCTACAACGGCCGCCACGCACCGTGGAATCCGATGGGTAACGCTTGTCCAAAATGAATTTTAGCGATAGGGCCTTGCTTGAGATGTTGGGCGTCTAACACGGCAAGATAGCTTAGGTGCTTATTACCGTCGTAGGTGATGGTAAGCAAATACCCTTCATCTTCGGATTTTGCGTTTTTCTTTCTAATAAAGACAGGCTCAGAGGGAAACTGCTCGCTACCTAGGCCTACAATAGTAGACTCGCCCGTTTGTACATTGAGTTTTAATAGGTGTGTTAGGGTGTAACCTGTAGGCTCAAAGGTGTCTAATTGGTGTAGCATGTAAGTGTAGTTATATCTACTTCCCTGTAAACTCGGGTTAATCTTTGGAAATTCGCAGACCTTATTGCTAAGGGTTCTAAATTGTATATCTTTTCTATCTACATCAATTGTTGCCCTCCTCAATACTAAGGTCTCGGGCTTCATTTTATCAAAAACATCCTGATGGAATTTTTTTGAATACCCCATGTGGGATGACCCAATATAATCAAAAACAAACAGATCAGGAGAATGGACATAGTCCACTATTAACTTCCCATTCTCTTCATAAGCATTGGCAAAGTGAGTACAAAAAAATGGCTTGGTCTTGAAACGAGTCACCTTTGTTGGGTCATCTATAGGTATAATTATTACTTCAGTGCCTAGCGACTCCTTCCATTCGAACTGCGGCAAAATAGCAGAGCCCTTAATTATGTTCCATAGATTTTTCAACGGAAAATGCACAGGCGGTATAAAAAAAACCAGATGATTGGCAGTCGCTATATTATCATGAACCATCACTACTGGACGTCGATCGAGCTTAATTGACGTAAAGGCTTTACAGGGGCCGTTTTTTGGCAGTTCCACTACATCTAAAAAAGTATCGGCTCCGCGTTGGTTTACGCCGAAATTGAAACCAGTTTGCCGTTCGCTGACCCAATGAGGGTGCGCTGAAAAGGCCCCCTGCACTGCCTTACCCAGAGATGTTTCTCCTATTGTATCAAGAGTGTCTGGGTTCATCTCGGTGGGTTTTGTTGCCTCAAGCAGCGCTAGCAATCTGTTCTGCCAAATCAGTACGCTGGTATTTGCGAGGTTCTTTCCCGCAAATTCACCTTTCATACCCTTTCTTAGCATGGTTAAAATGGATTTCCAACGCCCTACCCTTGTATCAGCCACTACCGCCGTCCCTAGACCACTAAACAATATCTTGCCGGCTTGCCGCTCTTCTTGTAAACCTGTTGATTGTACTAATTTAACCGCGCCTTGTGCCTTCCCATCCTTAATTCGTATGCTACGTATTAGTCCGTCGCCATCGAAAAGGTGGCCGTATTGAGTGCCTTGAGCCGAGAAAAGCCCTGGGCCATTTTGGTAGAATATGCCACTGATATCTGCAGGAAGGTCACCTTCGATAGTTAAAGGTTTAAAGTCATGTTCCTGCTGGATATCAAGAAAAAGGCCACGCCATTGACGGTAGGATACTTCGGGTTGTTTAACGCTAACGGGTTCAGTACCAACAAGTTCGCTTTGATCAACATCTATTTCACTGGTTATATTACCGGTCATGAGCTGTAACCTCTAATTGTATTGATCAAACGGGCAATTGACATCCTTCAAAGATACGGTATTTAGGGTTGCTGTACCAATAATCTATGCGAATTGTATTGGCACTTGCTCAATCCATGAGCTAATCTCGTCATCAATTGAGTGTAACCTTACCATTTTCCCTTTCCCCCCTGTTCTCGCTCTATACTTTGCCTTGTGTTAAATTCTCCCTCCTACCTAGAATATTCTAACTTTAAACGAGTAGCTGAATGAATATTACAAAATGGCTAGTTAAACTAATATATAAAGTCGTCGAGCATATTGATACCAAAGCGCTAGGCAATGCCGTCAACGATGTACTCCAAAAAAAACCCGACTTTGTGTCCGATGTCGTTGGGGCCATTGACCCTAAACCCATTGCAAACTCAATAAACAATCTTCTTTCTGAGCACCCTGAGCGTATTATGGATCTGGTTGCTGAAATAGACACCAAATTTGTGTCCCATTTTGTCAACAACCTCTTAACGCGTAAACCCAGATATTTTTCAGACTTACTTGAATCCATCGAGCCCGAATTAATCGCAAACACCTTTAACAACCTCCTAGAAGATAATCCCCAGTTTGGATCTGACCTTATAAACGCCATCAATCCAGAGTTAATGGGGCAAACCGTCAACGGCTACATCATCGATAACCCTGAAATAACCCCCAGATTTATTGCCAGCCTAGATAGAGAATCTCTTGTGAGCTTGGTTAAAACACTGCGTACTGAGCAAGAAGAGCTATTTGACGAGCTATCCTGTGCATTCCATGGCGAACCCTACCGACTGAATTAATGAGCTGAATAAGATGCCGATAGATAGTGTTCTGGGTATATTATTATGAAAAATCTACAGCCATGCCCTTGGGCCCAAGGCGAACTTTACCTCGACTACCATAACAAAGAATGGGGTAAACCCTGTTTCGACGATCAACGCCTATTTGAAAAGATCTGCCTAGAAGGCCAACAAGCTGGCTTAAGTTGGATTACGGTGCTTAAGAAAAGGGATCATTATCGTCAGCGCTTCTTTCAATTTAAGCCGACTCGGGTTGCAGCCATGACCGATAAAGAGCTGGAGGAGTGTTTAACCGATGCAGGATTAATTCGTAATCGATTAAAGATATATGCTATTCGTAAAAATGCATTGGCTTATATCGCCCTAACTGCAGATGAATTGAGTTTTAGCGAGTTTATTTGGTCCTTTGTCGGTGGCGAAGTTAAGGTCAATCATTTTCGATCGATGAAAGATATGCCCAGTCAAACGGTTGCATCGGAAGCCATGAGTAAGGCTTTAAAGAGGGCTGGTTTTACCTTTGTGGGGCCAACAATCTGTTATGCGTTTATGCAGTCTATGGGGCTAGTCAACGATCATTTGGTTAGCTGCCCTCAACACCCTAAAAACACAAAATTTCAATAGACACAAAATACAGGCCACATTCTGGTCAATTAATGCTACAGTCCCTACGGTGTGTATCGGTTTGATTATTCAGTCGATAGTACTTGGGACTCATCAGCGAATTACAGTATGAAAGATTCGATAAAAGACATAGAAGTACCCAACAACTATATGCCCCGACTACTATCGTTTGTGGAAAAACGAGGTGGCTCTGGCGATGATCTAGCAGCCATAGTAGGCCTTTCAAAACAAGATCTATTGGTTCCGAATAGACTGCTACGATGCAGCCAGATATGCCAATTGTTCGCTGAAGCTCAGCGTCTATCAAAAGAACCCGCCATCGGCCTGTATCTCGGAAGCCAGCTAGCCATAACGACACACGGCAGCCTCGGTTTTGCTGCATTAAGCAGTGCTGACCTTGCTACAGCACTAGCCCTCGTGGCCCAGTACTTTAATACCCGAACCCCCTTAGCTGCAATTGAGGTTACTCGAGATGAAAAATATACCTACTTTTCGCTAAAAGAGCTATTTCCTCTGGGAGAAGCTCGTGTCATTTTTATTGAAACGGTAATCTCTGCGATACTGCGCGCAGCTGAATATATCTTACAAGAACGATTTATCTGTGAAGGGGTTGAATTTTCCTTTGATGAGCCAAACTACGGAGAGCTTTATTCGGTCTTTTTTGATTACCCCGCTACCTTTAATGCTGTTCAAACCCGAGTTTGTATTCGAACTGAATTACTAACCAAAACATTGCCCTTAGCGGACGAATCTGCTCACAATATGGCAAAAGAAATTTGTGAGGAAGAGTTCAATAGCATATCCGGTGAGGAGCAATTAGATCAAACCATTAGGAATTTACTGTTAAAGGTTAAAGGTGATTTCCCTAGTGTTGAAGCAATGGCAGTAGAATTGAATTGCTCTCCCCGAACCCTGAGCCGACGACTGAGGGAGATTGATACTTCGTACCATAAAATAGTTGATGCTACTCGACAGTACTTAGCCAGCCAATACCTCGATAACACTAGCTTAAACGTCCAGGAGATATCCTATTTATTAGGTTACAACGACCCGTCAAGTTTTGGTCGGGCTTTTAAAAAGTGGTTCTCACAATCACCCCATCAATATAGAAAACGGGAAAAATCATAGTCTATAGATAGGATAGCAGATCAAATAATAAACTTATTCACATGATGTTGTAAATGTTTCGATGAATTCGCCACCAGTTGGCTCGCATCGGCAGTCTTGTTGCTAAGGTTTTCTGTGGTCAGCGACAACGCACTAATATCCACCATATGCTGTTCAATGGTTCGAGCCAAATCAGCCTGCTCATTCGTTACTTGAGTGATTTGCTCATTCATACTGGTAATTCTTTCGACCGATTCAATAATGGTATGCAATGCCATCGACGCCTTAACGGACCGTTCAACAGTATTGGATACCATTTCTCTGCCTTCTTCCATGCTAGCGCACGCAATACGGCTCTTATCCTGAAGTTTATTGATAACTTGACCAATTTTTTGGGTGCATCCAGCTGTTTTATTAGCGAGCATTCTTACTTCGTCAGCAACTACAGAGAATCCTCTACCATTCTCCCCCGCTCGAGCAGCCTCTATCGCCGCATTTAGCGCTAAAAGATTGGTTTGATTTGCAATTTCATCGATCAAACCCACCATAGATGCGATTTCTTCACAATATATTGCTAGCTCTTCAATTTGTGTTGTCGAGGTATCTGTCTCTGTCGCTAATTGGCTGATATCTTCCATTGTAAAATTGACGATATTACCTCCCTGGATGGCTTGCTCTTTTGTTTTACTGGCAAATTCCACTGCAGTATTGGCATACTCTGCAGTAGATTTGAATTTTGCAACCATGTCATTTATTGCCACTAATGCACCTGCACTTCGCTCATTTTGCGACCGAGTGCCTTGGCGCGTTTTATGGATACAATCCGCCATTTCGTGTGTGCCGTCTAAGGTGTCACCAACTGAAGTGACTACCTCTGTGATAATTCCATGTAGCTTTGCGATAAATTCGTTAAAGCCCTCAACTAGATCATAGATTTCATCTTTTGTACTGCACTCTAAACGCCTGGTTAAGTCCCCTTCTCCCTTGGCCATCTCCATTAAGGAGTCTGCAACACTCATTATATTTTTGCTAATCGCTGTCGCCTGCCAAACAGCCAACAGAACAATGATTACAATGACAGTAAAGCTTATGGCAATACCAATACGAACCGCTTGTTCAAACGCTTCGGCGGTTTCCGACAAGCCTTTAACAAAGATAGCTGTATTCTGCTCAACACCGAACTCTAATTCCAAACTAATTTTGTCTCTAATTTTATTAAGCGAAGCACTGTACAACAGTAACTGTTTATCTTCAATTTCGCCTTCTATGATAGCAAGGGAGAATCTGGATGCCGACGTAAAGTAATCGTTAATCTGAAATTTTTGTTGCTCTATTTTTTTAAATTGAAGAGCATCTCTAGTTGCTATATTATCTAAGCGTTGAATAAGAGTATTTTTGAATTCTAACCCTGCATCTACATATTCTTCATCCTCAAAAATAGCCGCATTTTCGATTTCCGTGTTGGCGCGCTTCATCAACTGTCCAGCCGAAATAGAATCCAGCAAGTTTGGGTGCCGTATATTTTCAATATTATCCAATCGAGACACATTTGATATGGATAGATCCAAGAGAAACAAAAGAAAAACAGCAAATCCAACTACCGATATCACAGCTATCATCAATATCTTAGATTTTATCGATCGGAAATTAATACCTAACAATACTTTTGTTTTATTCATAACGTGGCTTCTTATAGCATCCAGTAAACCCAGTAACTAACAAAACTCCGCCCCAGTGTTCTTATTTAACGCACAAACTACAAATAACACATCATTACTCACCCTCTATATTGAACATTTTGTCAAATCGGGTGATCAAAAGTATTTTTCTAATTTCAGGCCGGCAATTGATAATTGAGATCAAAGTGCCACTTCCCAGTAGCTTCCTCATGTTCACCAACATCCCTAAAGCAGAACTATCCATATATTCTGAATGCCGCATATCGATGATATAAATTTCTGCCGGACGACCTTCGTAAGTAGATCGAAACTCCTGTACGATGTGATGGCTAAAATGGCCTGTTATTTTTATGGTAAGAATTAGGCTGTCATCAGACAGTTCAGTTTCCACTGGTGTGTGTAACGCCTCTTTTTTCAACATGTAAAAACTCCATTCTGTTCAAATGATTAATGTATCTATTTCTAAACCAGAAAATAAAATTGAGACGTGAAAAACTTAGTAGGCACTTATTCAGGTATAGAATATTTCAACCATATATCAATCTCCATTTATCTTCTCAACACGCAGACAAATGCCCACAAATTTTATATAACCAATAGAATAGTACTGTCGAGTTATAGAATATGGCTTACTATCAAAACATTAGTACCGTATTTTTCTCTAAAAATTGCGTGTAACGTCGTAGAGATTTTGCTACTTTATAGGAATAAGTAATATCCTTAGAACAAAGTTAGCTAAAGATAATGCACACCAAATTTCTTTTGAGGCTTAAACTCAACTATCTGTAGGAATGAAGGTGCAGCATTGATCCAACGCTCAAAATTAGTGGCCTAAAAATGAAGTATAATTCGAGAATGTCCAATGGATTGTGGGTATGTATGCTCCTATCCTTAGTGACTTCTCTCATTAGTTCTGTAACCAATACATCCAGTGTTCTTTTTGGTTTGCTTTTAGCATCAAACATTACATTGATTGCGTTACTTTCCTATGTGTCCTTATTGTTCAAAAGAAAATATGCAGAATATATCAATAAAGGGGTGTCATTTGATGCTGACGGACGTGAGATCACAAGTGGTCGTATGGAGTTATTGAAGAGTGAACACTCTGTGGTACTCATGTGTCTGGTCGTACTTGGCTTATCGGTCGCCATCTTATTGAGTTTGAGATAGCAGCCTTATTGCGTGAAGCCGAAATATCCTGTATCGTCCTTAATATTGTGACAGGGTCACACTATTAAGGACGATACCATGGCAAGAGCAAGATATATCATTACAAACAATGACCAGTCGGCTGCTTGGTTGCATATATGCAACAAGCTAGATGAGGTGGGTTATCCTAAAAGAAACGTAATTGCAGCAAAAAGTGCCTTTGAAGTTATTCGACAAGGCCAATCACTTCACAGCAGACTAAACGAATGGGCTGAACAGTATCTAGATAAAGAAGAATGGGGTTTGTTGAAAAACTCCATACGTGCTCGAAGGTCTAGAGGTTCTAGAGACAGGAAGAAGTCAATCACATTGGATAAGAACGCCTGGCAAATGTTATCCAAAATTGCCGAGACAGAAAATGTAACGCTGTCTCAGGTAATAGAGAAACACCTAAAAGACGTGTATTTAGACACGCTCAAATTAGATCGAATTACTTAACGTAAATTGACACGAACTATAGCCCTGCCAGGCTTATAAGACGACGGGATAATATTGGGTTTTGCTATGAATGACAATGTAAACAAGATTAACGAAGCAGTCTCCAGCATCGCACTTGAGCAAGCAATAACGGTTATCTCAAACAATAACGACCTAAAATTGTTAAAAAGAGTGCCTGAACAACATTTGTTTGGAACCGCTAGCGAAGGTAGCAAGTTATTTAAAGCGGCTATTATCGATCTAGAGACATTAGGGCTAGACCCTAAAGCCCATCCCATTATAGAGATTGGATTTCTGCTTTTTAGCTTTACCTCTGAAGAGGGTATTATTGAGATCATTGAGACATACAATGGGCTGCAGGATCCTGGCATGCCTATTCCTACTGAGATAACTAAGATTACCGGAATTACCGATAACGACGTAGCGGGAAAGACTATTGACTGGGAGCTGGTTGGGCGCTTGTTACAAGAAACAGACCTCGTTATTTGCCACAATGCATCATTTGACAGAAATCATCTAGAGCTGCAGTCACCTCCATTTATTCAAGATATCGTGAAAAACATGGCTTTTGGCTGCTCCTTGAAGGACGTTGATTGGCGCCAAAGAGGTTACGAGTCAACCAAACTTGAATTTCTGAATTTCAAAGCTGGTTTCTTCTATGAAGGGCACAGAGCCCTGGTAGACTGCTGGGCAACGCTAAATATTCTCGCAGTAGAACCAAGCTCTTTTGACGAGTTAAAAACCAATGTCCGCAAACGTGACGTATTGATATGCGCTCTTAATTCGAGTTTTGACACAAAAGACCTGCTCAAGGCAAGAGGATACCGTTGGTCAGATGGCACAGCAGCACTACCCAAAGCATGGTGGACTACGATAGAAGAAAGTGCTTTTAATGAAGAAAAAGCATGGTTAGACGAGATCATCTACAAATCTCAATCCGCCTCGTCAGCATTACCTAGCAGGGTTATTACCGCTAGAACGCGTTATTCTCGTAGAGCAGAAATATTAGACTGATATGATAAGTGTGCGATAATATAAACTGTTAACCAGATAGAATTTAGGATCTACCATGAAGCCCAACAACGATAAATTATCCAGCCTGCAAATACTTCAAAGCGTAATGGCTGCAATAGCGGGTATTCAAACCGAAGCCAAACTGAAGGAGGTTTTTGAAAAAATAACCCTGGGCCAAATAATATTCTCCGCCATCTTTTT
>NVVG01000074.1 GCA_002402125.1 Moraxellaceae bacterium
GGTGCTGACATTGGATCTGCTGAATTCTGGTGAACAACTTTATGCTACACCACTGACAACGATGGCGGTCGATCTTGCCGCGCTGAATGCAGATAACGACGCTGCGCCTTGGGATGTTCGAGATCTCGATGCGAATGATGACGGAACGGACGATATAACGGTTACCCTAGGCGACGGTACCGCTACGCTAGATGAATTTTTAACCGCACTAGATGTTGCAGCGGGTCAGGTTAAATCCACCATGGGTTTTGGTATCTCTCAAGATATCGATATTTTTGATACCCCTCCATTGATTGACAGCACAACTACCACTCCAGAAGCACAAGAAGATGCTGCCGCCTATCGCGCTGCAGTAGAAGCGCTAACCGCTGTGGTTAGCCAAATTGATAGTGCTACCGGAACCGAAGATCCTAATGCCGTGTTAGCTGCATTAACCTCAGATTTAGCCGATGGAGAGATTGATGGCAAGGTCGATGGTGTTACCAGTGATATCTATGACGGAGAAGATGATACCGCTGGTGCCGCATTGGAGTTATTTGAACAAGACCCCACAACCTTGCCTATTCCTAATGATCCCCTGGGTCGAACTGTTGGGGAAATGAAAGAAATTCTAGATGCCGAGAAGGCAGACCTTGGTAATGACAGCATTACCACAGAAATCGATATTACTGAAGAAGTTGAACTAAAACCTGCAGAGACCGATCCTGATCTTGATGATGATGGCGTGCCAAATGATTTTGACGCGTTCCCAGAAGACCAGCGTTACAGTGATGATAATGATCAAGATGGTATTCCTGATGTGGGATATACCGTAGTGGTTGCAGGCGGAGTGATAACAAGAACCGCCGATGCTAGTATTCCTCAAGATCTCGATGATGATAATGATGGTGTTGCTGATGTTGACGATGATTTCCCTCTGGATGCATCAGAGCAAACAGACACCGATGGTGATGGCGTTGGTAACAATGCAGATACCGATGATGATGGCGATGGTGTCGCTGATAGTGCTGATGATTTTCCATTGGATAACACTAAGTCGGACTTAACGGATGTGGATGGTGATGGCTGGCCAAGTGATCAAGACAGCAATGATAATGATGCCGCTGTTCCTGGTGGTACCTTCGTTGATACCGACGGTGACGGAGTGGGTGATACAACCGATACCGATGACGACAACGATGGTGTACTGGATGTCGATGATGCCTTTACTACCGATGCAACCGAACAAAAAGATCAAGATGGCGACGGAATAGGGGATAACACCGATACCGATATAGACGGTGACGGAGTTGCAAACGTAGATGACCGTTTTCCACGTAATCCTTATGAAACAATCGATACAGACCGTGATGGTATTGGCAATACTGCTGACCTAGACGATGATGGTGATGGCATAGAGGATCTATTCGAGGTCCAAGGTAACCGTTCTGATCCATTAAAGCGTGATACCGACGGTGACGGTGTATTGGATAATGTTGACCAAGCACCACGGGACCCCAGTATACAATTTGATTCAGACGATGATGGTGTTGATAACCTAACAGATAACTGTCCAGTACATTTTAACCCACTGCAAGCTAACGCAGACGGAGACGAACGTGGCGATGCCTGTGATAAAGATCGTGATGGTGATGGCACCGATAATGTTAATGATGCGTTCCCAGATGATGATACCGAGACGACAGATACCGATAACGATGGTATTGGTAATAATGCTGATTTGGATGATGACGGTGATGGTGTATTGGATACCAACGATGCCTTCCCAACCGATGGCGATGAAACAGTAGATACCGATAGTGACGGTATCGGTAATAACGAAGATACCGATGATGATGGTGATGGCATAGAAGATTCTTCTGATGCATTCCCGTTAGACAATACAGAGACTACCGATACCGATGGAGATGGTATAGGTAACAATGCCGACACCGATGACGATGGAGATGGTATTGCTGATGGTGTGGATGCGTTCCCTCTATTGGCGGAAGCAAGTACCGATACCGATGGTGATGGAATCCCAAATATAACCGATGCAGATGATGATGGTGATGGGGTAAACGATGTTGATGACGCTTTTCCTCTTAATCCCAATGAAACAATCGACAGCGATAATGATGGTGTTGGCAACAACACTGATACCGATGATGATAATGACGGTGTGCCAGATACTGAAGATGCTTTCCCCACCAACCCAAATGAGTATCTCGATAGCGATGGTGATGGCACGGGTAACAATAGCGATGCCGATGACGATGGTGATGGTGTTGCCGATAGCGCTGACGCGTTTCCATTAGACCCTCAAGAAAGCCTAGACACCGATGGTGATGGTATTGGAAATTCTGTCGACGATGATGACGATAATGATGGCGTGTCTGATACTCAAGAAGGCATCGATGGTACCAATCCGCTTGTGGTTGATACCGATGGTGATGGTAGAAAAGATGCTGTTGATAATTGTCCAATCACGGTTAATGCCAGCCAGTTTGATCGAGATGGTGACGGACTAGGTGATGCCTGTGATACCGATGACGATGGTGATACCGTAGCGGATGGAACGGACAACTGCCCATTGGTTCCAAACACCGATCAAATGAACCAAGATGGCGATTCCGAAGGTGATCTTTGTGATACTGATCTAGACGGTGATGGTGCGGATAATCAAGTTGATAACTGTCCAGCCACTGTTAACGCTGACCAAGCGGATGCTAACAACAATGGTATTGGTGACGCCTGTGATCAAGATCAAGACAGTGACACAATTGTTGATACCTTAGATAACTGTCCTACAATCGCCAATCTTGACCAGTTGGATACCGACCATGATGGCCAGGGTAATGTCTGTGATGATGATGACGATAACGATGGCCTATCAGACGTAGCTGAAGCGAGTGCTGGTAGCAATCCCTTGTTAGAAGATTCTGACGATGATGGTGTGCCTGACGCGCTTGATGCATTTCCAACGGATGCAACTGAAATTCTGGATACCGATGGTGATGGTATCGGTGATAACGCAGACACCGATGGTGACAATGATACCGTTGATGACGCCACGGATAACTGTCCAACAGTGCCAAACACCGATCAGCTAAATACTGACAATGATGCATTTGGTAATGCTTGTGATCTTGATGATGACAACGATGGCGTCAATGATGACTTTGATGCTGCTCCATTAGATGCAACCATTTCTAAGGATGAAGATAGCGATGGTGTCGGTGACAAGGATGACAACTGTCCTGTAGAACCTAACGCTAACCAAGATGATATGGATAATGATGGCATAGGTGATGCTTGTGATCATGATGCAGACGGAGATGGCATTGGTGAAGTAGCAGGCTCAGCAACAGGGGCGGTGGAAGATAACTGTCCGAGTGTTGCCAACCCATCTCAAATTGATACCGATAGTGATGGTGATGGTGATGCTTGTGATACTGATGATGACAATGATTCTACCTTAGACGCGGCAGATAATTGCCCATTGATTAGCAATGACCAAACCGATACAGATTCCGACGGCTTAGGCAATGAGTGTGATATCGATATTGATGGAGATGGTCTAACTAACTCAGAAGAAAATGCCAAGGGCAGTGATCCATTGCTGGTCAATACCGATTCTGATGGAGAAGATGACGGCACCGATAACTGTCCTGTTATTGCTAATGATCAAACTGATACTGATTCTGATGGGGTTGGTGACGCTTGTGACTTGGATGATGATAACGACGGAGTATTAGACGCTGCTGACGAATTTCCTATCGACTCAACAGAGTCATCTGACATTGACGGCGACGGGGTTGGTGATAATGCTGATAACTGTCCATCGATAGTAAATGATCAGACAGATACTGATGGCGATGGTATTGGTGATGTATGTGACGGAGTACCCGTGTTAAGTAAGTTCTACTTAAACGAGCGTATCGTCGATACAGAAACTGAAACGGATGATTCGGGTACAGGACTCTGTCCATTTGACGCTGGGGATGAAATGACTCGTGTATCCTTGTGGTTGCAAGAAGGTGGTCAGGCCATGGTAAGTTTTGGCGATGGACGGCTTGGGGGCAATCAAAGTGGTCCTGTAGGCATTGATGCTAGTGGCAACGTGACGGGTTTCAGAAATGAGACCTTTAGCAATGACGATGGTAGTCAAGTTACCTTTGACCTTAGCTATGTCGGTACTCACGATGATTCAACCAAGGTTATCAGCGGAATTACCACTGAGACCTTTACCTTCGAGTCATCTGCCGGTGTGGAAGTCGCAACTTGTACATACAGCAGTACAGAAACCTTCACCCCAATGCCTCAAACGGCGGCAAGTGATGTGTTTGACGGGGGTACTAACGGTGGTTTTGTATGGATGGATGCAGACGAAGATCGTAGCAACATGTCGAATGAAACAGCCTTTGAGTTCTACTACGGTTTAATTGATATTCTAGGAGAGAAAGAATACCAATTTGATGCGAGTGCCACAGGCAATAAGTGGCCATTAGTTACAGATACAAGTTCTAACTTTATGTTAGGAGCATCTGGTTGGGTCGTAGCAGCGGATCAATTTGTTGTCGAAGGCACACCAGCGTCAACACTTAATCTTGTTTCAAAAGATGCTGGCGGAACTATCTTGGCGAACTGGTCAGTGACACCCTATACCTCCAACGCAACTGCCGAGCCGATGTTAGGTTTGGTACCGCGTGAGTGGAGTGATGAAGGTTTAACGACACCAGAGGCAGTATTTGCAGGCACTGATGTGTTAGCGGTTGCCATACACGCTGTATCACAATTGGACGTCTATGAAGTTAGGTGTGATGGACAGGGCGGCCCAGATGATAACTTCCCAGGTTATAATTTGGATTGTCAGAATGTAATGGTTGCGAGTTGGCCGGAGCCAACATCACCCGATGAAATGACGGATCCGGTATTAGCCACTACTTTATCAGACGTGATTCACGCCACAGGTGACGTGATGATGCATGACTGGCAGGGAGTGCGTGTCGGATTTAGAGAGGGTGCTGAGCTTGTTGCATTCCTAACTGGTAGCGACACCTCTGGCGCTGAAGCTTCTACCGGAACAGTGACCTATTACGAGCGGGACTGGAATTTCGGTACATTTGTTCAAGTGCCAATTGCAGCGGGAACCTGGACAGTGTTGGATCCCAATAATGATGACACCAGTCTAGTGTTGCAATTTAGCTTGTCAGACGCAGTGAGAGAAAACTACCATGTCGATGACGAGTCTGATGCAATCGTGCTGGCCATAATTGACGATACCTCTAATAGCGTGCCTTATGTGCGCGTGGGAAGATTTACTGCAGCTGGAGTAAATTTCTATGAAAGTGGATTAAATGTCCCTGGCATCGATGAAGTTAAAGCTAACTTTGATTACACCCCGCCAGTACCGGATACCGATGGTGATGGTCTGCCTGATGATGAGGATACCGATGATGACAACGATGGTACGCCTGATACTCTGGATGCATTCCCATTAGATCCTAATGAGACGGTTGATACTGACATGGACGGTATTGGTAACAATGCCGATGATGACGATGACGGTGACACAGTTTCAGATGCGGATGAAGAGGCGCTAGGTACCGACCCATTATTAGCCGACACGGATAGTGACGGTGAGGATGACGCCAACGATAACTGTCCCACTATTCCCAATGCAGACCAAGCGGATGCCGATGGGAACGGAGTAGGTGATGTGTGTGATGGTGTGCCAGATATCAGTGGTTTCTGGAAATTGGAAGCAGAAGTTATTGGTGCGGTAGAAAACTTAGATCTCTTTACCGGCAGTACTGAACAGGCAGAAGATCTATGTGAAACGACTGTGGGCGAAACGTTTAGCACCTTGGTGCGGATTAATCAGAAAGATAGTGTCATTGAGCTACTTTTGGGTGACGAAAATTTCGACCAAGATGAACGATTTTTTGGCAACATCGATGCAACAGGTAACTTCAATTTTGGTGAGGATGATAGCTGGAATCAGTATGATCACAGCTCGTCTATAGAGCCAATATTTGAATACAGTATTGCAGAGATGTTTGAGTTCCAAGGTGGTGTCGATAGCACAACCGCACCGATGGTTATTACCAGTACTTCCGTAACCGAACAGGTTCAAGCTTTTTCCGGAGAAAATCAAACCGGAGATGTGATCTTGGATTGCGCTTACACCTTAACCGCCTCGCTAACTCGAGTGTCGCAAGTGGACGCTAGTGCTGTATTGGCTGCGGCTGGTTCGCATCAGGGTCTTGGTTTTGTTGATGCTGATGAAGACCATGTGCAGGATACGGGGACCATTGTATTTGACTTCTCCTACGACATCATCGATGAAAATGGTGAAGTTAGCTTTGAATGGAATGATAATGATGGTTTAACCGCAGGTGTTTGGGAGACCGACGTTCCTGAAGATAACCTCATGTTAGGTGCTGCGGGTTGGGTAGAGGTTCCTGAAGTATTCGTGATTGATGGTACACCGGGTGTTACCGCCGATCTGGTACGAACAGATGGAACCAATATATTCTCCCGCCTACGGTTTACCGCTTATGCAACCAATATAACGGGCGAGGCATTTGAAGGTTATGTCGAAGAAGACTTTGTCGACTTTACCCCAGATCCAGACGCGACTTTTGCGGATGTTGATGCGGCGGCCATTGGTATTGAAACAGAAACCATGCAGGATTCTTTTATTATTGAATGTGATAATGATGACCCCATCTTTCAGAGTTTGGGTTTGGTTTGTAGCAATGCCTATATTCGAGACTGGAGCAATTACCCTGTTCTTAGTCAAACGGATTTGGCAACAACGTTAGCGGATGTTCTTCATCCTACCGGCAGCCAGTCTAGCTTCGCTGATAAGGGTATGCCCTTAGGTTTTGGCATGGATGGTAGTGTTGTCTACGCGTTCCTAACCGGGCCTGATACGTCTGGTGTGACGGGAGCGACTGGTGTTGTGCAATTTTTTGCGCACGCTCAAGACGCGTCTGGAGTCTATGGAGTGACAACAGTTGATGACGCTGGTTTGCCCCTAGAAACGACCTGGGAAATTGTTGAACCGTTTGCGGGTAATCCGGTTGTTCGTTTCACCATTCCTGAAAAGTTGTTTGAATTCTACGATGTGCGAGTGGAAGAGACATCTACTGTGCTACTCGCTGTTGTGGAAGCAGGGGACACTCAAGGGTATGTGCGCTTTGGTGGAATGATCGTTGTCGGTGAGCACCAGCATCACAACGCAGTGAATACCATCGCATTAAACGAAGTGCTTGCTGGGTTTGCTTATGTGCGTCCCGATACCGATGGTGATGGTCGAGCCGATAACGAGGACAATTGTCCTGCGTTAGCAAATGCTGATCAAGCCGATGTTGATAATGATGGTGTAGGTGATGCATGCCAGGGAGGTTCTGGTGGTGGCAACGATATGGATCTAGATGGAATCGATGATAGTGTCGATAACTGTCCTTCCGTACCGAATGATGATCAAATTGATTCGGATGGTAATGGCATTGGTGACGCCTGTGAGGGCGGAACTACTCCTGTAGCCTGTATCATCGGCGACGTGGTGTCTGGTGCAACCGAAAGTGCTTTTGATCAAGCCGTTTCTGATTGCGGTGGCTTCGATCGAGCATTCGACTTATCGGACATCAATGATACCTATTGGTGGAATGGTATGGAATTAATCTTCTTCGACAGCGCCGGTGATGGTTTTGTACAATCGCCAGACTTTGGATTGCTAGCCATCAGTGCTTGGAGTTTGGATTTGGGTTACCTGCGTTATTCTGCGGATAACTCTGCGACTGTGGGTGCCAGTGGCTTGCCGGCGACTAGCTATAATCGCAAGGTGGCGTTGATGGTCGAAGGTAGTGGAGAGATTTCTACCAAGTTCTTCAATGATGATCTTGAAGTCGCAGATATCGATTTTATCGCTAGCATGTTGTTTGAGGTGTCTACCGGACCCGATACGGATTCTGATGGTTTTCCTGATCAATGGGATAATTGTCCAAATGATGCCAATCCGGATCAGGCAGACTCCGACGCGGACAACATAGGTGATGTGTGTGACAGTGATGTCGACACGGACTTAGACGGGGTTGATGATCTCGTTGATAACTGTCCTTCTGTACCGAATTCAGATCAAGCCGACAACGATGACAATGGTATTGGCGATGCTTGTGAAGGAGGTGGTATCGTTATCGCCGATGCGGATTCTGATGGTATCTTAGACGGGGATGATGCTTTCCCTGATGATGCCACTGAACAGCGTGATACCGACGGTGATGGTGTGGGTGACAATGCAGATAACTGTCAGTATGTTGCCAATGGYCTCAGCGAAGATAACCAAGCAGATACCAATGTCAACGGATTAGGAGATGCCTGTGATGTTGCCGGTGTACCTGATATGTCTGGGGTGTATTTGTTGAGCTTTACTGTCGAAACAGCGGATCCAAGTAACCAAGAATACGACGAAGATACCRACAGTTGTATCGGTGTGACTGAGGATGCCGGTAACGAATTGGTTCGTGTTGAACAATTTGGTAATCAGGTGATCATGTTTGGCGAGGATCAGGATGGAGAATGGAAGGATATTGGTACCATTCAACCGAACGGTAGCTTTGTCTTTAACGGRGAGGATAATTCTGCTGCGGAAAGTTTTGTCTTCACCRGTACTTATACCTCGCAAACAATAACTGGCAGCTTTACTGATTCACAACAAACGTCAGATGCAAGTGCTACCTGTGCTCATCTTGCGAATGTTATGGGAGCGCAACCAACACCGGTTACTGCAAGTACGGTGGTAGCAGCAGGGTTGTCCTGGTTTGAAGCAGATCACGACCAAGATCCAAGCGGAATGGCTATTGAGGAATATGAATATGGCACCATCAGTGAAGGTCCAGAGCAAATATTCTTCTATAACAAAACCAATGATGTTTGGGATGATGTTTCTTCACAATCAATAGGTAGCCTATATTTTGTGGATGCTAACGATGGCATCGCGAATGGAGACGATATCTTTGTTGTCGATCCAGCGGCTTATTCGAGTGATTCTGCAGTGATAAAGGTCACCAGCGGTGGTAATGGCACCATCGAGGAGTGGAGCAATGAAACCCTTGATCTTGCTGAGGTTGATCTTAATGGCTTGCCGATGGAATTGTTCTTGAATGACTTTGGGCCCGCTTTTGGCGGAGCTAACTTTGGAGTTGGAGCTAAAGCCTATGTTGCTAATGTGACACCGATTGCGAAGACCTATGAGTTCTGGTGTGATGAAGATTGGAATGTTTGGTTCGAAACCAATCTTATTTGTGACAATGTTGTTGCGAAAGGTTACGCTGATCTCGATGGTATTGGTGGTCAAAATGACCCGGTTGCAGCGGTAAGTTTAGATGAAGTAATATCCACTCCAGCAGAACTGGCATCACCAACACAAGAAGTTTCGGATCGAGCGTTTTTCATTGGCTCAGATATGGATTCCGCCGGTAACTATCAAGTGCAGGCATTCTTGCAAACGGACGATGGGACTGCAACGGGAACCAATGCATCGGTGGTATTTGTTAAGAATTATGACCCTAGCAATAGTTTTGTGATTGATACCGTTCCATTGGTTAGTTCAACCGTGGGTGGGGTCGCAATACTTGAGTTTGTTGTCCCTGGGCTTGTGGAAGAAATTGCCGACAGGGATGATGATTTTGGTGGAGTGTTCATCTTTGTTGAATCAGCGCTAGATAGTACACCGATGGTTCGTCGAGGTGAGGTGATTGCAATGGGTTCTGGCGAAATGGAACTGTTGTTTAACAGTACAGCTACAACTGAGATTCTGGCCGCTTTTGACCCTGCTTCTGTACCGATGTTACCTCAAAGCTTTATCGATGCTTCCAGTAACGGTATTAATTTCTCCAGCGGGGTTTCTTCTGACGCAACGCAGTTTGGTGTAGTCGGGATGGGCATCTATCGAGAGTGGGAGGATTCTAGTGCCGGCACGGAAGTAGAAGCGTATTACGTATTCTCTGCTTCTGATAGCACAGGTCGATATGTCTATGATGAGTTTGATGCCAATACAGGGGCACCAGTTGTCAGCGCAGATGAAGCGATGACCTGGTCTATTGATGTTGGTACTGGTAACCTAAAAATCATCATCACCTCCAACAATTTCCAGCATGAAATCGCGCTGGTTAGCATGGCTGACACAATGCGACCTTCAATGCTGGTGAATATCGATGGCATGGTTGATGAGCTAAATATGTTCTCCGAGCGTATGATCTCACAAACCGATTTCTTGGCTGAGGTAGGYACTTTTGTGGATCTTACATCCGATACCGATGTGATAGGGGATTACCATTTTGCTTTTGATCCGTTAGAGGAGATTCTGTTTAATGGTGACGGAAGCTTTAGCGAAAATGAAGATGATGGTAGTGGTGTTTCGGTTGAGGTTGATAGCGGTACCTGGGTGCTTGACCCTAGTACTGATTTAATTACCTTAACCTATACCTCTGATTCGGCACTGGTTGGATTTGAAGACATCTCTGCGGATACCACGGATATTGACAATGATACTGATGTTACTGAGAACGTGTACTCAATGGTCGGTTGGGAGGAACTAGATTCCGTTACGGGCCTTGGCTCGTTCTTTAGGGATAAGTTATTACTGATTCAAATTTTACCATAAAGTAGTGGCCCACAAAAAAGCCGCTTGAAGGCGGCTTTTTTGTGGGCACTATATTTGTGGGCGCTATATTTGCGTTGAAAATAGGCCTTACTTTACTACGGGGGTGGGTTTATAGGGGCCGTTCAACAAACCTCTCGTGTGGTTGAATATCGCCGCATTATTGGCAGTGCTGGAAAGCCCTTTGGTTTTATCTACCAGCGACCCTGCAACTTGTTCGACAATAGCAGCGGCAATTGCTCCCGCAATACCGCCACCGCCATCACCTGATTTTTGTACTGCATAGGCGACAGCGTCCCAAAGAAGTTCACCTGTTTTAACATCGACTAAGCGTAGCTTCGCATTAACAACGGCTTTAGATGAAAATAATTCAAACTTTTGCCCCCATTCTTCAATGGAGACATACAATACTGCGTCAGCTCCAATGTGTTCACCAATCTTATCGAGAGGGATAGAGTTCATTTCAGCCGGTGTTGGTAATCCATTTTCCTTTAGGAAGTGGTCTATTACCGATACGGGAAAAACGTAATATCCTTTCTCAGCTAATGGCTTTGAAATTGTCGATAAAAAGATATATTGGGCGTTAACCTCAACGGTGTTGTTGTTCGGCGGGATAACCACGATTGATCTTGGTTTGCTATTCTGCAAAGCGGTGTAATCATACGGGAGGGGAGTAACACATCCCGAAAGAACCGATACYAGAAGAGCGATCAATATTGTTAGTTTATTACTCGGTARGCGCATTGTTAGTCTCCATGTTATTCTTTGCTCGCTGCATCATGCCATCAATGAAGACAGAGGATTCTGGGTACCGAGCTTTCTCCTCATTAAATGCGTCTTGTGATAGTCCCGTGTTTCCAAGAAGAGCATACATAAAACCTAGGTGAGCATATATCCCCGGCGGTACAGGTTTTCCATGGCTTGCTGCTTTTTGGATGTCAGTCGTTAGTTTTGCAACTTGTGTATTTGCATCGGCGGTTCCTGGTTCAATGTACATGTCATACACCAGGTTCTCGTACTCGCCCCAATGGTATAGTGTTGGTTTGTTAGGGACGCAACCGGAAAATCCGAACATAAGTATTGATAACAGCAAATAATTTTTGAGTTTATTGTTCATGTCATAGTCCCTTTATCGATTAACAATCCAAACRCTGTYTTGGATATCCCTAACCATATTGTTCACGGCTTCAGTAATGGCTAAATTTAGTACCTTGCCATTTAATGTTGCATCGTATCCTGCTGTACCGCCAAAGCCGATGACCTCGCGATTGCTCATGGCATATTCTCCAGCACCTTGTACCGAATACACGATCTCAGATGTTTGTACGTCAACGATGTTAAGAGATACTTTGGCATAGGCTGTTTGTGTTTTTCCAGCCCCCAAAATGCCAAATAGTTGTCGGTCACCTGTTACTTTGCGCCCGAACTCGGTCACATCACCAGAAACAACATAACGTGCGCCTTTAATTTTTTGCTGTATGCCAAGTAACTTGGCTTCGTCCTGTAGCTCTTTAAGGTTCTCACGATCTACGACTTTAAAACGATTAGTCTGCTGTAAATGTGTTTTAAGAATTGTTTTTGCTTGATTACCTAAGCGATTCACGCCAGATGAAAATAACCCTTGCATGTAATTCGAGCGATTCTGGAAATTTCCAACCACCATGGAGGTTTTGATACCTGCGTATCGTACATTAGCGACTTCGACTTTTTGAGGGGCAATTGTGCGGTGAGATTCAGTGGCGCAACCGGTCAATAAAACGCTAGAACAAACACACCCGATAATGGCCAAACGGTTGAGAAAGGTAAATTCTCCTGACATATCTAACTCCTTGAAAGACTTGAAATTTAGGCGTTAGTCTATAGCAAATGGTGGTTACCGTATATACAGTAAAAACATACTTCCATTAATTTTGTCGTGCTTGCTGTGTTTCTTGTGGGAACGAGTATCGCTCCCGCGATTTAACGTAATATGATCGCTGTATCAAATCGTCATTTCAGGTACGTTGTCAGGAATCACTAGTTCGCCAGCGGTTTTGGCAATAATCTCCTCAACCGAAACACCTGGCGCGCGCTCAATTAAATGAAACTTGCCATGATGAATTTCCAGACAAGCCAAATCACTCACTATTTTGTTGATACAACCTACACCGGTGAGCGGGAGGGTGCATTGTTTTAGCAACTTAGACTCACCATTTTTACTGGCGTGCGTCATAGTAACAACGATGTTTTGCGCACCCGCTACCAAGTCCATCGCGCCGCCCATGCCTTTTACCAATTTACCTGGGATCATCCAAGAAGCAATGTTGCCATGTTGGTCAACTTCAAAGGCGCCCAATACCGTGAGGTCAACGTGACCACCACGGATCATGACAAAGCTATCGGCAGAAGAAAAATAGGAGGCTCCAGTAACAGCGGTTACGGTTTGTTTGCCCGCGTTAATCAGGTCAGGGTCTACAGTCTCTTCGGTGGGGAATTCTCCCATGCCAAGTAAGCCATTTTCAGATTGCAACATGACATCCATCCCCTCTGGTATATAATTTGCTACCAGGGTAGGGATGCCAATGCCAAGATTAACGTAATATCCATCGCGCAGTTCTTTGGCGACGCGTTGCGCAAGTTGTTCTCGAGTTAGAGCCATGGTCATAATCCTCATTTGATCTATACGCAGAACTTATCTAGCGTGTGGACTATTTTTCTGTGTTTTTCATATTGTGCTGTGTTATCTATTTTCTTAGCGTTAATTGCTCGATGCGTTTTTCAAATGAGCCTTTGATGATTCTATTTACAAAAATACCCGGAGTATGAATATGATTTGGATCCAATTCGCCCGGCTCAACAATTTCTTCCACTTCCGCAACGGTGATTTTCCCAGCGGTTGCCGCCATTGGGTTGAAATTCATCGCGGTCTTTCGAAATACCAAGTTGCCCATGGTGTCTGCTTTCCAGGCTTTAACCAAGGCAAAGTCAGCCGTGAGAGACTCTTCCAGGATATACATTTTCCCATGGTACTCTTTGGTTTCTTTTCCTTCTGCTATCGGTGTGCCATAACCCGTAGCGGTATAAAACGCGGGTATTCCGGCGCCACCGGCTCGCATCTTCTCTGCTAGTGTGCCTTGAGGAGTAAGCTCAACCTCGAGTTCACCAGAAAGCAGTTGTTTCTCGAAGAGTGCGTTCTCACCAACGTAAGAGGCGATCATTTTCCGAATTTGTTTATCTTCAAGCAGCAGTCCTAGTCCAAACCCATCAACACCCGCGTTGTTAGAAATGCAGGTAAGGCCACGAACTCCCATGTCCCGCATTTTTCCGATGAGGCCTTCAGGAATACCGCATAAACCAAAACCACCAATCATGATGGTCATATTGTCAGTTAGACCATTCAGTGCTTCATCATAGGTTGTCACTACTTTGTTGAAACCACCCATTATTTTTCTCCAGAGCTAGCCCGTCAAATAATCGTTAATCGTCTTCTGTCACAAATGCGAGTAGTGGAGAACCATCGTCGATAAGGTCTCCCGGCGCATAAAATATGTCGCCAATGGTTCCTGCGGAGGGCGCGCGAATAGTGTGTTCCATTTTCATGGCTTCCAATATAGCAAGCGGTTGATCGATATCGACAGACTCACCGATGGAGACAAATACATCCACAATGCGACCATTCATTGGCGCATTGAGTTGACCAAGGGTATTGCCATCCGATGCAGGGTCAGTAGAAAAGTCAGCAGAATAGCGCGTGATATGAAAGGTTTTGCCATCGATAAATAATGATATTTGATTGCCCAGTTGGTTTACGTATAACCGTTGGCTATGGTCGGTGATAACGGTGAGCTCATCGTCTCTTACGTTAGCGACGCAGCTAATGCTGCAGTCACCACAGGAGGCCACAATGGCGTCTTTAAGCAACGTTAATTCTACTATTACAGTGTTTTCATTGTCGCTAAAGCGAAAACAACGACTGGAAGGTGAATTTACCATCCAGCCGCTGATGTTTGACCAGGGCGACAATGCATCACCTGTTAAATTGGCAGGTGTCTGGCTGTGTCGTAGTCTATGGTCTTGATGTTGAATATATTGAAACAGTGCCGCATAAATATAGTGAATGTCTTCTGTTGGTTTGGTCAGTGCTAAAAGAGACTCATTGTGATGCTCAATAAAGTGTGTGCTGAGTTTGCCAGCGATAAAATCGGTATTGTTGGTGATATTGCTTAAAAACTCAATGTTAGTATTAACACCCTGCACACAAAATTCTTTTAGGGCTTTATCCATTCGATGGATCGCACCGCTGCGGGTTTTATCCCAAACGATRAGTTTGGCGATCATTGGGTCATAATACACACTGACCTGATCTCCTTGGCTAACACCAGAATCCAACCGTACGTGGTCATTTTGTTGGGGGGTGCGTAAATAGTGAATGTTGCCRGTAGAAGGCAAGAAATCATTCTCTGGTGTTTCGGCATAGATGCGGGCTTCAATAGCATGACCGTTATACGACAACTCTTCTTGGGTGCAGGGCAGTGGGTGACCTTCCGCTGCGCGAATTTGCCATTCAACCAAATCTTGTCCGGTAATTTTCTCAGTAACCGGATGCTCTACTTGGAGGCGAGTGTTCATCTCCATAAAATAGAAGCTGCCATCTTTGTCTAGTAAGAATTCAAAGGTACCAGCACCGACATAATCGATAGACTTTGCCGCACGCACGGCGGTTTCGCCCATGTTCTTTCTTAACGTTGCAGGTATGCCTGGTGCAGGCGCCTCTTCAATAACCTTTTGATGGCGGCGCTGRATAGAGCAATCACGCTCAAACAAATATACGCCGTTGCCGAGTTGGTCACAGAATACCTGTATTTCTACATGACGTGGTTCGGTAATGTATTTCTCCACCAGCATAAAGTCATCACCAAAGGCAGCGATGGCTTCACGTTTACAGGACTCAAGGTGCTCTTGGAATGACTCGCTAGATTCCACCAAACGCATCCCTTTGCCGCCGCCACCCAATGCGGCTTTAAGTAATACGGGGAAACCAATGCGAGTAGCTTCTGCTAACAGTCGTTGATCACTTTGATCCTTTTCATGGTAACCCGGCACTAAAGGTACCTGAGCTTTCTCCATGATGTCTTTGGCGGCAGCTTTTGATCCCATTGCCTCAATAGCTGAGGTTGGAGGGCCGATAAAAATAATCCCGTTGTCTTCACAGTTTTTTGCAAACTGGCTGTTCTCCGATAAAAACCCGTAACCGGGGTGAATCGCATTTGCGCCGGTGTGTTTAGCCGCTGCAATGATTTTGTCCGCACATAAATAGCTTTCTGTGGCGGGAGAGGGGCCAATATAGATTGCTTCGCGGGCTAATCTAACGTGTAATGCGGTTTTGTCTGTTTCGGAATATACCGCAACACTATCAATGTCTAGAGCATTAAGGGTACGGATTATCCGACAGGCTATTTCGCCGCGATTTGCGATCAGTACTTTCTTGATGGGAGTGACGTTCTTGATGAGAGTGACGTTATTTTTTTTCTTAGTCATAAAGATTACCCTTTGATCCAATGAGCGTTTCTTTTTTCTAAAAACGCACTCAGTCCCTCTTGGCCCTCTGGAGACACTCGGATATTGGCGATTTGTTCAACGGTATATGCGATTAATTCTGCGTTAATAGGTGTGTTCGCCACATGATGCGCCAGTGCTTTTGCCTGTGCTACGGCATTGGGACCATTGGCCAATAGTTTGCTGGCGATAGCGTCAACGGCTTTATCCAAATCATCGCTGGCGACAACTTCATGTACCAGGCCCAGTGTTAATGCTTTATCGGCATCAAACGATTCGGCGGTCATAAAGTAGCGTTGGGCAGCGCGCGCTCCAATGGCTCTTGAAACATATGGGCTGATAACGGCTGGCATCAAACCAATTTTCACTTCGCTTAAACAAAATTGAGATCGCTGGCTAGCAATAGCGATATCACTGCAGGCAATCAAACCCAATGCGCCACCGTATGACGCATCCTGAATACGCGTGATAACCGGTTTTGGTAGGGTGAAAATGCTATGCATGAGTCGAGCAAGTTCGGAAGCGTCCTGTTTATTTTCTTCAAAATCTAATGCTGCCATGCTTTTCATCCAATGCAGATCTGCGCCAGAGGAAAAATTCTTACCCTCAGATTGCAGAATGACAACACGCACAGCATCGTCATGTTTAGCCGACACAAAAGCATGAATTAGCTGACGGATCACAACATCATTAAAGGCATTGTGACGAGTCGGGCGATTTATGCAGACACGCAATACTCCATGTGGATCCAAATGTGTTACAACTTCAGTGTCAGAGCTGTTAATGATGTCTTGCAATGTCTTGTTAGTCATTGTTTATCCTTACATCCTAAATAGACCGAAGCGAGTATCTTCAATGGGCTTATTTAAGGATGCCGAAATAGCCAGCCCTAATACATCTCTTGTTTGTGCCGGATCAATTATACCGTCGTCCCATAATCTAGCGCTAGCGTAATAGGGGTGGCCTTGCTTTTCGTACTTGTCGATAATGGGTTGTTTAAATTCAGATTCTTCTTGCTCACTCCAACTATCACCGACACGTTCCATATTGTCTTTTTTTACCTGGGCTAACACACCAGCCGCTTGCTCACCACCCATGACGGAAATACGTGCATTGGGCCACATAAATAGAAATCTTGGATCATAAGATCGGCCACACATGCCGTAATTACCTGCACCAAAACTACCACCGATAATGACAGTGAATTTTGGAACCTTGGCCGTGGCTACCGCAGTAACCATTTTCGCGCCGTGTTTGGCGATGCCGCCGGCCTCGTATTTTTGTCCAACCATAAACCCCGTGATGTTTTGTAAAAAAACCAACGGGATTTTTCGTTGCGCACATAGCTCAATGAAATGCGCACCTTTTTGTGCAGATTCAGAAAAAAGAATGCCGTTGTTAGCAATAATACCCACGGGGTAACCGTGTATTCTGGCAAAACCACATATTAATGTTGTGCCATACAGCGCCTTAAACTCATCAAATTCAGAGCCGTCGACGGTACGCGCGATTACTTCTCGAACGTCGTAGGGGGTTTTTAGATCTGTTGGCACAACACCGTAAATTTCTTCAACAGGATAAGAGGGTTCAACAGATTGTTGAATATCTAGGTTAGGTTGTTTCTTGCGGTTTAGACGGCGAATACAATTACGGGCGATTTCCAGCGCGTGTTGATCATTCTCTGCATAATAGTCAGCAACGCCGGATGTCTTGCAGTGAACATCGGCACCACCAAGATCTTCGGCACTGACTTCTTCACCGGTTGCGGCTTTTACCAGTGGCGGACCGGCGAGGAAAATTGTCCCCTGCTGTTTGACAATAATACTTTCATCGGCCATCGCAGGTACGTATGCGCCACCGGCAGTGCAAGAACCCATGACAACCGCAATTTGCGGAATGTTTTTTGCCGACATGTTAGCTTGATTGAAGAAAATTCTGCCAAAGTGATCTTTATCCGGAAATACGTCATCTTGATATGGCAGGTTGGCGCCGCCGGAGTCAACTAAGTAGATACAGGGAAGATTGTTTTCTTCAGCAATGGTTTGCGCACGTAAGTGTTTTTTTACCGTAAGAGGGTAGTAACTGCCACCTTTAACGGTCGCATCGTTTGCGACGATCATGCATTCTTGACCCGACACCCTACCTATTCCACAAATGATGCCTGCAGCAGGAACACTCTCGCCATAGACCTCATGGGCAGCCAGTTGAGACAGTTCTAAAAATGGTGAGCCAGGATCAAGTAACTGAATAACCCTATCGTATGGCAGTAGTTTTCCCCTCGCTAGGTGACGCTGTTGGGATTTTTCGCCGCCACCTTTGCGGATAGCGGCAACCGTTTTTTGTAAGTCAGAGACAAGTAAACCCATGGCTGCCACATTGCTGTGAAATGCAGCGCTATTGGCGTTTGCTTTGGACTTGATCTGTGGCATATCCTGTTCCTGAATGCTTATCGGTGGGGTTGATGTTGCGCGTTAACAATCGATATCAGTGAATTAAGTTTCACTAAATAACTCACGACCAATGAGCATTCTTCGGATTTCAGAGGTGCCTGCGCCAATTTCATAAAGTTTGGCGTCACGTAATAACCGACCTGTAGGGTAATCGTTAATATAACCATTGCCGCCCAATGTTTGGATCGCCTCAAGCGCCAGTTTGGTCGCATTCTCCGCGGTATATAAAATAACTGCCGCGGCATCTTTGCGGGTGGTTTCATTTCTGTCGCAAGCTTTTGCGACCGCATACAAGTAAGCTCGACTGGCATTGGTAATTGTATACATGTCGGCAATCTTGCCCTGCATTAGTTGGAATTCTCCAATGGCTTTGCCAAACTGCTTTCGGTCATGGATGTAGGGAACAACAATATCCATGCAGGCTTGCATGATG
>NVVG01000075.1 GCA_002402125.1 Moraxellaceae bacterium
GTAATGATGCAATTTGACGAGCTTGTACACATCATTATCGACTCATTTTTCCTAACGAGCACCAGACAGGTACCTATAGGCACCCTCACCAATAAGCTTTTAACTTCCGGTGTCAGCACCGTTGAAAAAGGTGTCACTGGGGTACTTCAAAAGGTTGTCAAAAAATTGGAACCAAACCAGTTCGGTCTTTTCGTAGAACATATCCAACAACTTTATGTACGCCTGTAACCCCGTATTCATATTTAGCGCAATTTACACACATTTACTCGACACTACTGGAGCCAATTGCAACAAAATGGTACCCTGTGCGCCCATTTTGTTGTAGATCCGCACTACATTATTGACCCACAGTATTATTGACCCACAGTTGTACCTAACCTTATGAACACACTTGGATTTTCCACTGGAAACCAGCCCTTACTGTCACAACGCATTTTTGCACTAGTCGCATTTGTTCTGACCTTAATAGCAGGTGCCACTTATCAAAATGGGGTAAACCAGGCATTATTCGGTCAAATCAATACCTTAAGCCAGCAATTTATCAACGATCAGTTACTTATCCATATCACCGAATTTGGCAACGGCACACTCATCGGCATCATTCTACTTTTGTTAGCCATTGTTCATAGCGACATCACTAAGCGGGTTTTATTTGCGGTATTGTTTTCTGGAATCTCCATCTATGGACTAAAAACCCTGTTTTCTCTGCCCCGCCCGCCCGCGGTGCTTGGCATTGATGCTCTACATATTGTTGGCGAACCTGTGCTAACCGACAGCTTTCCTTCTGGACACAGCGCAACGGCTTTTCTTATGGCAGGATTACTCTGGCTTACCTATCGAAATACGGCGTTGCGTTGGGTTTGGCTTGGCCTGGCCTCTATCGTCGCCCTTTCACGGGTAGGCATTGGTGCTCACTGGCCGCAAGACATAGCCGTTGGAGCATTACTTGGCTGGTTAACTGCGTGGCTCGCATGCTATCTGAGTCAGCGCCCCTTCAAGGACAGAGGAAACTATATTAGCGGGTTGGTCCTAGCCTTTGTGGCATGTGCAGCGGTCTTCACTACCCCGGTGGAATTTAAAGCATTTTCAATCATCCAAAGTATCCGCCTAGGCCTCGGTGTGTTTGCTGGTATTCTCGCCCTCTATTTTGCCCTGCGACTGTTAATGCTTCGTCCTGCCATTAGCGACTGGGTCAATAACAAAACCCGTTGGCTGGTGAATTATCAAAATTGGCTACCCATGAGATTCTCAAAATTTGGCCTCGTTGGTTTTACCGGTTTTCTGGTGGATACCTTAGTCTACAAGTCGGTCATGGCTGCAGGTTTACCGCATTTAGTGGCGCGCGCTATTTCATATTGGATTTCAGCCACCACAAACTGGTATCTAAACCGACAATTCACCTTTAATGACGCCGAATTTGAGGAAAAATCTAGCCAGTGGCTTAAATACCTCGCCATGTGCTCCGGTAGCTTTGTGCTAAATTATGGCAGTTACTATTTGCTGACAGAGAAGTACGCAGTGCTTGGAGGTGATTATAAATTCCTCGCCTTCTTAATCGGTATTGGTATGGGTGTAGTATTCAACTTTGGCGTCGCTAACTGGGTTATCTTCAAACGCGATCGCAAAGACTGGTTATCATAGATTTTTAAAGAGACGTTATGAAAGTAGATACAATGCGAGTCATTGACCGTTGGGCAGGCATCCCCCTAACGTTCATTCTTACGTTAATACTGAAGCCTTGGGAGCGTTTTTACCATAAACGTAATCGCACCGCACAACCTAATGTTCAGCGCACCTTATTTATAGAACTATCTGAAATGGGCAGCGCTATTATTGTCGACCCAGCCATGCGTAAACTTCAAGCTGAAAAAGATGCAGAGTTATTTTTTGTCATTTTTGAAGATAACGCAAAAAGCTTAAATATCCTCGGTACCGTTCCTAAAAACAACATTTTCACCATGCGGGTCGATAGCCTACCAAACCTTGCCATTGATATATTCCGTTTTATGGCCTGGTGCCGGGAAATGCACATCACAACCTGCATTGATCTTGAATTATTTTCTCGCTTCACTGCCTTGTTAAGCGCGCTATCCGGCGCTCCTTCTCGTATTGGGTTTTCCACACATCACGACGAAGGCTGTTACCGAGGTGACCTGATTACTCATCCAGTTCGTTATAATGCCCACGTCCATATTGTTAAAAACTTTATGGCGCTAACCAATACCGCGCTGGGTTTAAATAACGAAAACTATGCCACCCACCCCATCGAAGATAGTGAAATTGTTTTGCAAACGGTCACCAGCAGCCCATCAGAATTGGATACCGTTCGTTCCAAGTTGACCCAGCTGTACCCAGAATATAGCGACCAGCGCATCATTCTTATTAACCCTAACGCCAGTGAATTACTGCCCCAACGCCGCTGGCTTGCCGAGTATTTTGCCGAAGTCATGTCTGGGCTATTGAACGCCCATAGCGACGTGCTTGTGGTAATCACTGGAGCGCCGGCGGAACGAGACGATGCAGAGAAACTTCTGCAGCGGGTCAATCACGAGCGCTGCGTCAACTCAGCCGGGTTATTTACTTTCGAAGAGTTGCTTCCGCTATACCAGCTTTCTACCGTAATGCTTACCAACGACTCGGGTCCAGGGCATTTTTCTGCCGTCACACCGCTGAAAGTATTTGTACTGTTTGGGCCAGAAACACCAGCACTTTATGGGTCTTTGGGTAACGCTGAGAACTTTTATTTGGGGTTGCCCTGCTCGCCTTGCGTTAGCGCTCACAATCATCGTAAAACCAGTTGCACTGAGCGCCCCTGCATTACCGGCATCAAACCTGAACCGGTGTTCGAACGCATCAATGAATACTTAAATCAGATCTCTATTAAGAATGTCTAATACCAATACTTCCCAAGCTTTTAATGCAAAAAAAGCGACCTACATGTTGGTCGCTTTTTTTGTTGTGTTACACCTAAGCCTTGCCAATAGCTTTGGTTTAGGGGTGGACGAAGCTCACTATGGATTATATGCACTAAATCTTGACTGGAGTTACTTTGATCATCCACCGATGGTGGGCTGGTTGCTAGCTGTTGGCCGCCCTTTTGGTTTGGATAGTTTTGTTCTTCGGTTAATCCCCACCATTATCATGGCGCTAAATAGCGTTTTATTATTTCGCCTAAGCTCACGACTCTATAACAACGATAGCGTTGGTTTGCTTGCGGTTGCGTTATTCCACCTTGGCAGCATCACTCAATTACTGGGCTGGGGCATGGTACCCGATGTGCCTTTAATCACTTGGAATCTGCTTATTGCTAACCTGGTAATTTCCCTACGACAACAATTCAGCTGGTCGCTTTGGTTAGGTTTTGGGGTTATTGTAGGTTTAACTGGCCTAACAAAATACACCGCTATCGCGATCCCTATCTCAATTGCCATCTGGCTGCTTAGGGAAAGACAGTTTATGGCGTGGTTAAAGCAACCAGGCTTGTGGGTTTCCATTGTCATCGCACTCATCATGATTTTACCTGTGCTGTTATGGAACCACTGGAACCAGTGGATTTCGTTTGAGTACCAGTTCAACCATGGTACACATGGTGAATGGTTGTGGAAAAATGTCGGGCGCATGCTGCTGGTTCAATTTGCCACCTACTCCCCTCTTCTGTTCTGCCTCTGTATTACCTATCTATTTACGTGCTTGCGTAGAAACAATACCAGTGGTGAGCGTTACCTACTAATTGCCGCACTGGTTAACCTTGCCATTGTTGGTTGGTCTTCAGGTAACGGAGAGTTATTACCCCATTGGGCGGCCATCGGTTGGTTGCTGCTTACGCCATTAGCCGCATACCAACTGACTCTTGCCTGGAAAAAGCTGGGTGGGAAAATTTGGACCTCCGTCGCGGGTGGATTTTCAGTATTGCTGGTCGGATTGGTTTTCGTATTAATCACCATAAAACCCGTTAACATTATTCCTGATTCGAAAAATGCACTGATGGATCTAGTGGGGTGGGATGAAGCTGCGGCTAGAGCAGCAGCACTGGCCACTGAGCATAACAGTGATTATCTTTGGGTATCGAACTGGGCGGACGCAAGCCGCATCGCATGGTATGCGCACCCAATGAAGCTACAGGTAGCCGATGACAAGATGAATCAATTTGAGGTGTGGAATGGTTATCCGCAAGGCAGTAGCACGGCAATATTAACATTACCTAAACGCATCAAGGACGAGCGCACACCACAAACCATGGTCACACCGGTTGGCGGTAATCAGTGCCATCTTATTGATGAACTTGCGTATAAAGTAGATTCTGTGGAAGTGAATGTGTTTTGGTTTTATCTTTGTAAGCCGGTTTAATATCAGGGTCGCTTCGCATTAGGAATCACACGCTCCTGCGTGGGAATACATATCGAACTTAAAGCTAAACTCTAAATCCTATCTAATCTCGACGGGAAACGGCGGTAAACTATTTAAAATTGCCTTACCATAACGCTTAGTAACAATACGCCGATCCAAAATTGATATCTTGCCAGAATCCATTTCAGTTCTTAATAAACGTCCAACCGCCTGTTTCAATTTAATTGCCGCATCTGGTACCGCCAACTGCATAAAGGGGTTTCCACCCTTCTCCTTTATCCATTCTGATAAGGTTTCATCCACTGGATCTTCTGGTACAGAAAACGGCAACTTGGCAATAACAACATGTTCACAATAAGCCCCTGGCAAATCGATACCTTCAGCAAAACTTGCCAAACCAAATATAATACTGGGCTCATCTGCATCGATCGCGGCTTTATGCCGATTAATAATTTCTGCTTTTGCTACTTGCCCCTGAGCCAACACAACTTCTTGATATTCAAACGGCAACAAATCGTACACATCCTGCAGCTGTTTACGCGATGTAAACAGCACCAAGGTACCAATTCGCTTACCTTCGGCAACAAGATAGTCCACCACAAATTGAGTATGTCGAAGTGTATCTGAGGGGTCGAAATCCATCGCTGGAATAACGACCTTGCCAGCATTCGCATAATCAAACGGGCTCGGAACCACATGAAAAGCTGCGTCATTAGACACACCGGTGCGCATTTTGAAACGTTCAAAATCTCCCACAGCAACAATGGTGGCAGACGTTACGATGCTGGCAAAACATTGACTCCACAAATATTGGTTTAGTACATCCGCTGCAAGTATAGGGCTTGTACATAGTTCCACATCCAATCCCTGAGTCGCCTCATGAAAACTCAGCCAACGGGCAACGGGCACTTTACTATTATTCTCACTGTGACAATAACTTTGCCACAAACGATCCACTGCTTCCGCTCGCGCCAGTTGTGCCCCGACCATGGGATACCACATCTCTGCTTCCGATTTATTGATGTCGGAACGATTCCCCTCCATCCCGTCTTCTAAGATATCAACAATCTGCATGAGATGCTTACGCAATACCACCGTTTCCGCACTGGTAATCTTCGCCTGTTCGCGTAATTCGTCGGGTATCACGCCATTTTCGAAGCGATATACACTGTAACCCGCACGACCATCCGAACTAAAACCACCTCGATAGTTATCAGTTTGCTCAGAAAACGGCGTTAGCATGGTAAGCGCCATAGGCAACAATTTCTGCAGCTGCTGAATCGGATCTGCTATCTGTTCCGCTGCGGAGTGAATGCCCGTGTTAGAAAACGTATCTGCGACAGTCGCCAATAGTTTCACAAGCTCCGTTAACCAAGATAACGTACCACGCATATAACTTGATAACGAAAAATGCCCAAGGGCTTTATCCGGTAGATGATGGCCTTCATCAAAGATATAAATTGTTTCTTCCGGTGGCGGTAAAATTGCCCCCCCACCTAACACCAAATCTGCCAACACTAAATCATGATTCGCTACGATCACATCGGTTTTATGCAAGTTACCCCGGTTCTTATAAAAAACACATTCATCATAAAAACTGCAATTGCGCCCGGTACAGCGATTATGATCCGTCGTAACCCGTCGCCAGACCACATCATCAATTTCTTCTTTCCAGCTATCTCTATCACCATCCCACTTGCCTTGGTCAACCGCTATCGCTAACGCCTGATACAAAGCAGAGCTTTCTTTATCTACGGTAATCCCTCGCAGGTCTTCCCATAACGCCATGTTGGGGTCACTGCTACTCCCCGCCGACATCAACTGGTCAAGCTGGGAGAGACATAAATAACGACCACGCCCTTTCGCCAACTGAAAGGAAAAACGTAAAGGCGAGTTAATCAGCAAATCAGGGATATCTTTTGACACTATTTGGTTTTGTAAAGCAACGGTAGCTGTCGATATCACCACTTTCTTGCCCAATGCCTGGGCCATAGGGATTGCCGATACCAAATACGCCACGGTTTTTCCGGTACCGGTACCCGCTTCTACAACGCACACATGGTTATCAGAAGTGCGTACCCCATCGCCATCGGTTTTTATTGCCCCTAGCGCCTTAGCAATTTCTGCAATCATTAGGCGCTGTCCATAACGCGGAGACAGCCCCTTTTGTTTTAAAAAACCGCTATAAGCAGTTTGGATGGATAATTTAATGTCATCAGAAAGCATAAAAGTTCAGCACAATAAAGATTAATTTACAAACAATGGCAACACACTTCAGACCCATCATATTACACGGTTTTACCGAATGAAAACACGTAAAGCGAGAGTGAAATCACCTCATCTGTACGACAAGATTATTGACCATGTTGGTACAATTACCTGTCGCCCCCTGCAGATAACATCGCGCCACTTAATGCCGTGGTCAAAGATTACCAAAACGCTCTAAATTTAATCAATAAACCAGGTTAATGCAACCAATCACTTGCCAGTAGGTGAACTCTTAGGTACCTTGGGGCCTAGCCCTAACAACAATTTGCCATTATTTGTGCTGTAAAAAACAAAATAATAACAAGGACCTATCTAATGGAATCATTCCTACGTCATTCTCTTAAACATTCTCGCTTAATATTACTAGCGGTAAGCGTTTTCGCCTTGTCAGGCTGTAGTGGACTAATTTACAAAGTTGCAGGCAAAACTACCGCAATCTATGGCCAGGGCGTCATGATGCCGTACCTGATGACGACAGACGACACCGCTATCGCCTGTGTCGCAGGAGAGTCATTGACCCCGTTAATGCTATCGTTTAACCAATTCACTAGCGACATCGATCAACTCGCGGTATTAACCCATATGGTTGGCGGCGTCTGCGCAGATCACTTAGCCAATGAAGCCCACCTGGATTATTTACGCCTCGCACGCGACCAACGCATTTCATCGGCTCAAGATGCTCGAATTCAAGCCAAACGATTTCATGCTTTAGCGGCAAAACGTCAATACAAAGGCTATAAGGCTCTCGTACGATCTTTTGGTGAAATCGGCGAGTCATGCCCGAATTTTGCCAGTGAAGCCGAGCAGTTTGTCTGGATAATCGGTGTTGCCACGTCATTACAGGCAGTATTAAGTGATACGTTAGGTGGAATGGAAGCTGGCGTACCGAAAAATATTGCCCCTAAAGCTATGCGAGCGGCGGCTTGTTTAGACAACGAAAAAGGCAATCGCCTCTGGTGGGGGTTACCCAAATCAATCAATGCTGTACTTGCCTCAATAATACCCGGCGCTGCCACAGAAGGTATTGACCCATGGCAAGAAATGAACATTGCAGCACAAATCGGCGAGCACGAAGGTGTTCGTATGTCACAGGCATTAATGGCCATTGCAGCAAACAATGCCTCCAATACCGAACTATTAAAAGACACCATCCGCGCCCACGCAGCCTCACTTAAAAAGATCGCGCCAAACCGGGAGTATTATTTAGTTGATGTTATGGCGACCGACATGATCACCATGTTATCAGACACTCTGTGGACTGAGGCCGTAGGTCACAGAACACCTCATGGTGGATTAGGGTCTTTCTGGGATGACAAGTCAGACGAACCTGCTCTCGATATCAACATGGACGACTTATAAATCCCATCAACAAATAGACGTTTATGCTTTAGCGGGTCGTTCGTCGAAAAACACCGACCCACATCGTCATAATAATAGAACTACATATTAGAACTACATATTAGAACTACATATTAGAACTACATATTAGAACTACAGGATAACACTATGATATCTATTCTTAAGAAAATGCTTATACCAGTAATGCTAGGTGTTGCGATGTTGTCGGCACCACTAGCCAACGCCGCCCTAGAAAAACGCAACTTTTGTGTTTTTGACCTCATCGGTAAACAAGGTGACGTATTTAGCATGATGCAAGACTATCGCCTTGAAGCGATGAAATGGGGTGTAGACCTTGATCTCAAAGCCTACACCGACGAGAAAATATTGTACGAAAACCTAAAATCAGGTAAATGTGACGCAGCAGCACTAACGGGAATTCGCGGAAGAAATTTCAACTCGTTTACCGGCACACTGGATTCGATCGGTTCCATACCAACCTACAATCACATGAAGCAAACATTAAAACTTCTCATGTCACCTAGAATGGCCAAGTACATGAAGAACGGTGATTACGAAGTTGCCGGTGTTGTGCCCGGTGGGGCGATTTACTTCTTTACCAATGATCGGACAATTACCTCAGTAGAGAAAATGGCCGGCAAGAAATTTGCGGTATTGGACTTTGATAAATCCCAGCCGGTACTGATCGCGTCCGTTGGCATGTCACCCGTTAACGCTACCATCGCAACCCTCGGCCCAATGTTCAACAACGGTTCGGTAGATATCATTGCAATGCCAGCGTTAGCCTATGAGCCATTAGAGCTCTACAAAGGTTTAGGGGAAAATGGCGGTATCGGCGACTTTGCGATTGCCCAACTGACCCTTCAGATGTTTATTCGACATGATCGCTTCCCTAAAGGGTTTGGCCAGAGCTCACGTACCTATTCTTTCTCTCAGTTCGATACCGCCATCGAACTTATCGATAAAAGCACTAAGAGCATCAAGTCTTCTTACTGGATCAAAGTTCCTGAGAAAGATAAAGCCGGGTATAACGAATTGATGCGACAAGCACGCATCAAACTTCGCGACCTGGATATCTATAACGGCAAAATGCTCAAGTTTCTTGCACGCGTTCGCTGCAAACTTGATCCTGCCGCAACCGAGTGCTCAGCACCAGATAGAGAATAAAATAATCATCCGTATCAATAAAAAAGCAGGCCTAGCCTGCTTTTTTATTGAACCTATTACACCCCTCCCCCAGGTAGCAATCGGCTAGCAAAAATAACGATTAGGTAAATCATGACTTCCTTTATACCGCAACGCTCCTTTAGAGAATGGTTCTCTTCCTTACCGGTGATGATTATGTTGGTCGGGGTATTATTCCTTAATACCGCTGAAATGGGTTATTCCCAACTTCTCCAGCTAGGCGAACACCTCTGGCAAGACTATTACCTGTTGCGCGGTGACATTCCCACACCAAGCTGCGACCCTGACGCCGATATAGAACAAGCCATCCAAAAACTCATCATCCAACAACAAGCCGAAAGTGATGATGAATTTGGTGACATGTTCGGGGATGACGAGGTTGACACAGATCCCAACAACGATGCACTGCGCCAATCGGTAACGGGGCAACTAGCGCTGTGTAAACGCAATCATGCTGTCGCCAAAGTGAACCAAGCCCGGGTTAACGACAGTGTCCGTGCATTTCGAGAAATCGACTATTTTATGCTTAAGCTCTCCGCTTTTAGCCTCAACAACCAGCGCCCCATTCTTGCCCTGCTGATATTTATTTGTGCGATAACCGCCACCCTAACCTACCACCACATCGGCTTGCGCCCGATGATGTCGGCACTTGATCATAAGGTCGGGGCTAGTGCACAGTTTATTGCCAACATCACTCTTAGCTACTCTGCCTACGTATACCTCTCCAACGGCTATAGTAGCGATATTGAGATGCTCTACCCGCAGATTCGCTGGGCTTACATGGTGGGTTTTGGCTCATTAACCTTAATTTCGATATATCAGTTTTTTAACATCCCCAGCGATGCCGAACAAGGCGGCAGCATTGGCAAGGCTTTTTTATCCATTCCACTGTATTGCTACATGGCATTTGGCGCCGCAAACTTTTTCATATTCAATGAACATAACCCGCAAGGCACCATTCTCTATATTGATAAGCTGATGGATATGGCCAGCATATTCACCAAAATTGGACTCTATATTTGGATCGGCATGATGCTGAAACAAACCTTTATCGGCGAACTAGCCTTTCGCATATTCAAACCTTGGAAGCTCCCGCCAGAATTACTCGCCTTTGTCGCCGTACTAGTAATGGCCGTACCAACCGCATACACCGGAGCCTCTGGGGTAATCATCATTGCGATGGGCGCAGTAGTCTATAGCGAACTGCGTCGAGCAGGTGCCCGTCGACAGTTAGCACTAGCGGCAACCGCCATGTCCGGCAGCCTAGGTGTAGTATTACGCCCATGCCTACTCGTGGTGCTGATTGCGGCATTAAATAAAGAGGTCACCACCGACCAAATGTTCGGCTGGGGTGTCAAAGTTTTCCTACTGTCTTCCTTTATGTTCTTTGTCATCTCGCTTATCGCAAAACAAGGCCCATTAAAAATAGCCCCGATCAAACAAGCCTTAATCCCGAGTCTATTTGCCTTTATACCGTTACTTCCCTATGCCCTAGTATTCGTACTCACTGCCATGTTCTACGCCATTGTGATGGACGCGTACCTAGATGAATTTTCAGCACCCACCATTTTACCGATCATTGTGTTGTTGATGCTGATTTACGAGAAAGTACTTTCCACACCCTACAGAAATGCTTTCTCTAAATACTTTCCTGATATTTACCTAAAATCCTATGGCGAGACCCTTGAGCATGACGATGACTATCACGATATCGAACGTGAAGAGTCCCTAGAAGCCTCAGTGAGAACCGCCACCACCAACAGCATCGTTCACATCGGCGCCCTGCTGTTATTAATGAGCCTATCAATGACCGCTGGCGGTGTTATCGAAGACTCAAATATCATTCAGGGTTTCTCGGAAAACACCGAACTCTTTGGCAGTGTGTGGCAAACCACTGCCATGTTAGTAATTGCCCTCATCATCATCGGCATGTGTATGGATCCTTTTGGCGCGGTTGTATTGGTGTCAGGAACCATTGCCCAAGTGGCCTACCAACATGGCATYGAACCCATTCACTTCTGGATGATCACCTTGGTGGCATTTGAACTGGGTTACCTATCCCCSCCTGTTGCGGTGAATCACTTATTAACGCGGCAAGTGGTAGGWGAAAAAGAAGTRCAACTGGCGGCAGAAGARGTRRTAGGAAAACCCTTCTGGTACCGACATGAGAAAATACTACTGCCTATCGTRGTTATGGGGGCGTCATTATTGTTTGTTGCCTTTGCACCACTTATTTATATGAATTATTAAGGTTGCACCCAATTTCCTATATTTTTCCCACCGCGCGGAATCGATATGAAAAGTACATTGGATAAAAGCTCGACCTATTTAGACGACAATATTCACCAGTACATACTCGACAACTCGTTGAGAGAATCTGATGTATTAACTCGCTTGAGGTTAGAGACCGCAAAAGACCCTGCCGCCATCATGCAAATCCCGCCAGAGCAGGGTCAATTAATGTCGCTGCTCGTGCAACTAATTTCCGCCAAACGATCCATCGAAATTGGTGTTTTCACTGGTTACAGCGCTTTATGCGTTGCACAAGCCATGCCCAGCGACAGTTACACGGTAGCCTGCGACATTAATGAAGATTGGACAAAGACCGCGGAAAGATACTGGGAAGAAGCCGGCATCAGAAGCAAAATTGACCTCAGAATTGCACCGGCCTCTGAAACATTAGAGCAACTATTAAGTGAAGGACAAGGCGGGACTTTCGATTTTATATTTATCGATGCCGACAAAGAAAACTATGATGTTTATTACGAGCTATCCCTTCAACTCTTAAGGAAAGGCGGCGTGATTGCCATAGATAACGTACTATTATTTGGCTCCGTAGTTGACTCCAACATTGTAGACGAACCCTTAAGGAATATCTTTTCAGAAAGCAGTATAAAAGCAATAAGAGAACTTAATATAAAAATCAAAAATGATGATCGTGTCGACATCAGCATGTTGCCGGTCGCCGATGGTCTCACCCTGGTACGAAAGCAATAATATATAGCCATTGACCTGCAGAAGGTTGGATACATAGTCATTCAGTCTTGTTTAGAGCAACTCTCCGAGACGCCCTTCTCTTCCAATTCATTACGGGCAGCTGAAAATGTGGCAGGTTTCACTGATAGCATTTTCGCAAGTTCTTTTAAATTTATAGGTTTCCCGTCAATGAGATACCTGTAATCCTAAACTCCTGAAGAGATACCCCTAGTCTTTCAAGTGGCTTTTCATAGGCCTTCGGACATATTAATGAATGGTTACTGAGAATCATGGGGCGTTACTAGCTTTGGAATATTAACTTTCTCTCTCATTTTGTGATGCTGTTTTCTATATCAAAGCGTGTTGAATTGAAAAGGGACAAATCGTGGAAGTCGAGGCGGATTTTCTCTGTTACTGTTTTTACGAGATATCGACTATTCAAAACCGATAGGTCCCTAATCCATCTAATGGTTACTCATGCTTTACAACGAATGGCGATGCTTAACATCCAAAACACAAATAATAAAAGAGGAAAGCTGTTATGTTAAAACGACCCATGGTGAAATCATTATCTATTTTACTGCCGCTCGTAACCCTTTATGGTTGTGGTGGTGACTCCATCGCAGAAGGTCCATCAGCCGAAGGTGAATATGAAGTCTGCGAATATAGCAACGGTCTGAACAATAGAGGTTACTTAAATGCGACAATATCCTATCCTTGCGCGACTGAAGATGGCCCGTTTCCAGCAACCACAATTATTGGTGGTTTTACCAATTTGAAGAATCAAATGACCTGGCTCAGCGACAACATGACGAGCCATGGTTTTGTGGTAATTCGATTAACGCCTAACAACCCTGTCGGCCAGCCGAAGGGTTTCGTGACTGCGCAGTTGGCGGGATATGAACAACTTATTATTGAAAATAATGAAGATAGCCCTATCGAAGGCTTAATCGATGAGGGCGCTATCGGGCTGGTGGGATATTCTTATGGCGGGCGCGGTGCATTATTTGCGGCAGATGAACTGGGCGATAAAATTAAAGCCGTGGTGGCATTTGCCCCCTTTAACTCAAATCCCAAAGCAAGTGATTTTTCCGCTATGAAAGCCGCCACCTTAATTTCTATTGGTAGCAAAGATACGGTCGCTTTTCCCCAAAATGCAATGGGGCAATTCGATGTTCTGCCAGACATATTGTCAACTATCTATGCCGAAGTAGAGGGATCTAGCCACCTGGATTTTATTAACCTTGGTGGTTATCACAACAAGTATAGAACACTCGCGACGTCGTGGTTGTCGATACAGCTTGAAGAGGATGATAGTTATGCAACGTATCTGTATGGCGATAAACATCAAGAACATGTAGAGAACCGCTGGTTTAGCGAATACATCACACGGAATTAATTGTCGATAATGTCGAGTAAATAATCTCCCGGGGTTCACCGGGAGATTATTGCGTGGCAGACGCCTAATACGATTCTGTAAAACACAGAAAATCATTACCTGCGTTTACTAAATCATACAAGAAGCGGCATATTTAACCGCGTATAAAGAAAAGGGACGACTAATTATTCACAATAATTTGTGGTGACTTTATGCTTATGGAACGCGACGATAACGATCTATCAACCAGCTCCCCTAAACTGTACATTTGGAAAAATAGCCGCCTGTTTTTAGGTACTGAAAATGTTCTATTTAGAAACTACACTCTGGCATGGGATCAATTGTTGGTGTGTATGCAGGGTTACATGTTGATTAGAAAAAGCAGTGGTGAACAGGTTGAATCACGAACCTGCTTAATTCGAGCGGGAACGATTGTTGATAATCAAGATATTAATACAGCCAATTCCATTGTGACGATTTACTATTTGAACCCCATTTCACAGGATTTTGGGGTACTTGAAAACAGAATGAAAAAAGCAGCAAAAGGTATCTGCTATTCACATGTCAAACAAGATCAAATCATAAAGAAAATACGCCACATTGGCCACTCGAACGCAACGCCAGAAGCAGCCAAAGTAATATTGATGAATGTGTTAGAACAATCGGCACAGCCACAGAAAAAGAAACAATACGATCCAAGAATCGTCAAGTTAGTCAGAATTATTCGGGAGACAGTCGGAGAAAATCTTTCTATACATGAGTATGCCGAATCGGTACATTTATCTCGTTCTCGTCTGGCCAAACTCTTCAAGCAACAAATGGGTATACCGATCACAAAATACCGACTGCAGATTCGAGTATCTTACGGAGTGATTCATTTAGCAGCAGGTCGATCCTCTACTGAAGCWGCTTATTTATCGGGGTTTTCAAGTTCTGGGCATTTCTCAAAATGCTTTAGCGATATGATCGGTGTACAGCCGTCTTCCACTTTTCTAACCCCACCTTATGTGAAAGCGTTTATTGCCGAGGATGTTTTGGAAGCACTGCCGAACCTAGCTTAACCTCAACCACTTATTCTGCCGCTCATCTTAAGTGAGCAGCATCAAAAATATACATGTCTTAAAATTTATATCCGATGCTAATCTGAGCAGTTATGCCATGAGTAAATCGGCCCAAAGTAATTTCATTYTGAATGGATTCGCCTATTTTATTGCCTTCTTGAACCGAACCTTCTTGCTGTCCCGCTTCGTCCAGTACGTTAATGACAAGGGCTTTAACATAAAAAGACTCCTTCTCAAACTTTAAACCTATATCAACCATTGCATAGGCATCAAACTCAACCGTATTGGTTTCGTTACCTTGGCGCTCGCTAAAATATTGAACTACGGTATAGGCTTCTAGGTACCTATTAATATTCCAAACAGTCGTTATTCTAATATTAAATTCGGGTTGGCGGATCACTTGCTTTCCCGAAACATCAATGGATAAATCGTTGGAATCACAACACACAAATGTATCGACATATGTCGCATCTAACCAGGTGGCGGTAAGGTCTATGTTAAATTGTTCATTGAAGTGGTGATATGCTGAAATTTCAAGCCCTAAAGATTCAGAACCGCCAGTTCTCACGTGCTCAACAATATTTCCCTTGCTGTCTTCCTGTAATTGTGAAAAAGGAATCCCTCTTAATTGTGCAAAAAATAATGTAGAAAAAAACTGTGTCTTACGGGTAAAGTATTTTAAACCCAATTCATACATTTCAATAGTTCTGGTTGTTTTATCTACTTCAGCTATATCACTTAATCCGAGATAATCTTGCTCCGTTCGGGATAAAAATAAATTGGAGTACCTGCCGAATACGTCAACACTTGTATCTATCTGATAATTTATACCAAACGAGTAGGCGGTATCGGAAAACTCGTCTTCAATAATAGAAATCTCACCCGTTGGAGCTAAATAGTTATTGTTGTATATCGTATCTGGATCCTGATCCAAATCTACGGTTTCAAACTTTCTTTCAGTATTGCTAATATCCTTGTTTTCGTATCGAAAAGCGCCGGAAAGGTCTACTCTATCGGTTAGGCTATATTCATCTTCTAAAATGAGTGCCAGTACTGTACTCTCGACATCTTCATCTCGATTATTAGTACTATAAGCTGCAAAACCATTATCGGTAACAGCAATATCTTCGCCATTTCGCACCATTATAAGGTCTAAGCTCTGAGGGTTACCCCTTGCTTCGTGAAACAAGTTATGAAATTGACCTGACCGCTGTCGCTTAAAATTGCTGAAGTATACCGCTAGGGAGAAAACATTTTCTTCGCTAATTGCATCAAATTGTTGTTTCAGAAATATGTTGCTGTTGTCCCAATCCCAAGTGATATGTACTCCGGGTGCCCAAAGACCATTCCCACCTACTTGGTCTACATTCTCCTCTGTAAATACTCGATCACTATCAAATAGGTATTGTACGCGGTAAGTATCCGCGCCAATTTGTTCTTTTATTTCATCCGCGTATTCTTGAATTGAGCGGTTTGAAAGGTTGATATCGATATCAGTTGAAACTTGGCCGGAGGTATAGCGGGCCTGTGTGGTGCTATGCAACCAATCAGTTAATTCGATATCCAGCTTTGCGCCCACATAGTAGAACCTAACATGATTGCCATCTCTGAGATTGCGATGGTCACTCCCTCCATCGGGTTGTGGTATCGAATAGTGGTCGAAGTCATTAACGACGAAATTGTCCTCTCTGATATCATACTCAGGCAATTCCGAAAAACCACTATCAGAACTAAAGCTAACAATACCCGGACGTACTTGATGTGCACGTTTATCTTTGTATTTACCACTAATTTTTAGCTTGCCCCATTTTAGCTCTTTTACAATGTTGCCAAATATTTCTCCCCCGGAATTTAATGGCCATTTATCTCGTGATCTTACCCCGTCATCTTCTAGGTACTTTCCGCTAAGGCTATAAAACACGTCATCAAAGTTTGCCAACGGTCCACTGACATGCCCTTCATATTGATATAATCCATCGATCCCATATGTGAAAAGCAGTTTTGCCACATGTTCATCACCGCCTTCTTTGGTGATGAAATTAACTAAACCTCCAGGGGAATTCGTCCCCCAAATACCCGCAGTACTTCCACGCACCACTTCAACCCGGGCTAACCCAAGGCCAGAGGAAAAATACTGGGGATCAACAAAAAGTGGATTTTCTAATATGGGCAAGCCATCTTCCTGCAGCTGCATGTAGATATTGCCTGCTGGTGAAAAGTTCTGAGGAAAACCTCGGGTCATCAAGTTGAAATCACTGTTTCCAGATGTTTCGACTGAAATACCCGGTATTGCCTTTAAAACTTCAGCGGGATTTGAGGTGATACTTATTCTGTTCAGTTCTTCGGTGTTTAGCGCGGTAATCGAAATTGTCGATTTATTCAATATTTTAGCTCGAGCGAATCCAGTTTCAACAAGCTCGATCTGTAACAGGTCTTCAAGAGAAAGTGTCATCAGCTCCTCAACAGTACTTGTCTCGCTTGCGTCCACGACCCCTGGCAAGACATTCATAATAACGAGGTTAAAAAAAAACACTTCAATAACGAATACTTTAATATACGATTTCATGTGCTGAGTGTTCAAGTTTGTTATATGAAGATGGTGCAGTACAAGGATTGCGCAATATAAGTATAGCTACATAATCTGGCTTTACTTAACCCACCTCAAGGTGAACCAGGAATCCAAAACCATCGAGTGATATTTCCAACTGCCACTAGCACGGGGGCGCCACCTGAGCTGTTTTTCTAGCCAGTTTATTTCTACCTTTCTTTTGCCAGCATTCAAGTTTGTAGCATCATTCTTGATACACAGATTTTTAATAGCAACTTCCGTGCTTAACGATTATGTTATTAGCGTTTAATGGAATAAAACCACCTAGGTCAATTTGAACGCCTCGGGCTTATTTTCATTTGCGGAGCTTCTTGAGGTGAGCAACCAGCGCTCAGGAAAAAAGAATTTTGACTGGCTTTGTTAGGCGTATACAACTCTACGCCTATAACTAACCAAAATCAGTAACACCAAGCACGCTCCGCTAACAGAACACGGAAAAAGAACTGTGGTAACTGAATAATGCTCCAGAGCCAAAATAGCAAATGTGTTGCGAGCCATAAACAACAGGAAAAACAGCATATTTTCTTCATGCGGAAAATCATAGGCTTTTCTAATTGTTGGCCCAAACCCAAGAAGATCAACAATCGTAAGCACTACCACCGCCCACAATGGATTGGACGTTAAATACCAAAATGGTAGAGACGCTAATGCTACTAAGAAAAATGACCAATCCGTGAGAGTTATTGAAATATCAGCGCGTTTTACAAATGCCAATACCGCAATGAATGTTGCAATTGCGCCAGACACTCCTATAGGCCAAGCACCCATACCTCCCTTAGCTTCAAGCTGGGCAAAAAATACAATTACCGTTGTTGTTCCCCAAATAACCCACGAGAATACATGTGGCTTTGTAACACCCGCAAGTATTGAGCGTATGTAGGGAACAAACGCAACAAATGTTAATACTATTGCTACTGCGCTATATAATAACTTGAAGCTCAGATCCATGATTTTTTCCTAACGCTATTATGAGCTGCCGCTAACTCGCTGTCTGTCCGTTAGAGAAACCAATTTAGCGAATATACCACCAAAACTAAAAAGGAACTATGTCCTAAGCGAGGTGCTTTACACGCTGATACATCTAATTGAGACGCGTTATTTTTGCACCGTTTTCAAATATATTATTAAGTATGCCAGGGGTATGCTCAATCTCTACCCCTCTCACAGACAGGAGCTTCCACACACCGGCCAACATACAGTATTCGCGAAAACAATTGATCCTCGCTAAAACGGACGTAATATGCAGAGTTACAGAGGCAATCGTT
>NVVG01000076.1 GCA_002402125.1 Moraxellaceae bacterium
TTCCTGATTGGTAAACGCCTCAAACGAATTTATGGTATTTCGATAGTTTTTTAACTCATACACGGTTTCTATACAATCCGTTTGAGTATTTGCGAGATTACCAACAACAATGGCATCGGAACCCCCAGTAACAAAATCTCCATGATCGACATTCATGCGCAAGAAACCTTGGCTGAACTCATTAGCAATAGGCTCATAGGACGTCACACCAGCTTTAACAACTACCGACTCTCCTGGTGCCCCTCCAACCCCAATACACCCTGAACTTGCATTGGTTGCGATTTGCAGCCTAAATGACAATTGATATTTCGTATTGGGCTTTAGTCCAACAAGCTCTCGTTTAATATACATAAACAAGTCATCGCTATGATTATTACCCGTTAAGCGAATCCCATTCAAGGAGTCCAACGGTATTGGTAGCGGCTTCCATTCAGACGAAAGCTCATAAAACTCTTCCTCACCTTCGGGGTAATCTGCAAAACCTGCCAGCCACTCATGATCCCTATCGTTGAGATCAAATGTATAGGTTTTTCCTCCACAACCAAGCAACAAAAAAGAAAGCAGAACAATGGTAAAGCTATGTAACAAATTCATATCAAAGCATCCTTATTATTTTTTATGTACCGACTAGAATGGTGCAGGGACAATTTGTCATGTCATGAGCGACAGCACTAATTGATTCCAAAAAATAGCTGCTTGATTACAAAAAATAGCTTATTGATTTTGAAAACAAATTTACCAGGGCTTATCAAAAATAAAACTTCGTTGATTTATAAGGATATTTTCGTGTTAAGAAATAGAGTCATCCAGAGTTATGAATTGAGCGTTTTCAGATAACTTTGACGGTATTCACTAGGTGTTGCCGCCATTTTTTCTTTAAAAGCCTTATTGAACGGTGCAATGGAGCTAAAGCCAGCATCGAGAGCCAAAGTAAGGATTGGGGTGTTATTGTGCTCTTTGGAGCTTAGTTTTCTAACGACATCGTCAATACGATAACCGTTAACAAATTCATTAAAATTACGATAACCCATGTTCTGATTTATGAGCAGCCTAAGCCGGTATTCCTGCATGCCTAGCTGCTGTGCTAATGAYTTAACGGTGAGACCGTTTTCACGATAAACACAGAGTTTTTCCATTTGTTCAATRACTTTTTGTTCATCAATCGGCCTCTCACTCTCAAGAATAGTAAGTAGTGCTGTTTTATTTTCCGAGTGGGCTAACCCCTCTATAACAACGTTATCCTGTAATATCTGCTGTAAGAAGCCCTTTTGATCTATGGATAATGCGCTGAATGCAAACAACATKGTCAATACAAATATAAAACCAGAATTMAAYACTTCTAACCATGTAGGCGGAGYATGTGAAAAAGTWGCTATTTCAACAATAACTACCAAGAGAATATAACCACCTATAAAAACCACCAACATTGAACGTAGATTACGCCTGAGTTCTACCAAATCAGCCTGCCAATCCCGACAAACCACCCAAAGAGCCGATGCGCACCAAGCAAACTTACTTGCCTGTAATAYTAAAAATAGTTTTCTTTCACCGACMACTGGCAACCAATTGATTGCTAAATGACTTTCAGCGTAGAAATATAGACCCATAGCTTCCAATAGAAAAAAYAAACAGATAGGAGTAAATGATAACTTATAGTCATCTTGAAATGCCCCTTTAATCATCAACCAAAATAAYGCAGGTATAGCAGTACTTAGGAGCACRCAGGGCAAAACGCCCTCTTCCTAATGCCAGACCTTAATAGCAATAGGTGTAACCAAAAACCCCAAAATGGCAAAGAGAAAAGAGATAATAAACCAATAACGTTTTTCCTTCTTTGCTGATCGACTTAACACAACAATCAATAGCAACACTGGGGAAAGCGATATCATCCTAAAGAAAAGTTCCAAATCAGACATGTTGTTTACTACGAACTCCCGGATATTGGACTGAATACCCATTGAATCCTACAAGCAAACAAAAGGGAATGTCCAAATTCAGCCTCTCCATGGGATTTAAGGACACCTCCCGCTTCAGATACCACCAAAGACAAAAAACAACTGTAAGAACCCAGAACATAACCCCAATAAAGCACCGACAGATATTAATATCCATTCATCTTCTTGAAATGCAGGTCGTAATACTTCTTGAAACTTACTCGAGCTAAGAGCCTCCATTCTGTCCCGCAACATCAGTTCAACAACTTCCGATTGTCCTTCGTTAAACCCCTGCTCTTTCAACAACCCAACAGAAGCAGAGTTCCACGTTTTATCGGTGACCGTTAACTTAAGATGCTCCAACCCTTTTTCCCCAAGGGTTTCTTCTGCCATAGCTTTACTGATACCAAAACTCCCACCTGCTGCTTCATCAATAGCTTTTTCAATATGCTTATTCATCAACTTTCTCGTCCTATAAGACAGAGATCCATTAAGCATTGATGTCATCAAATTACGAATGGTGAAAATGTCTTGAGTGATGATACGACAAAATATTTTTGCGACTTCCTTTTGTCTTCGCAAAAACAAACCGTGCAGAACAAAAGGGCCAATTTTGATAGGATCAACAGGTCTAAATATAACATTGAGAGCAATTGCATTTGTAGCATAACCTACCAACAACCCAAACAAAGGTAGCACCCACCATTCAGGAAAAATGCTCCACACAATCATCTGCACTATGCCAAAAAGTGTACCGAAATAAATCCCGGAGTTTACAATGAACTTAAACTCAGATTTGCCTGCTTCAAGGAACATTCTATTTAACAGCTCTCTATCTTGCACCAGCTGAATACAAACCATTTCTTCCAAATCAATCAATTCTTCAATGCTCCCCCCCACATCATCAACCATTTGATCAATTAATACCGGCAATTGTTCGCGCACTGTGCTTTTAATTTTCCCTTGCTCTTCACTAGATAGCTTGCCCCATGCTTCGCCATACTCCTCTTCCATTAGATTATCGATAAATCCATCTAGCTTGGCATTCATAATCAAACCAAAAAGCATCTTCAAATTATTTTGATCTAACTGACCATAAACCTCAGAGAGGCTAGCCAAAGCCGTCACCCCTTTTTCTACAACTATCTTTGCCATTTTCTCAGCTTTAGCAGGAACAACGCCTTGCCAGCCTATCTTTAGAGATTTAAAACCCACAAATTCAATGGGGTAAAACATTAATTTAATGGCAAGCCAGTTTGTACCCCATCCAACAAAAGCGGCAGTGATAGGAATGCTTAAATATTTATAGAAATCAGGATGGCTTAAAAATTGTTCCAAAACTGCGAGTCCCCGGAGGTCATATTCGACTAATTGGGAAATAGTACCGAATAAAAAACGCTGAGACTAGTACCAATAAGACAAACACCAGGTATACACTGAGTAGACCCCGGCATAAACTTGAAGGACATTGACGAAATTAATGCGCAGTTTAAGGACGGCAAAAATTGAGGACCAAAAATTGAGGACAGCCACTCTAACACTACCCAGAGCTGAATAGCCGTCCTCGTTAGTTCTTTACTCTACAATGCTAAAAATTAAAACATCGAATATTCATAATAATTTTGATTGTCGATTCCATCTGATGCATTGCCCGCGCCTTTACCACCAAATCCACCGCCGCCAAGTATAAACACATTGGCTTTAGGATCTGAACCCGGAGGATTCACTAAGTCAATAGAATCAACACGAACTATGCCAGCACTTATACCACCTGCGCCACCTGCGCCATGACCACCGTGACCGCCATTTTGCCCTCGCGCCCCCGGCAAACCAGCGCCCCATGCCTGACCCCAGCATAATGAGCCAACACCTCCTGTGCCTCCTATCCCGCCACTACCACCTGCTCCGCCATTACCACCTTCACCACCATCTTTGGTTCTAATAGTGTTGTTATACAACCAAACACGGTTGGATCGAATCGCAAGAATTCCAATAGAACCTCCACCACCGGTTCCACCGGATGCACCCAGCCCGCCACTACCTGCACCACCGCCACCGCCGCCACCAGTAAATACAAACGGTGAAAATATATTGGGAGCAGGACAGGCCCCACCATTACCGCCAACACCACTTTGACCGCAGCTTCCATTGGTGCCATTACCACCTTTTAGCGCCTGCCAGTCCCATAATAAACCAGTAAGAGTTCCATTGGCTTGGTCAGCAGGTAGTGTGCCTACCTGTCCACTCTGCCCACTTCCAGCAGTCGCGTTGCGTGGTATGCCAAGGAATATTCCTCCTCCCCCTGAACCTGTTCCACAACCACCGCCGGCTAAACCGCCATTACCCCCAGTGAGCCCATATCCACCAGCGCCAGCGAGGCCGTTAACGCCGTTACCATAAAAATTACCGTTAACTCCATCTTTTCCGAAACCCGCTTCAATGTGATTATTTTGTATATAGAGATGCCCGGTAACATCCTCAACAATAATGGCTCGAGTACTGCGTTCATTGCTGGCTGTTGCTACGGTGCGTATTGTAAACCCCTGAATGCTGCCATCTTTATGATAGTCGTTAACCTTAATCACCCATTCAGTATTCGACTCAATAGTCGTTTCGTGCAGAGAAAAATCGCGATTATTCCAATCCATTGGATCATAACCACCATACAACCCCACACCACTAGCCTGCTGATCGATAATAACACTCTCATTGTAGGCACCGGCAGACACCCATACTTGTGAAAAGGCAGGCTTAACGGCAGCAACATCTACAGCGTGCTGTATGGTTCTATAGGGATCTATCGGGGTTCCCGCCGCAAGATCAGAGCCGGCAATACTTACATACACCGCTTCAGATGCGACAGGAGCAACCATCTGTACTGTAATGCTGGCAGCTGTAGCGTGTAATTTCATTCCATGAATAACACTGGTTCCGGGAGCTACTTGTTTGATAGCCCAAGATCCTGRYGAYTCAATGATGGTTGGATGATTTAGRGGGTCTTGCTTAGTCCAATTGRCTGAATCAAACCCACCAAACACACTGACATTACGTGCAGTGAMACCCAAGGTTASCTGTTCTGGGTAAGTCCCTTCGGCAACCCACACTTGTGATTTCACCTCATCAGCTGYAACTACATCTATACCATGCTGCACGGTGAGGAAGGGGTCAGTTTGGCCACCAGAACTAGCATCATCACCTAGCGTACTCACATAAACAGCCTCATCCTCTTCAGGTACGACTCTAGGTTTAATCTCATCCACATTTGCAGTACAAGAAGCTGACACGCCATTTTCATTCCATACTTCCAATGTGTATTCAGGCCCCCTCCAATTTTTAATGATACGCTGGCCTTGGGCAAGCATGTCACTTTCCACCACGCCAAACACTTGCCTTTCCGAAAGCCTAAACTGAGCAGACGATGTATTTTCTGTCGTCCAGGAGAAGAGTAATTTGTCGCCCTGTTCTACCGGACTATCCTGATTTTCATTTTTTTCGACACTCAAATAACACAGTGGTGGCAATAGGTTTTCATCAACTTCAGGAGCAGTAACCGTAACGGAAACTTCACATCCAGCATAAACTTCTTCGCCATTTTCCCGCCACACGTAAAATGTATAATCTGTGGATGACTCAGGGGCCAATAGGGTTAATGTACTTGGCAAGTCGCCGACCCAATTTAACATAGAGCCTAGAAAACCGGCATTCTCCACAATATCTTCGTTAGCTTTGTCACCATAAGCAGACATACTGAGTGTTATCATTTCCCCAGGGACTGCATTGGTTGTAGAGGCCGTAATACTGCAACCATTTTCCGTTGCTTGAGAAAGCAACTGTGCATTGACCTGCTGAGATAATGCTAATAACCCAACACCTAACGTTCCTATACTACCTAAATAAATAGCCTTATCCAAAATGCTCTTAAACTGTTTTTTAATCATAGCTTTCCCTTAATCAATCATTGGTCGATTTATAATTAACAACTAGATCCTTAATACTTCTCTATTTGCATATTTTTTCATACGCAAACAGGCAATGCATAAAACCGTCTTCATAGACGCATCTGCATTGGCAAAAATTGTACTAGGGGATATTTTTTGTTGCTTGTATGAATCGCTTACCTTTTCGATAAGATTGATAGTTGAACGAACAAATGAAAAACATATATATAGGGAGGGTTACACTAGCAAGTAGCGATTGTTACTGTTGCCGGTTCGCTGAAAAGAATTACGCTAATTATAATTTGCGTCGACCCGATCAATTGCGATCACTGTTAATTGCACGGAACCCTAACAGTCCTCCTTGCAGCTTATTGAGTATCATAAAATCCGGCACATAGATGTCGAGCGCCTCATCGAGGTTACAGGCACCGAAACGGTGGATTTTCTCTTGAGAGATAATGGTAACTGCCGCAGGTGTGGCCCGTTGGCTTACAGCAATTAAGCTTCCACCGCATTGAGTAAAAGTAATTCTTCGAGGGACAGATCAAGCAGATCCGTGTCGCTTGAACTTGAAAGCTCACTCGCAGAGAGCCCCCCTATAAACTCCACGATAGTACAAAATTTAAACAATCCTTGATAATTCCAAGGCAGTCGATTTTCTCAACCTTGATTCCCTCGCAACACCTTTGTTGAACCAGCCAAGATCAAAGAGTATACTGCTAAACACTTATGCTAATGACGGGTATAAGATATAAAAATAATAATAACGCACGTTCTAAAAAGGATTTGGCCATGAACACTTTCATCGTTACCATTCGTTACCTCCTGTTTTTTTCATTATCTGCTCTATCGCTAACAGGTTGCGGTGGATCGATAACATCCGCATTCCCAGACCCCGATGCAACAATCTATTCTAACAGCGGGGAGACCTTAACATTTACCGTTACCGGCTCAGAATCTGATGACTCAGATTGGAACTATAAGTGGCGAGCAAGTGTACTAAGCGCTACAAGTATTAGTAACCATCGTTTATCCAGCAATGGAGAAAAAAGCCGAAGCATTTTGCTGGATGAAAGTTTAACATCTGCAACTGCCATAATAGTCACCTGCCAATATAAAAACAGCAATAAACCCAACCAAGATGACAGCGCATTAGATACGATAACCTGGATAATAAAACCTCAAAAACTACAACATTCCCTAACCTCAACAGGCAGCTTATATATACAAAATAGTAACGACATCGCATCCCTTGAAAACATAACATCCTTAAAAGGCAGCCTGCGTATTGGTGATGTCAACTTTGATGCCAGTGCGTACCTTTCTAGCATCACAGAAATTGAAGGCTATTTAGCCCTCGAAAACAACCGCAGGATACCTCCCTTGAACTGGTTTAAAAACCTCACCTCGGTAGGCGGTCTATCGATAACAAATAGTGATTTGACAACATCATTGTCGGCACTAAATAACCTAACCAGCATTGAACATGGCATATCCATCAATAACAATGATGCTATTACTTCCTTGGATGGGCTAAAAAACCTAGAATATTTTAATGGTGGTTTAAGGGTATCTGATAATAAAAGCCTCTCTTCGCTGTCTGGGTTGGAAAACATCACGTCCATTGCTGGGGACTTAAATGTGTCAAATAACCCCAAATTCACATCCTTTTCGGGGTTAGAAAACATCCAAGCTATTCACGGCCAACTGAAAGTAATGCAAAACCCAAATCTCAGATCTTTTTCTGGATTAGAAAACCTTCAAACAGTTGAATCCAATTTGCTTATAGACACTAACCTTGGGCTGAGATCACTATCTGGACTAGAAAACCTACAAACAGTCGGTGGTAAAACTACTATTACTGGTAACCTGAGCCTAGATTCGTTATCGGGGCTTGAGCAACTTGAGTCGACCGCTGGCTTAGATATAGCATTCAACTGGTTACTAAAATCCGTTTCAGGATTAGAAAACCTCACGTTTATAGATGGCACTTTCTGGGTGGCTAAAAACACTAGACTAACCTCATTATCCGGACTAGAAAATGTTCAGTCTATTGATGGACATATTCGTATTGAAACAAATAACTCCTTAACATCGGTGACAGAGTTAAGCAGCCTTTCGCATGTAGGAGGCAATTTTCATATCACCGACAACAAGAAACTTTGCAATTTTAATGCCGTCGAACTAGTGCAGCAAATCGAGAGTCAGGATGGCCTGGATGGGGAAATTGACATCAATAATACTGGATCATGTAGAGGGCAGAATTAAATTCAACATTAGCAACACTAAGGGCAGTCGCCCCAGCAAAGCAGCCTTAATAATAGCTGTAACGTGGCTGCCCTGGTGGAGAGTATTGTCATTGTGTAGTTTCAATTAACTCAATGATGGCTTGGGATAATTCTAAAGGGCTGTCTTCCTGTAAAAAATGTCCGCCCTGCACCCGAATATGCGATTGAGCTTCCGCGCCAGGAATGCGCCTTTGCAACACCTTATCAAAACCTCCAGTGATAGGGTCACCCGTTGAAAAACAGGTAAGAAAAGGTTTGTCCCATTTCTCGAGGGTTTTCCAAGCGGCTTTGTTAGCCTCCGTTGCGGGATCGTTTGGAGTAATCGGTACCAATTTTGGAAAAGCTCTCGCGCCCGCCTTATATTTTTTGCTTGGAAATGGCGCATCGTATGCTCGAATTTCATCGCTAGTTAGCTTTTTTTGACAAGCAAAATTGATGATGCGAGCAATAGGTAACCAAGGGCTAAATACAGCAAAACTCCTCCACGTTAAAAATGCTAAGGGGGCAACCTTGTTACTGCCTTTAAATTGCGAAACCTCCCCTGTTGGCAACATGCCATTGCCAATGACCATTCGTGAAAATCGTTGCTGTTGCTCAGCCGCCAATCGCAACCCAATAAGAGACCCCCAATCTTGGCCAAATAACGTTATATTGTTGAGATCCAATTTTTCTATAAATGCTGTTATCCAATCCATATGGGATTGGAAGGAGTAATCTTTTACTTGGGTAGGTTTGTCCGATTTACCAAAACCAATAAGATCCGGTGCAATAACACGATATCCAGCCGCCACACAATGGCGAATCATATGTCGATATAGATAGGACCAAGAAGGTTCGCCGTGCAACATCAATATTACACCGCCGTTAGCGTTTACACCGTTAATCCCCTCGTCCACATAATGCATCCGTAAACCGCCACCGACTTCAACGTAATGTGCTGCAAATGGGTAATCTTTTAGGTTATCAAAGCGACTTTCAGGTGTGCTGATGGCTTCCATTTGCATTTTCCAATAGTAGATGGGCAGATCTGAATTCAATATATGCTAGAAAGTTTAACATAAGCTAATTCTTCCTTTTTTCATATATCTGCTGAACTGAAAGCCCCCTCCCCTACAAATTTATTTTAATCACCGCACCACCCGCTCCAACAGCCATTTCCGATCATTTTGCGAGCGAAACGATATTTACCAAAGACATGTAACACATTGGCCACCTTGAGGTATAATTCTTTGTTTAGCGTTGCTCCAGGAAGTAGACATGGGCTTTCAAGATATATTGTTAGATATTCAAAATCATCCGCATTACCTGCTCATGCCATTGGTTGCCGGCTTTGTGGGTTACATCACCAAGGTATTCGCCCTGGAGATGATGTTCCTCCCACTAGAATTTAAGGGTATTAAGCCCTACCTAGGCTGGCAGGGAGTTGTGCCACGTAAGGCGCCCAAAATGGCTGCAACAGCTACCGATCTCCTGTTGGGACGATTGTTTACACTTGAGGAACTCATCGGCCGACTGGATGGCAAGCGAATGGGCAAGGAGATGGAGCACCATCTCCGGTCGATGACTGACAGCATGATTCGTGATATCGGCCAACGTTACTTACCAGAATACTGGAACCGTTTGCCCAATTTTGCGCAGCACTCGGTGATTAAACGAATCGAGAAGAAAATACCCGGGATCGCAGAAGAAATTTGGGCTGATATCAAAAAAGACCCCAACAATTATATCGATGTCAAACACTTGCTGGTGTCCAATCTAACTAAAGACAAAGCCCTATTAAATGATATTTTCCGAGAGATAGGCGCCAAAGAATTTGTTTTTTTCCGTAACGCAGGTTTCTGGTTTGGATTTGCACTGGGTCTAATACAACTTGCCTGTTGGTTGTTGTGGCACGAGCCTTGGTTGATGCCGGCATTTGGTGGTGCCGTCGGTTTAATCAGTGACTGGTTGGCGTTAAATCTTCTGTTTCGTCCCTTGAACCCGGTGAAATTTATGGGCTTCACTATTCAAGGAAAGTTTATCGCACGTCAGAAAGAAGTGGCTCGGGACTATGCTAGCCTAATCGCCAAAGAACTGCTGACACCAGCAAATATGATTGAAGAAGTGATGCGCGGCCCGAGTGCAGATCGATTAGTGGATCTCATTCAGAAGAGCATAAAGAAGGCGTCTGATGAACAGTTAGGTATAGCGCGACCACTGGTTAAATATGCCATAGGGTCAGATCGTTTCAATGAAATCCGTGAGTATGTGGTTGAGAAAAGTCTGGAAATGCTACCAAAAACCGCCGGCCACATTGAAAAATACGCGATAGATGCCCTTGATATTAACAACACCATCGTGTCCCGTATGGACGAACTGACACCAGAAGAATTCGAAAGCATGCTAAGGCCGGCATTTAAGGAAGACGAAAAGATTTTGATTCTAGCAGGCGCTGTTCTGGGTTTTCTAATTGGAGAACTCCAAGTACTTCTAATGCTTTAATCGTTCACATCGATAAGGCCGTATACACACAGTGTTACTGTACTGCTATACGCTCTTTCCTCAACTAATTTCGCGCCTCACCAATGTTAACCTGCAAAGCGGCTAGCCACGATAATTACTAGAATATTTGATGCAAAAACCACAAAGCCACCCATTCTATTACTTAAGTAGGTGGCTTTATGGATTTTCTTGCTTATTGGCTATGTGCGAGAGACCATGCGCTTAGCGTAACTCGAAAACTTCCGATAAACGAGCATCTTTAATACATTGTGTTAGCTCTGGTGTCATTACCCAGCCACACTTATTGTCCAAGTTGCTCCCTGAAGAAGAACAGGTAGCAAATTGATAACACGTGTACTCTGCCTTCCATTCACAGGTTGTTATCAAACCGCTATCTGAAGAACACGCCTGTCCAGAGCAACCACCCACCATACACAGGACGTTGCTATCAGGTGAAACCTCAAATTCTGGTGAAAAATAGTGTTTAACCATTTCACAATCAGATTCTGATAATGGTTGATTTTCATCACAGTCGTACCCAATCTTAGCATTTAGACGATAAATGCCGGGGTCTGATGTATTAAACTCAATATCGATTTGTGATGGGTCAACGATAGGTCTTGCATTCCCAGCTTGTACACAGATCTTATTTGGGCCTTTTACCACCCAATCATTATCAACTAGCTGCTCTAACACAAAGTCTTCGCACCCAGGAAGATAGATTGCACTTGTGTCGGCATTCTTGATGGTTGCAATGCCCGTTGTGCCCTCAACATATTGTTCAGAATCTACAGCGACCGTTGGCGCAAAGCAGCCGGCTAAAGGCAATACGGTAAGTATAGAAAAGATTCCACGTGTAATTTTTTGTTTTATTGTCATTTCAAAATCCCTATTTTAATTATTACTTATTAATTTTAAGACAAAAGAGCGCTACCTAACGGTAATCCACACTTAACACTCGACCCGCCGCAATATCTTCTTGGATAATTGCCCCATCATAATAAGCGTCCATCAATTCCCCCTGAAGGTGAGTCTTAAACCAAGCAGTCATTATACGTTTGGAAAAGGAGGCAACGCCTTTCGAGAATAATGGTACGTAAGCAATATGGGATACTTTCCCCAAATCCACATATACGGCAGGCGATGGCACCCCGTGCAAACCAAACCCATCGTAACCATAGAAAAACCATGACGCATTAAATTCCTCTTCGGGATTCACTAGCGAATCGGGTTCTGATCTTAAAATAAGACTGGCCACATTAATGTTATCCAACACCCCGACCATTTCTCGTGCCGGGTTAGGCGCCACTGGGTAAGCTGCACATTTGGCAGGAAAAATAAAGCAAGGAGGCCCTCCTGCGTTAACCGGGTCCATTGCCGAGATTACACTGATTCGAGCATCAAGTGCAGCAGCGTAAAAACTTACCTTCGCCCCCATGGAGTGGCCCACTAGCCCCACATGGTCAGAATCAATATATTGAGCAAGCCCACTTAATTCACTGGCCGCATAATCTATTACATAACTTATTTGTCTCGCCTTATATTCATGCCCCCCATCTAAGACATTTCCACCTGAAGCAAAATCAAACCCTAATACAACAAACCCATGGGATGTGAAATGTTTTGCATACCGTTCATAAAGATTAAATGAAGCAGCAAAGCCAGGCGTCAACACAATTAACTTATAATCACCCGCAGCCCAAGAGGCTCCACCATCAAGAGACGGAAAATATACCTTGGCCGAAAAAGGTGCATTGGTATTTTCAGGGTTGGGAATATCAACCTGATTTACTGCAACGTCGTAGATACCCCTATTTTCAAGAGGATCATCAGGATTAGTGGCATTATCCGCTGCACAACCGCTCAGCATACCCAGTAGTATTGCTATATAAGTTATTGGATGAATTCTTGGGAAATCACAGAGGGAAATTAAACTGGCATAAAAATGCTTACAAATCATAACCTTACTCCAAGCTTTATTATTATTTTATAAGTCTTGCTTGATTTTGGGTCAATTTTATCACGACCCCACTAAGGTATAAACAATTGCTTAAATCGAGCCCCAACTGCAGTTGTCAGTCGTTGAACAAACACCTACAATGCACAGCTAGTGTGCACTGCACCATAATGACATTAATAGCGCACCAATAGGTGCTACCGGGATATTCTATGAAAATGATCACCGCTATTATCAAGCCTTTTAAGCTAGAAGACGTTCGTGATGCACTGTCCGAGCTTGGCTTGTCAGGCATGACTGTTGAAGAAGTTAAAGGATTTGGTCGCCAAAAGGGACACACCGAACTCTATCGTGGCGCAGAGTATGTCATAGATTTTTTACCAAAGGTTAAACTTCAAGTAGCGGTCAGTGAAGAGCAGGCAGAGGCAGTAATTGAAGCCATTATCGGCTCAGCCAACACTGGAAAAATAGGCGATGGAAAAATATTTGTTTCAGCGTTGGAGCAAGTCATCCGAATTCGTACCGGTGAAACCGGAACGGATGCCATTTAACTATCGACCTGATGTTGTAAGAGGCAATCAATCATGAAAATAATTCGATATGCATTATTAACGTTAGGCCTGCTACCCGGTTTAGCTTTTGCAGATGAAATTAATCCAGCAGATACTGCCTGGATCTTAACCGCAACGGCGTTAGTGCTGTTTATGACTATTCCTGGTTTATCCATGTTTTATGCCGGGCTGGTTCGTTCCAAAAACGTTTTATCGGTGTTTATGCAGTGTTTTGCACTGACTTGCTTAATGTCACTACTCTGGTTTGCCTTTGGCTATACGATTGCCTTCGGCAGTGAAGGGGTTGAACAAGGTAAATGGATCGGTGATTTCGGCAATATGTTTTTTGCTGGCATGACGATGGACAGTGTCAGCGGCACAATTCCCACACCGTTATTCGCCGTATTCCAAATGACGTTTGCGATCATAACACCAGCACTGATCGTTGGTGGCTTTGCAGAACGCATGCGTTTCTCGGCCATGTTAACCTTTTGCTCCCTTTGGTTGCTGGTTGTCTATGCTCCAATTTGTCATTGGGTTTGGGGCGGCGGCTGGCTGGGCCAAATGGGCTTGCAAGATTTTGCGGGAGGTACCGTCGTTCATATCACCGCAGCAGTGGCAGCCTTAGTAGCAGCTCTTGTTATGGGTAATCGCAAAGGTTATGGCACAGTTGCTATGCCACCACATAACCTGACTATGACTGTAGCCGGTGCTGGCATGTTGTGGGTAGGATGGTTTGGTTTTAATGGTGGTTCAGCGCTGGCTGCTAACGGTGCCGCTGCGATGGCACTGTTAGTGACACATCTTTCAGCCTCTGCAGGTGCCTTATCCTGGATGATGATGGAGTGGATTAAACACGGAAAACCCTCGGTTCTGGGTATCGTTACCGGCATGGTGGCAGGGTTAGGTACTATCACCCCTGCTTCAGGTTCAGTGGGACCGGCAGCTGCAGTTGTCATAGGCTTTAGCGCAGGCATTATCTGCTATTACGCTACCAACCTACTGAAGCAAAAACTGAAAATCGATGACTCTTTGGATGTATTTCCTGTGCACGGTGTCGGCGGTGTTTTAGGTACGCTTTTAGCAGGAGTATTCTGCGCGCCATCATTAGGAATATTTAGTGGCAACGGGTTTTCTGAGGGTATCAGTAGTATCGGTGGCCAACTATCTGTACAGGCTATTGGAGTTGCAGCAACATTTACCTATACAGCTGTTGTCAGTTTTATACTATTGAAAATTGTTGATAAGGTGATTGGTCTGCGCGTTGATGAAGATGACGAAACCGTTGGATTGGATTTAGTCCTACATGATGAACGAGGATACGATCTGTAAACTTTTACAGGCTATAGCTACGATTCTCAAAGCCAGCCATAGCAATTAACCGAGATGCCCCTACTCACTTCGGGTGAGAGGGGGCGTCCTACTTGCATCATCAGCTAAAGCTACGGCCAACTACCTTCATAAAACAAATAAAACCCTCTTTCTTCACGCCACGGAAAAGTGTTAATGGTAGGGCCAAAAAATTCATCCGGCTGGTACAACGAATCACCTTCCAGGGCGTTGGTCACTAAAAAAGAAATACTATGGGTATTAGTGGTAGATAAATCAAACAAGTGATTCAATTGCGTTGTGAAATTTAACGTTATAAGGTGTAAATCTTTACTGTCAGGGTTTAATTTAGGGGCGTCTTTATTTTCAATGGCACTACTAAAGATGTCATAGATAGATGCCGAGAATGCTGGCGAAACCTCATAAGAGAGACCCATTTTAATCAGCCACTTCGGCACCAAACGTTTATCTCTTTCGCCATTATCATTGGTATTGGTTTGCCAACTTACACTGCCTTCGTATTTTAGCGTGTTATGAATTTCAGCGTTCCATTCCAACTCTGCTCCATGGACACGTTCTTTGCCTTTATTAAAGGTAGAAGGATAAGGAATGCTAGTTTGGTCCACAGTAAAGATATTCCCAATTTCCGAATAGAACAGGCTGAGAGAATAGTAGCTTATAGCCGTACGATAGAATAACTGTAAATCTGTGGTCTGAATGGTTTCAGGCTCCAAGTCTGGATTACCTTGAAAAACAGGAGGAAGAAATGTTTCGGATTCAGTCCAAGAAGCACTTCTAAATGCCTTGCCATACAATAGTTTAATACCTGCTTTCGACGTAAACCTATAAATGGCCCCTACTCGCGGGCTAAAATCCGTCTCTATAGATTCCGGCTTATTGATTTGAAAGCCGCCAATAATATCCAGTTTATTACTGGCCTGATAAGCAGCCTGGGTATAAAAGCTATACCACGCAGTATGGGATTTTCGATTATTGATTTTGTCATTTGCGTGCAATGAGTTGGCCGACACCCCGGCAAGAAAATCCCAGGATTCATATCGGCCGCGCAAGAGCCCTTCGTAGATGACGTTATAAGTGCGTATGTTCTGGCTAGCATAAGTATCGCTGAATTTCTGATACGTAGTATTGTAAGTAATATCACCCCGCAAATCCCATTGGCTATTCAGATCATGTTCCAGAAAAGCGTTAATGAAACCACGGTCACTTTTTTCTCGTATACCCGGCCATAGGGAATCTGCACCTATGGTGTCTGACTCCATATTGCTGTAAAACAAATCCATGCCTATATTTTCAAAGCGCCAGTTAGTGAATATCGATGCATGGTCATAACCGTTCTTTTGGCTATCGGTGGTAGAAGGAATAGAAAATGCGGGGATGCCGGTATCGGTATAAGTGTAATCCCAGCCACCAACATGACTACCGCGAAAGACAGTCAAACCTTCAAGGCCCTGTTCAGACAAATGCGAGTAACTCAGTTCGCCAGTTTGGGTGTCGAAGCTACCTGCATGCACTGTTGCGGCTATTTCTTGGTCAAATGACGGGGTCTTCGTGACGATATTGATAGCCCCAGCAAATGCGTTGCTGCCATACAATACCGAGCCAGGCCCTCTAATCATTTCGATATGGTCTATAGCGGATACTGGCATACCACGGTAGATATGGTGATTAACACCTCCCGCAAAGTATTCTCGTAACGGCCGGCCATTCAACATTAACAGAACACGCGCATCCAACCCCTGGGCATTTTCTCCTCTAATACCGAGGTAAGAATCATGAATGGAAAATAAATTATTTTTAAAGGTAGCGGGCAATCGCTCAATAACATCTCCCAGAGTTCTTGCGCCATAGCGGCGCATTTGATTCTGATCTATAACGGAAATAACACCAGGGGCATCGAGAAAATCTTCGCTTTTCTTAGAGGCAATAGTAATTTGAATACTCAACAGGTCTTCCAGTGAGTAATCAAGTAGATTTTCTTCGCCATAGGTCGCGGTGCACCAACAAAAAAGTACATAAAGAGCAGTGATATAAAATATACGGTTCATCATGAGGGTATACCTAAAAAAGAGACCGCCACGTCAAGTAAGCGTACCATAATCGTTATAAACTGCAATGATAGAGGCATATCGTACCCTCGAGGCCCATAAAGACCCCATCCTACTCCTTTGTTTTTAATAAAAAAACCCCAAAAGAACCCCCCACGCAACACTTCGATACGATCCAGCAAACCGAGAATTTGCATGATTTCAAAGTACCCTGAAGTCATACCCAAAAAAATCATTAACAGGCACTCCCTCACCTAATTGTACGACACCCCTGGTTAACAGTTTCTTTATCAGCAACATCATTTCGTGTACATTTCCAAATACACACTAGCAACAGGACTTGTATCAGCAACCGTATTGATAGAAAAACCGGTGGAATATCTGAAAACAATTCAGGGTTAAGCCACATATGGATATTGGCAGGAGACACCGCAAGTGTTAGTAGGAATAAGCCATTGCCCGCCCACTGACGAAAACGCGGAATAAGAATACCGACAGCCCCTAAAATCTCAAAAACACCACTGACATAAACTACCGCATATTGCATGGGAACATAAGGCGGCATGATCGACACGAAAAAATCCGCAATGACAAAATGGCCGACACCGCCACCAAAAAACCAAAAGAACACAATAGCCAAACCCACTTTTTTATATATCGACATAAAACAACTCCAACCAAACTAGAATCGCAACGATCAATGAATAAAGATCATTGAGGACACCCATTCTAACCATTTAGCCCTAAGAGTGAGCACATTCACTGATACTCTCGTTAAAAACTGAAGCGTCACGGCACTAAAATCACTTTACCTATATTACGCCGCTCTTCAATATAGCGATGGGCCTCAGCCGCTTCTTCAAAACTAAAAACCTTATCCACATGGGGATTGATCCAACCCTCTTCCAACCCGTCCAGTATCACTTGCATCCAAACATTGATTTTTTTATGCTCGTGCCATAGACGTCCCATGTTCACACCAAACACGCCTTTATTTGCGTTCATCAATCCAAACGGGTGGAAAAATGGGGTCTGCACTAGCATTTTCAATAAATTCAGTTTCCCTTTAATGCCAGGCTCCGACACGGTAGACATACCAAACATCCCCAACCGCCCGGTGTTACTTAATGATTGGTAGCTATGCTTTAAGTTTTTACCGCCGATAGGGTCTGAGATCAGATCAACACCACGACCTTCGGTCATGGCTAATAACTCTTGTTGCCAATCTTGGGTTCGATAATCAATCGCATGATCCAAACCTCTTTGCTTAAGAAACTCATGCTTGCCTTTACTGGCAGTGCCGTAAGTTTCAGCCCCTATATTTCTGGCTATCTCTAGTGCCGCCAATCCTACACCGCCGCCCACATTATGGATTAGAACCGTTTCATAGGACTGCAAGCTACCCATGGCAACCAGTAGCTGGTACGCCGTGAGATAATTCACGGGAATTGCGGCCGCCGCTTCAAAAGACAATGTCGCTGGTTTTTCGAAAATTTGGTGGATAGGTGCCACCACTTGATCCGCCTGGCCACCAAATCGGGTCAGGCATAACACCTCTTTACCCAACCATTGTTTATCAACGCTAGCACCTATTTCATCAATCACTCCCGCCACTTCATAACCCAGTCGTCATTGAAATAGAAAAAGTGATTCGAGCGAGAGATCTCGAAGTGGTTTCACGAGAAAGAGAGGTGGAACTGCAACGAATTGAGGCGGAGAAAGCGGTTGAAATTGAGAAAA
>NVVG01000077.1 GCA_002402125.1 Moraxellaceae bacterium
GACAACCTTTGGCAAGCGGATTATGAATTGAACCAGGAATAGCAAATACCTCCCGCCCCTGCTGCGCGGCTTCGCGCGCGGTAATCAGTGACCCACTCTTTTTAGCACCTTCCACTATTAACACACCCAAACTCAAGCCACTCACGATACGATTACGGCGCGGAAAGTATTCTGGTCTAGGGCCCGTGCCAATAGGATATTCACTAACCAGCGCCCCCTGCGAGGTAATCTTATCCGCCAACATCTGATTCGCCTTTGGGTAAAGGTGATCCAACCCATGAGCCAAGACTGCAACGGTGAAACCATCGGCTGCCAAAGCCCCTTGATGGGACGCGCTATCGATACCCAATGCCAAACCGCTGGTGGTGATAAACCCTTGGCGGGCAAAATATTGAGCAAATTCAAAAGCTGTCTCTTTACCCAGGCGGGTGGGGTTGCGGCTACCAACCATGGCGATTTGCGGAAACATCAATGCGTCCTTATCACCTTTAACAAACAACAACGGCGGGGCACCTGCCACCTGCAATAGTAAGGGGGGATAGTTATTTTCATCTACCGCCAATAACAGGTGATGCTGTTCCGAACTCTCCAGCCAGCGCACATCATCATCGACTTGATTGCATAACTTTGAACTAAATGTCGCTGAACCAATGCTGCGTTTAAATTGTTTAATACACTCTATTTGAGACGCCTGTAAACCAAAGGCTTTTAATCCTGCCGCTGATAACGCAAACAACGCCGGCAGATCCCCCTCACACTGACTGAGCAGGGTGTTAAATGCTACAGGACCTATTCTTGGTACACGCCATAAGGCAAGCCAGTATGGCTTATCATCATCCTTGATTATCATGCTTCGTCCGTTAGAGCTTCAGTAAAGCTCCGCTGTTTGTGGGTAGGTGATCCATTGATTACAGCCTGTTAACCCACGTAGACGCCTAAGCCACAAAGAAAAACTAAAAAGGCCCGCAAATATGCAGGCCTTTTTAGTTTTTCTAGATCAGCTCTCGCGATCAATTCGGATTAGTTACCCTATCCAATATTGATAGTGGCGCGCTGGCTTTAAGGATTAGACCGTAAGCAGTTTTCTCAAATGTTCTAAATATCATCAACATTCCACGACGATGATCCGGTAATTTGATCAATTCCTGGGTAATACGATCTTTCACGGTTTCACCTTGAGCAAATACCGCTAGCACATCGCCAATTTCTACATTTTCACGAGTACCGCGGTTAATCACCACCACGTCATATAAACTCACATTCTTCACGCCACCAAAGACATGGATTATTTGGCCATCGATAGCGTCGGTGGGAGCTTTTGGATAGAACGTTGAGTTAACCTTACGCTCTTCGGTAGGCAACAAGCGATCTCCTACCCGAATATCTGCACTCGAACTTTGCACCTTAAAACGCGCTATGTCGTCTTCATTATTTTCAAACCGCACAATCCCGAGATCTAAAGCGCCAAGACCCAGCAGTTCCTGAGTCTGAGGATCCAAATAGGTAGTACCACGACGATATACACCATAAGCCTGTTGATTATCTGTCCAATCACCGCGGGCGTATAGGTGGCTGCCGACACCCATGATAATATGCTCTTCATCACCAGCAAGAACATAGGGAGCCTGCTCTAAGTCATCATTTTCCAGTACTCTGTTATTCACCAAGAAACTTTGTATATGCTCCAACGGGATAGCAGGAATAACCGTTTCAATCGGCGTAATGCGTGCCTTTGGTGTTAACTTGATAGTATCACCGGGCTTAAACTTTAAGGTACGGATGCCTGCTTCAATATTAAGAAATGGCTGCCCATCCACGTAAACTAACCGCAAGGTGTCCCCAGGGTAAATAAGATGAGGGTTATCAATCTGCGGATTAACAAACCATAGCTCTGGCCATAACCAGGGATTTTTCAAAAAAGCATTGGAAATATCCCAAAGTGTATCCCCAGTATTGACATTATATGTAGTGGGATGATTATCTTTCAGCTCAACATCAGCAGCGGCCTGAAGGGAAAAACCCAGCAGTCCAGCCCCTAACAATCTGAGAAATGATTTCATCATGGCGCGAATCCCTTTATCATTATTAAACTTGGTGTTAATAGCCTGCCGAATCGACAGCCCAATTGGCCCCAATGGATTAAGTAAAGTGGCGAATAAACATGAGAATGCCGCCGATGTGCCATAAGCACAAGGCATTATCTCTAAATATAGCCGTTTTATCAAAAAGCTTGAAACTATTACACATTTGACTTCAGTGTAGACGACATTTTTGTTCCTAAAACGGGCAAATGCAATACAAACATAATCTTAGCAACTTTTTTTTGTATTTTACGATCACTAATCGACAACTTGACCAACAACCGACAGGCATTATGGCTTTATTAGACATTCTCGAATTCCCAGACCCACGACTGCGTACCAAAGCAAAAGCGGTCGCCGAAGTAAATGCTGGCACCCGCAAACTGCTGGATGACATGCTAGAAACCATGTATGAAGCTCCCGGCATCGGCCTCGCGGCGACGCAAATTAATGTTCACCAACGTATTGTGGTCATTGATATTTCAGAAGACAAAAACCAACCATTGATTCTCATCAACCCGGAATACCGAATTATTGAAGGTGAACAAGATTATGAAGAAGGTTGCCTGTCGGTCCCTGGGTATTATGAATCCGTCACCCGCGCGGAAAAAATTCAGTTAAACGCACTTGATCGTGAAGGTAACTCCTTCGAAATGGAATGCAACGGGTTGCTGGCCGTATGTGTGCAACATGAAATAGACCACCTCAATGGCATCTTATTTGTGGACCATATTTCCAAACTAAAACGCGAACGCATTAAAGCCAAACTAGTCAAAGCCCATAAGGCAGAACTAAAACACCGGCGCTAGTGGGTGTACCCCGCGATATTTGCCTTTAACAACAAAAGTGAACAGCAGTGACTACAGAATCTATCAACACAACAGCTCCCCTCAATATTGTGTTTGCAGGCACCCCTGACTTTGCCGCATCCGTGCTCGACGTCATACTCGGTAGTCAGCACAACATCATCGCCTGTTATACCCAGCCTGACCGTCCGGCAGGACGCGGTCGTAAACTGGCCGCCAGCCCAGTAAAACAACTCGCGCAAGAACACCGGATTCCGGTATATCAGCCGCTCAATTTTAAATCCGAAGAAGACCTTGAATCCCTCCAAGCGCTAAATGCAGACATTATGGTAGTGGTGGCTTATGGCATTATTTTACCTAAAGCCGTATTAGACACGCCGCGCTTAGGCTGTATTAACGTACATGCCTCATTATTACCCAGATGGCGCGGAGCAGCTCCGATTCAGCGCGCCATCGCCGCCGGCGATGACRAATCAGGTGTCACCATCATGCAAATGGATGAAGGCTTGGACACCGGTGCGATGCTCAGCAAAGTCGTTACACCGATAGACCTCGATGATACCGGCGGCTCACTACACGACCGGCTCGCTGAATTGGGTGCCACAGCCTGCGTAGAAGCCTTAAGCTCACTGAGTGCGGGCACCACATCCGCCCAAGCACAGGATGATGCACAGGCCAATTACGCACACAAATTAAGCAAACAAGAAGGCCAAATCCAGTGGCAACTAGATAGCCAACAGATCCATAATCTCATTCGGGCTTTTAACCCTTGGCCTATCGCCCATACGGAAATGGATGGTAATAAGGTACGCATTGTTAATGCCGAATTAGCCGATACGGAATCTGTTAGTACGCCACCAAACACCGAACCCGGCACCATTATTGACGCCAGCAAGCAGGGGATAGTTGTTGCAACCGGCTCAGGCGTACTACGCCTAACCCGCATGCAGCTGAGTGGAGGCAAACAATTAGCCGTCGCTGACATTCTCAATAGTCGCAAAGAACAATTTTCTGTAGGAAAAAAATTCACCTAATGGCAATAAATGAACGTGCTATCGCAGCACAGATCCTTAACGACGTATTACCGCTGAAAAAAGGCCAAACCCACCGTGGCCGCTCCCTATCAGCCTTACTGCCAAAGATGCTAGCAAAACACCCAAAAGCGGATAAACCCCTATTACAAGAACTCTGCTTTGGTGTTTGTCGTTGGTTTATTCGGTTAGACAAATTAGCCAGTTCAATAACCCACCACCCATTTAAAGCCCGTGATAGCGATATACATGCGTTGTTATTGGTGGGCATCTATCAAATGTTATACATGCGCGTACCGGATCACGCGGCTATTTCCGAAACCGTAGAAGCCACCCGCCAGCTAGACAAAGCCTGGGCGGCAAAGGTAATCAACGGAACGTTACGCCGCTGTCAGCGGGAAAAGACCGAATTAGAGCAAGCGCTTTCTGACAATTTAAGCATACAAACAGCACACCCCAAATGGTTAGTTGATATGGTCACGGCGGCGTGGCCGGAGCAAGCCAGCGCGGTGTTAAAGACCAATAATACTCCAGCCCCAATGACGATACGAGTAAACCCTCGCCACAACAGTCGCGCAAAATACCTGCAACAGTTAAAAGATAAAAGCATTCAAGCTAAGGCCTGTGAGTTTTCCAGCCAGGGCATACAGCTAGAAAAACCCTGCTCGGTCGATAAATTACCCGGCTTTGCATTAGGCCATAGCTTTGTCCAAGATGAAGCCGCGCAGCTAGCGGCAGAACTCATCGACGCACAACCTGGCGACCGAGTATTAGACGCCTGTGCAGCACCCGGTGGCAAAACCACCCATATTGCCGAATCTCAACCTGATCTTGCGTATTTAGCCGCCCTCGATGCCGATGAGCAACGTGTCGGCCGTATTCATGAAAATCTTCAACGCTTAGGGCTAACCGCCGAGGTATTTGCTCAATCCCTCGAAGACTTTACCCGCGAACAGATAGCGGCTAACGGCGAAACCTTCGACCGAATTTTATTGGATGTTCCTTGTTCCGCGGTAGGGGTGATACGTCGCCACCCTGATATCAAATGGCTGCGTAAGCGCAGCGATATTGGCGCATTAGCAGAACAACAATTGCTATTATTAAAAACCGCCTGGACCCTGCTAACCCCAGGCGGCACCTTGGTTTACGCCACCTGTTCCATTTTACCCCATGAAAATGAACGTGTGGTAAGAGCGTTTCTTAACGAGCAACCAGACGCAACAGAGCAATCGCTAAGCGTAGGCTGGGGGCAACCCGCTTCGGTAGGTATTCAACTTCTACCTCAACGTAACGGCCATGATGGGTTCTATTACGCAAAACTAATAAAAGCCAAGGGAGAGCCTAAGTAACTAATCTCAGTGTAAACAGCACTTCTTATATTTCTTGCCACTACCACAGTAGCATAAGTCGTTACGTCCTATCTTAGGGTCGGCATTATGTGGCTGCAGATTGGGATTATTAGCCAATTGCTGTTCATACAACTTTCGGCCGGTAAACGCATAGGCTTTTAGCGTGTTAGGCAATAGGCGTAAGAAGTCTTGATAGATTTCCTCAAACGTAACGTCATCATTCTCAATCAGCTCATCATGTAAGCGACGCGAGAATTCCTCATCCGAAAAGAAACACAACATTACCGATTTTACCGTATGATCTTCTTCTAACACGTCGATCATGGCATCGTCCCACACATCACCTAACCATTCCGAGGCATCGATAAAACCCTGCGACCACTGTCCAAGATCACTTTGCATACCAAAGTTATCAGACATTGCGTCATGCAACCTCATCGCCTGCGGAAACTCGGGCGATTCATCCTGGACTTGTTCCATCATGTAGTTAAATAGCTCAACCAAGGTTTGAAAGGTCTCGGTATCATCAAATGCCATTTGGCTGATTACATCGTTTTCTCCAAATAGACTCGGTATCCATTCCGTAGGGGATATCGCTATCGGCGCACTACACAATCCAAACACAAAACCATGCATAGTATTAAATGTCATGGGGAATTCATGCTCCTCACTGAAAGCCATGATTTTTTTCAACGCGATGGTAAAGGCTTTTTCCTGTTTTGCCTTTTTAGCGTTGGGTGTTCGGTCATACATTGTCATATTATTTGTCTCTATTGCTACGATATTGTCACTGCACTATTGTGACTGCATTACGGTCACATTGCTGCTACGCACTCTATCCATATAGTGTACATTACCTGCTGAAGTGACAACAGACACCGCTGGCAAGTATCTGGCAAGTATATAGCCCGATGAATGACTCTCCACCCGGTGGGGAATATGCTATTCTGAGGGGTATTCAGAGGCAGTCACCCAAGGATGCCTCCATAATTATAAGATCGCTTAAGACCATCATATGAAAATTATTATTCTGGGCGCTGGCCAAGTAGGGGGTACACTCGCAGCAAACTTAGCGAGCGAGCACAACGATATCACTATCGTTGATACCGATAGCGATCGCCTACATGAACTTCAAGAACGTTACGATATCCGTACCGTACTAGGAATGGCATCACACCCTTCGGTATTACATCAAGCCGGTGCCGATGATGCAGACATGTTAATTGCCGTCACCAATAGTGATGAAATCAACATGGTGGCCTGCCAGGTCGCGTATTCTCTATACCGAACACCAACAAAAATCGCTCGAGTACGCTCCACCAGCTATCTCAATATCAGTAAGGAGCTGTTTACCAGCGACGCGTTTCCTATCGACGTAATTATTAGCCCAGAGCGGGAAGTTACCAACCACATAAAACGCCTCATCGAACACCCAGGATCTCTACAGGTACTGGACTTTGCCGGTGGAAAAATACAACTGGTAGCAGTAAAAGCCTATTTTAACGGCCCGTTAGTGGGTCGAGAATTACGCTATTTACGCCAGCACATGCCCAATATTGAAACCCGTGTTGCCGCCATATTCCGCCGCGACCGAGCCATTATTCCCGAAGGCACCACGGTCATTGAGGCAGACGACGAAGTATTTTTTATCGCCGCCCGCAAAAATATTCGCGCCGTGATGAGCGAACTACGTGGATTAGAGCACAACTACAAAAAGATCATCATCGCCGGCGGCGGTAATATTGGCGAGCGTTTATGTGTAGCCATTGAAAATCGCTACCAGGTCAAGCTAATTGACCGCAATACCAAGCGCTGCAACTATCTAGCAGAAAAACTCGCACGCACCATAGTGATCAAAGGTAACGCATCGGACCAAGATTTATTGTTAGAAGAAAACGTCGAAGATGCAGACGTATTTCTCGCAGTAACCAACGATGATGAAGCTAACATCATGTCTTCCATGTTAGCAAAACGCCTAGGTGCTAAAAAAGTAATGACTCTCATCAACAACCCTGCCTATGTTGACCTGGTGCAGGGCGGCGATATTGATATCGCCATATCGCCACAACAGGCGACTATAGGCAGCTTGCTAACCCATGTCCGCCGCGGTGACGTCGCCAACGTACATTCCTTGCGCCGCGGAGCTGCAGAGGCAATTGAAGCTATCGCCCATGGAGATGAAAATTCCTCAAAGGTGGTTGGCAAAATGATTGGCGAAATCGACCTGCCAGAAGGCACCAACATTGGCGCGATAGTACGTAACGATGAAGTACTGATTGCCCACGATGATATAGTCATCGAATCCAACGATCATGTCATCCTATTCTTAGTGGACAAACGCCGCATCTCTGATGTCGAACGGCTGTTTCAAGTCGGAATCACTTTCTTCTAACGAGGCTTTACGATGCATCCTGCTGTCATTTTGCGCGTATTAGGCGTGCTCTTGATGATCTATAGCACCACCATGTTGCCGCCAGCATTGGTCGCACTTATCTACCAAGATGGTGGCCATATTCTGTTTCTTAGCGCATTTGCTATCACCCTCATATCAGGACTCGTTTGCTGGTTGCCGGTACACAATTCACAGGATGATCTACGGGTAAAAGATGGTTTTTTAGTGGTTGTATTATTTTGGACCGTTCTAGGTTTGTACGGCGCAATCCCATTTTTATTGGGTGACCAACCCAATATGAACTTAGCCGACGCAGTGTTTGAGTCCATCTCGGGATTAACCACGACAGGCGCTACCGTCATCCAACATTTGGATGATTTACCCAAGTCCATCTTATATTACCGACAGCAATTGCAATGGCTAGGCGGCATGGGAATCATTGTGTTAGCCGTAGCAATATTACCCATGCTTGGCATTGGCGGCATGCAGCTTTACCGTGCGGAAACACCTGGCCCAATGAAAGACCACAAGTTAACCCCACGCATTGCTGAAACTGCAAAGGCACTGTGGATTCTCTACGTGTGCTTAACGCTGGTTTGTGCAGGAACTTATTGGGTTTTAGGCATGGATGCCTTTGACGCCATTGCCCATAGCTTTTCCACCATCGCCATCGGCGGTTTTTCTACTCATGACGCGAGCATCGGCTATTTTAATAATCCAGCCATCGAAATCACTACCATTATTTTTATGGTCATTGCCGGCATCAATTTTGGCCTGCACTTTTTAGCCTGGCGTCGTAAACAGCTCACCCACTATTGGGCAGATCCCGAATTACGGTTTTATTTTCAAGTACTGTGCACGATATCCATCGGCTCTTGTATTGTTTTATATCTTAATGGCACTTATGAAAATAATTGGGACGCTATACGCCACGCAATATTTCAAACCGTTTCCATCGCCACCACCACAGGTTACGCCGTCGCCGACTTCTCTCAATGGCACCCACTGATTCCAACAGCACTGCTGATGGGAAGTTTTATCGGTGCTTGCGCGGGATCTACCGGAGGTGGCATAAAAGTTATCCGCATGTTGCTAATGTTTAAACAAGGCCTACGAGAGATGCGTCGGCTCATCCACCCTAACGCAGTCATGGTAATTAAACTCAACAACAAAGCTGTCCCCGATCGAGTAACCGAAGCCGTATGGGGATTTTTTGGAATTTATCTGGTTTGTTTCTGTGCCTTATTTTTGGCTATTCTTGGCACTGGCTTGGATTTTGTTACCGCTTTCTCCGCCGTTGCCGCCTGTATGAATAACTTAGGCCCAGGACTAAGTGAGGTCGCCCTCAACTACGCCTCCATAACCGATACCGCCAAATGGATACTATGTTTCACCATGTTATTGGGCCGACTAGAAATATTCACCTTGCTGCTACTATTTACCCCCATGTTCTGGAGACATTAGGTCGAGCGATTCAAATTCCTCTTTATTTCTATTCTGCCCCATTATAATGCCGCCTCCAAAATTTGACGACTTACCTCGAGAGTAACCTCTCTATGTTCACCTAGCTTGACCATTCCGTGCTGTTGTAACTTATCCACCAAATTATCGATATGACGACTATCTAACGCCACCTGCGAAAGCCGGGTAGGCATACCCATATGGGTAAAAAACTCTTCAGTTAACTCTATTGCTCGATCAATGCGATATTCCTCATCACCGTGAGTAATATTCCAAACACGTTCTGCGTACTGCATTAACTTACCACGTTTAGATTCTCGGCGTATTTTCATCACCGCTGGCAATACAATAGACAACGTACGCGCATGATCAATGCCATGAGCCGCAGTCAGTTCATGGCCAATCATATGGGTTGTCCAATCTTGCGGCACTCCGGCACCAATTAAACCATTCAACGCCATTGTTGCCGACCACATTATATTGGCTCGGACATCTATATCATCTTTACTTTCTGCCGCCAACGCTCTTGGTCCTTCTTCGATTAAGGTTTGTAGCAACCCCTCAGAAAAACGTTCTTGAACTTTAGCGTTAACATTATAGGTGAGATATTGTTCCATAGTATGTACAAAAGCATCAATCACACCATTACCAATTTGTCGGTCGGATAATGATAGCGAAGTAGCAGGATCTAACACGGCAAATTGCGGTCGCACCAAAGGGCTAAAAAATGGCAATTTATTGCCATCGCGTGTTACCACACCACCGGCATTACTTTCAGACCCCGTAGCAGGCAAGGTCAAAACTACGCCCATTGGTAATGCTCGTTTAATCGATTGTTGTTTAGCAAGTATGTCCCAATGCTCCTCACCTTCGTATAATGCTGCTGCCGCAATAAACTTAGTACCATCCACTACCGATCCGCCACCAACCGCCAGCAGATAATCCACCTCATGCCTGCGAATGATATCCAGTGACTTCATCAACGTATCATACTGAGGGTTGGGCTCAATGCCCGAGAATTCGACAAAATCATGGGCCGATAAGGCTGCAACCACTTGATCATAAATTCCATTTTTTTTAATCGAACCCCCGCCAAATACAATCAATACTTTTGCCGACACGGGAATTTCATCCGCGATAGTCTTAATGGTTTCTTCACCAAAATGAATACGAGTCGGATTGTGAAAACTAAACGTTAACATCGTCTTTACCTGTCGTAAGGTTATGTGTTAAACAACAGTAACAAATGAATCTGTTGTATCTCTACTAAAACCATAACAAATTGAATCGATAAAGGGAAAATAGCTCAGTTACAATTGTTTAAGTAATTCAATTATTTCTCAGGCAAGATCATTTATTTTCAGCGAATACAGCACAAAAAAACCCAATAGAAAAATATGTTATTAGCATATGACTAAATATTATTAATATAAAAGTTTATTCATTTTTTATCGAGATTAAAATAAGCAATCATAATCAATCGATTACATAACATTTTTTTAACCTTACCGATGTATCTCTATATGCCAATTCCTCGCTAGCATTAAGCGCAGGCAAGCCTATAATATAGTCAGCTACTAGCGTTTTTTGTGCCTACCTTCACCGTAATATCGCGAGGATGATTATGGATAAGAGAGCCAACCCTCTATTTACCACACAAAAAAATAAACTCGCCAATCCGTTATTTGCGGTAACAACCAACGCCGAAGTTTCAGACTCAGAACTTGAGTTATCCAATATGAAAGTCCCACCCTGGAAAGTACTGATCATTGATGATGAACCAGAGGTCCATAGCGTAACGACATTAGTATTAAGAGATTTTGAATTTAACGATCGGCCTATCAGTCTATTTGACGCATACTCCTCAGCTGAAGCGAAAGATATTCTTACCCAAGAAAGTGATATTGCATTGTGTTTAATCGACGTCGTCATGGAAACAGATGAGGCTGGGCTAGACCTAGTAAAATACATTCGTAACGATTTAAAAAACTCTCAGATACGATTGGTATTACGTACCGGCCAACCAGGTTATGCCCCAGAGAGGGATGTCATACGTGATTATGACATCAATGATTACAAGGCAAAAACGGAACTAACCGATACCAAACTTCATACCCTTATGTGTAGTGCATTTCGAGCCTACGATGACATCATGTGCCTTGAGCAAAATCGTATCGGTTTAGAAATGGTTATTGATGCTTCCGCTAATATTTTTGAAGCCGCTTCTTTATCCACCTTCGCATCAGCGGTGCTTATGCAGCTCATGGCACTATTAAATCTATCTAAGCACGCGGTAATGGTCGCCGCATCCGGTTTCTCCGCCACTAACAATGCCAACGAACTAAGAATTATGGCGGGTGTAGGGGAGTTTAAAAAACTTATCGGTAAAGATGGCASCACAACATTACCCCAAGACGTAAAATCWCTTATTGATACCGCCATTGCAGAGAAACGCAGTATTTTTGAACCAAGAAGACTAGTGCTCTATTCAGAAACCCATCAGGGCAATCACCACTTACTATATCTATTGCATCACCGAAAACTGAGCGACCTAGATCAACGTTTAATCGAGTTATTTTGTGGCAACGTTTCCATTGCCTTCGAAAACCACAAACTAAGAGAAGAAATTGATGATACACAACGTGAAATCGTTTGCATATTGGGTGAAGCCATAGAAAATCGTTCGAAAGAATCGGGCAACCATATTCATCGAGTAGCGGCGATGATGGCGATTTTATCCAAGGCACATGGTTATTCCGTCGAGGAGGTTGCAAGAATTAAAGCTGCGTCGCCATTACATGATGCAGGAAAAATCGGCATTCCAGATAAGATACTGCACAAACCAGGAAAGCTAAATGACGAGGAGTGGGCAATCATGAAGACCCACGTAGATATCGGCTACAACTTGCTGAACAAGTCGCAACGTCGAACCCTGCGTTATGCGGCCATCATCGCCCATGAACATCATGAGCGCTGGGATGGTGATGGCTACCCCCAAGGTCTGGCTGGAGAAGAAATACATATTTTAGGCCGCATAGCCGCTTTAGTGGATGTGTTTGATGCATTAACCAGCGTACGCTGTTATAAGAAAGCCTGGCCTATTGATGAAGCYGTGACCTACGTAWTRGAACAATCAAACAAACAGTTTGATCCAAACATTGTTCGCCTTTTTWCAGAAAATCAACAAMAGCTAGAGTCAATTTGTGAAATCTTCGTTGACCCAGCATAATCCATTATACTGGACGYRACAGCGGTGACTCCTTCTATGCCAAAGTCCATGTTCAAGCTTGCCAAGGGGGACACATATATACAATCTTCACCGCAAATCCCCACAATAAACCAGCGCCCCTGGCGCGTGCTCATTGTGGATAATAACGCAGACATACACACGACAACTGAGTTTGCGTTGTCCGACTTCACCTATCTAGGAAAACCTCTAGAATTTGTACATGACTATTCAGCAGAAGACGCAAGAGCTACGTTGGAGCAACAAATTGATATCGCATTGGTGTTTATCGATATAGAGATGGAAACCAATGATACTGGATTACTGTTAGCTAAATGGATCAGAGATACCCTAAAAAACCAACATATCCGTATCGTTTTGCGCACAGTGAAAATAGATTTTTCTCTTGATGAAAAAGTATTTTCTCTATATGGCATAGATGATTTTAGGAGTAGCACTGAGCTAACTCGTACACGCCTAGTCATGACAATGTACTCATCACTGCGAGCTTATGCGGACATTGCGCGCTTACACGAAAACAACATATCACTAAATAGAACCGTCACACCAAATATTGGCAGTTATCAATCCAATCAAGAAAATGAACAGTTACGAGTTTTAACGCAAGAGTTACTCTTAGAAAATAAAAAATTGCTATCTGCTAATAGTGAATTGAAGGCATTTGGATCTGCGGTTTCTCACGGCCTTAAAAATCATATTTTTCGTATTGGCAGTTTACTCGATATTATCAAGTATGAATATGGCTCACAATTTGACGAGGAATTGGAAAGCAATGTCGACTATCTCGTAAACGAAACCACACATATGACCGAAGTTATTGATAATTTATTACGTCTATCTAAAATGTCTAAACAGAAGCTCAATATCGAAAAAGGCAACCTTACTGAATGTGTAGAAAAAAATATTGAATATCAACTAGCAGAATACAGTCCTCGAAACATAATATTGGACATTAAACCAGGAATATTTGCCTACTACGATAAAGGGCTAATGGATGTGATGATCTCCAATTTGGTTAGCAATTCACTAAAATTCAGTTCCAAAAATGACACTGTGAAATTGGGCTTTACTACCCACCTACAAAACGGTCGCCCTGTCTATACAATTAGTGACAATGGTGTCGGCTTTGACATGAAGCACTACCGCAATCTATTTACTGGTTTGCGTCGATTACATTCAGAAGAAGACTTTCCAGGCCGAGGCATTGGCTTGGTAACAGTATCCCGCATAGTAAAAAAACACGGCGGCAACATATGGGCAGAAAGTAAAGTAAATATAGGAACGAGCTTCCACTTTACTTTACCATTTCCAAAATAGAGAAAAAACAGGTGTTCGTAACACTAACGAAATTGAGTGATCATTATGGAAAACAATCCCATAAAAATTCTTATTGCCGAGGACAGCAATGCGGACCGGTTAATACTACAAAAAATAGTAGAAAAGCAAGGTCACCAAGTGGTATTGGCCAGCGATGGTGAGCAAGCCGTCGAAAAATTCAAAGAAGAATCTCCTCAGATTGTGCTACTTGATGTGCTCATGCCTCGGATGGATGGATTTGAAGCGGCAAAAGAAATAAAAGCCATTGCTGGCGATGATCTAGTACCGATTATTTTCCTGACATCACTAACCGATTCAGAGTCCCTTGCCAAAGGACTTAGCGCCGGTGGTGATGACTTTATTTCAAAACCCTATGATAGAATTATCCTAAAGGCAAAAATAGAAGCCTTTAATCGAATGCGCCTGGGGCACCAGCAGTTGCAATTGGCGTTAAAAAACCTCGAAAAATTCCAAGCTCGGCTGGTTGAACGAGAGAAAATGGCGTCGTTAGGGGAACTGGTTGCTGGAATTGCACACGAAGTAAATACACCCATAGGAATTGGTGTAACCGCAACCAGTCACCTCAGCCTACTCATAAAAGAACTCAGCAAAAGCTACGACGCTGGATCACTAGGCCCCGATCAACTTGACCACTTTCTCGAACGAGCAACAGAGAGCATTACAATTACAGAAACTAATCTCAACCGAGCGGCTGAATTAATTCGTAGTTTTAAACAAGTCGCTGTGGATCAATCCAGTGGTGCTAAGCGTAAAATCAATCTCTTACAACACTTGAATGATATATTGTTGTCCCTCAGACCCCATTTAAAGAAAGTAAAACATCGCGTCACACTGGTTTGTGAAAAAGACCTTAGCTGTACCTGCGATGCCGGAGCCTTAACTCAAATCCTTACCAACCTAATCATGAATTCACTTATTCATGCTTTCATTGGTATAGAATCTGGTAACATTACTATAAAAATTGAGCTACAGGACCAACAAATAAAAATGACCTATAGAGATGATGGAGTTGGTATGGATGAAGCCTGTTTAGAAAAAATATATGAACCTTTTTTTACCACACGCCGAGGACAGGGTGGTAGTGGCTTAGGAGCCAACATAATATTTAATCAAGTAAATCAGGCTCTACACGGCAACATAGAAACCCGTAGTCAACCCGGAAAGGGCACTCAATTTTATATATCATTCCCGCAAAACTATCTAGAAACGCCTGCGACCAAAGACAAAATTAGATCATTCTAAATAGGCGCCCTATTCACATGTTTTTTATATAGCTTAGCACCAAAACGAAGAGCACGACCGCTACTATATTGGTTTTGGAAATTCCTATTTTTAGCGACTGTGAAATTGTATGGCGACTCATTCCACTATATAAAAGACCACAAAAAAAACAAATACATAGTGATGATAGATAAATTGATATTGCTTCTATGAAAGGAAGCAGTGGCATTCTGGATAACGCTCCCACTTCACCCAAAGCAGAGAAATAGTGATAAGCATAAAATATCGATACTAAAAGAATATACCCACCCAGAAAACCCTTAGCCATGTGTACAAAGCTAAAAAATTCAGGTGAATCTTCAGTGGCATTCATACACTAGAACCTAATTAGGGAGAAATTAAGAGTGAGCTCCACCTAAATAGGCTCACATTATCAATAAGTTAAGCTATACCTTGAATGTAATCGATGAGAAGCCGTTTGTAAATGATCGGGTTGATATTAGGGTAGACAGGCAGTTGCGCATATAGCATGCTACCTCTATTATGGTTTGAACGAGAGTATTACTGATAAAATAAGTCATCCTAATGACTAATCTATACTCTCAACACATCGACAATATATTTTCGAAAATATTTTATGAGTACACCGCTTCAGAAAAGAACGCCCAATATTGACTTCGAAGATATTTCACCTTGCTGGATCCCCAACGACTATTTTGCCAGTGTTGTGCTCAATGTAATCCATATTATTATCCCCTCGGGGGAGCTTTGGTTTTGTAAAATGATCAATTTAGCGAAACCCCACATTACAGACAGAAACTTGCTGCTAGACGCTAAAGGGCTTATAGCGCAAGAGGGTGCTCATGCCAAATGTCACCGCGATGTACTCACCGTATTTGAACAACAGGGCTGTGACATTTCCTTCTCTAAGAACCGGCTTGACGTGGCTTTTGACCAGCATCTTGGCGAAAAGATATATGGCCGATGGACAGTGCCTGAAAATAGAGAACGTTGGTGGCTGATGGTGCGCTTAGGCATTATGGCAAATATGGAACACGTCACCTGTGTATTAGGAAATTGGATATTACAAAATCAAGCGCTCGAACGAGACAATGCAGATATTCGCATGCTAAATTTGCTCAAATGGCATGGCGCAGAAGAAGTCGAACATCGAAATGTCGCACATGACGTATATCGACATTTGGGTGGTGGTAATTTATTACGTATCGCAATGTTTATACCCGTTCTATTTTACATAGTCCTTGCATGGAGACGCGGCACCAAAGCACTTTCTACTGAACAAAAAGGACAGTCTTCAAAAAAAGGGATCAGGGGTTATATTGAATCCAGTCGCCGCGGCCACCTTCCCTCGATTAGTTATCTCATTTTTAATTTCTTGAAATATATCAAATGGAACTTCCACCCCGAAAATGAAGGAGACATTGTTCGAGCGGCCACAGAGATAGAACGTTTAGATAGTCTTTTTGACGAAAACGACACAGCAGTAGATAAACCTTAAACCCATTAGGGCGTAGCAAAAGGGACATCCAATTACACATACTTTCAATGAAAATCCTGCCTTATTGCTGGACTTTTTTACTGCATAAATTAACCATGCCCCTATGTGTCATCATCATTTTTCTAAATGGCGATGACGAAGCTCTCCAATAACAACAGTAAAAAAAATTAAACCTATAAAAAATACAATATCCATAACCAATACCTCTTCTCAGACAAGTGACTTGCATTTCACAAGTAACATGTTGCACCAGTTACTTGCTTTTTGCAAGTTACAATGAGAAACTAAACATCCACCTAATTAATAAGCTGATTATAAATGTCATCACGTTTTGAATATCACTCCGACTGTCCGATCGCCAAAGCCTTAGAAATTATAGGGGATCGATGGTCTCTACTCATCATTCGAGATCTCGCTCAAGGAGCCAAAACCTATAGCCAACTCGAAAGCTCTGTAAAACACATTACTACGAACATCTTAGCTAGCCGCCTTAAAAGGCTCTCTTCAGTTTCTATTATTGAGAAGACTCTTTATCAAGAAAAGCCTAAACGCTACAACTACAGCCTAACCCATAAAGGTAAGTGCTTGATTCCGGTACTGCTTGAATTAGTTAAATGGGGGGAAGAACATACCGACAGCCACAGCCACAGCCACAGCCACAGCCACAGCCACACAGTGACAAAGTGAACACGCTTGAAATATAAGCTACCACTAACCTCCCAGAAATAATTATTAGAAGTGAGACTTCTGGCAATTGAATTACATACCCACCAAAAAAGCAAAATAGAAAACCCAACGGATAATTGTTTATAAAAGGGGATATTTTTTCAGTGGGGCTACCACTTGCACCGAGCTCACTACAAAATCGAGTTGAATGACTAAAACCGGCATACAATTTACCGGTAATAACAACCCCTAGAAAATCCAAATGGTTGCTATCAGGCCTGAATATATCGCGATGCTTTCAAGAAATTTTATTACTTCTTTTTCGACAGCGTTCCTATTTCGCGGTAGGTTCAAATAACAAAATAACAGAGTGATACTTATAGGTTGACCACCACGTTAAAACTAACACAGGTATCACTATAGATAATGCCAATGTGATCTCTGGCACTGGCGTGTTATCTACAAATAACAAAGTATAAACCTCATAAAAATCAGTCATTACTTGAATAGGTAAATAAAACAACCAAAATTTGGGTGTTCCAAATTTCTTAGAAAAGGCTAATCCGAACAATCCGACATAGTAAATGGAATATATAACAAGACTCGCCAGCAACCACCACAGTGAATGATCCAATTCGTTAATCGTAAGTGACTCATACTCCGACCAGACCCCTAAGGGAAACAAGACAAAAAAAAGTATTTTCCATCCAACGCTAGATTTATATTTTTCCTCTCCACTATCCAATGTGGATACTGGCGAATCGTATATTCCACTCATTTCAATTGATCCCCTAATTTATTAACTTTTTAACGTTAAGATCAGCGGGAGTCCTACCTGTACGATCGGCGGTAGGGCAGGTCGATGAACAGCCTTGTTAAAGGAATTTTTCACCAATCTCAAAATAAACATTTTTCTATAGTGGCACATAATCGTATCTTTCTCTTTAATCAGATGTAACGCTTTAATTATGGTTATCAAATAGTACAGAAAACAAATAGTTAAGTCATCAATATAGCCTATTAACACTGTAGAAGTCTCGCAGAAAACTAAACATCGAAATTTAACGAGAGCCTAATAAACCTTAAAAAGGGTAATACATAGCAATGACTTGTAAACTACCATCAG
>NVVG01000078.1 GCA_002402125.1 Moraxellaceae bacterium
CAGCTTCTAGCAGAAACAGCAGAAGATTATTCTTCGCCTTTGCAGTTGCTTGCTAAAGAGCTTCAGTTTGTTGACCCGATAACCCAAGAGGCTATGCACTTTATTAGTGAGCAAGTGTTAAATGGGTAAAAGGACGCTGTACGTCAAAGGACATCAATATTATTTCTAGATAAAGAGGGTTAATATTGATGTCCTTTTTTATGAGATGGCATAGGTTTTTTTGGGGCATAGCTGCGGTTTAGCGACGGTTACAGCTCTGCGTTATGATATATATTCTGCACATCATCCAAATCATTTAACATGTATAAAAACTTCTCAAACATGGCCACATCGTCTCCGGTGACAGGGGCGGTGTTTTGTGGGATAAACTGAATCTCATCTACATCAAAATCAATATCCGTGACCGCATCCATCAATACTTTCTTGGCGTTAAAATACTCGGTGTTGGGGGCAAATACGGTGACCTTGCCGTCCTCACATTCGACATCGGTGACATCAACGTCGGCGTCCATTAAGGCTTCAAGAATACTGTCTTCGTCATCACCGTTAAATACAAATATGGCGCTGTGATCAAACATGTGACTAACGGTGCCTTGGGTGCCTATTTTGCACTTGTTTTTGGTGAAGCAAAGACGGACATCACCAAAGGTGCGATTTGGGTTGTCGGTAAGACAATCAATTATCACCATACAGCCGCCGGGACCAAAACCTTCATAACGTGCGGTTGCAAAATCTTCACCTGCACCGCCTTTGGCTTTGTCGATAGCTTTTTCAATGACGTGGGTAGGTACCTGATCTTTTTTTGCTCGTTCAATTAGCCCACGTAAGGAAAGGTTGCCTGCTGGGTCGAGGCCGCCAGCCTTGGCGCAGACGTAGATTTCTCGGCCGTATTTACTGTAGACTTTGGCTTTGGCATCAGATGTCTTCGCCATGGATTCTTTACGGTTTTGGTACGCTCTGCCCATTACGCTGTCCTGTTCATATCGGTAGTAAGTATTTTGGAGCTAAGTATATTGGTATAAATGTGGAGAATGAGCCAAATCTTACAGATAAGGCTAAGTATAGGGAACCCTTTAACTATGTTTTACTATAGTTAAGCTAGGTTTAAACCGCTTTGTTATTGTTTATTTTAGGTTTTAGGCTCGGCTTTTTTAACGCGAATAGTGCTGCCAGCCACTTCGGTGCCGTTGAGCATTTGCATGGCTTTTTTTGCATCTCCCTGCTTAGGCATCTCAACAAAGCCAAACCCCTTCGATTGATTGGTTGCCTTATCCAATACTAAGGTGCAAGACTGCACCGTGCCATGGGCTTGGAAYATGGAAAGAAGCTCGGCTTCTGTGGTTGTGCGAGCGAGATTACGTATCAGTAGTTTCATTAAAATGCCGTGTTAAGATAAYGATRAAYAAATWNGAGGAARGACTAACYGCWAGTTTAYCAGAAATWGCTATTGGTTACTCTCTATGATCCCGCCAWTCTATYGTTAGGCGGRWCTCTTGTGCAGTCAATGCCCGCCRAAATGGYCGTGCATTAACAAGAWCTAGGTGAATATGAGCGAAGTTGATCAAAATACTAWTGGTGACWATCAAAACCAAGCAAGCCAAGRCCAAGCCAGCCAGCAACGCAATGATTTTAGTGCACTGGTTGGYTTGGTTAACCCAAAAAGCCCTACCAATGTTGGGGCGGTAATGCGAGCTGCGGGTTGTTTTGGGGTTGATGCCGTGTTTTATACCGGTGAACGTTATGTTCGAGCGGCACAATTTAATACCGATACCCAGGCCGTCAGTGAAAGAATTCCGTTAACCGGTGTCGATGACCTGCTGCAAGCGGTACCAGATAACACCAAAATAGTCTGTGTCGAGTTGGTTGAGGGCGCGATCCCACTGCAGCAGTACCAGCATCCGGAGCGGGCGTTCTATATTTTTGGCCCCGAAGACGGCAATATGCGACAAAAAATCATCGATAGCGCTGATGCGGTAGTGTACGTGCCAACGGTGGGATGTTTGAATCTAGCGGCAACGGTCAATGTGGTGCTTTACGATCGAATCGCTAAATCGGCGTTGACGGTCTCCAATAATGCACTGATTCGAGATAGTCGAGATAAGAATAATAATCTCCGAGTCAAGCCTGGTCTGAAATCATCGGAATCAGGTTAGGCGGGTTGCTTGACATACAAGGCCATTTTGATGCCGAGTATTTGTAAATCTCTCGATGAATTCTGCTACACTGCCCAAAATTAGCTTGGGTGGTGGTTTGTTATGGGTTTTTCTTCGCTAGGCCTGAATCAATATGTATTGAATGCGGTGTCTGAGCTGGGCTATAGCGAACCCACGCCTATTCAACGGCAAGCGATCCCGGTCATTCTCGCCAACCAAGATGTTATGGCGGGAGCGCAAACCGGCACAGGCAAGACTGCTGCATTTGCTTTGCCCATCTTGCACCAACTCACCGAATGCTCGGCGGCTCAGTCGCAGGGTCAGACTAAACCGGCGATTCGAGCCTTGATACTGACGCCAACCCGCGAGCTAGCGCAGCAGGTATACAATAGTTTCGTAGGTTATGGTCAGCACAGCAGCGTACGGGTTGCCTTAGCCTATGGCGGCGTCAGCATTAACAACCAAATAAAGGCGATGAGGCAGGGCGCCGATATTGTGGTGGCGACCCCAGGTAGGTTATTGGATCTTATCTATAAAAAAGCCGTTGAACTTGGCCAGCTGAAAACTCTGGTGTTTGATGAAGCCGATCGAATGTTAGATATGGGTTTTATTGATGAAATTAACCGTATCTTAAAATTTGTGCCAACGGACCGTCAAACGCTGTTATTCTCAGCAACGTTTGATCAGGCAATATTTGCTCTGAGTAAAACATTATTACACTCACCACAATTGATTGAAGTAGATGCTCGTAATACCGCCGCTAGCCAAGTCGAACAAATGGTGTATGAAGTGGATGCCGATCGGAAGCGAGAGCTTATATCGCATCTGATTGGCGCTCGAAATTGGCATCAGGTCTTGATTTTTACCCGCACTCGACACGGGGCAGACCTGCTGGCCAGTGAGATGTGTAAGGATGGAATTAAAACCCAATCCATTCATGGCGATAAATCCCAGGGTGCTCGAGAACGAGTATTGGAAGAATTTATTCAGGGTAAAATACGCGCTCTGGTTGCTACCGATGTTGCTGCTAGGGGCTTGGATATCAGCCAGTTACAATACGTTATTAACTATGAGCTGCCTCATATTGCAGAAGATTATATTCATCGCATAGGCCGAACCGGTAGGGCCGGCAGCGAAGGGTTGGCAATTAGCCTATTAAGCCCCGATGAAAAATGGATGTTAGAAGAAATTGAAGTCTTATTGAATACGCGATTGCCGCAACAATGGTTGCCTGGTTATGAACCTGATCTAACCAAAGTCGTCGAGGTGTCTCGTAAGAATAGCCGGGCCGCACAGAAGCGACGAGCGAAACAGCGAGCCTTTGGTGACGACACTGGCAGCCGCAGAGGCAAAGGGTCGGGTAAGCGTAAGACAAAATAGAAAAATACCCTATTTTCAAGAATGGAGCGACACATTATGGCTAGAGCATGTGCCCGTCATATTTTAGTAAAAACAAAAGCGGAAGCTGAGAAACTTAAGGAGAAATTGGCTGAAGGGGCGGACTTTGCGCAGTTAGCTAAAAAGTATTCTTCCTGTAACTCGGCAAAGCAGGGTGGCGACTTGGGCGAGTTTTCGCCTGGGCAAATGGTGAAAGCTTTTGACAACGTTGTATTCAAAAAAGCAGTACTAACAGTTCATGGGCCAATAAAAACTCAGTTTGGCTATCATCTGATTGAAACCATCTATAGAAATTAATATTTATTTAGGGCGCTGATTAAGGTGCTGATTAAGGCGATAAAAAGATGACTAAAAGCAAAAAGTTCGATTTTCGAATCATCCAGGTTGATACTACGTGGAAGGCAGAGATTACTCGTAGGATGACAGCAAGGAAAACTATAGTATCAAAGCGTAAGAAAGGCTTTGTTACCGAAGCAGATGCTACGGCATGGGCTGAAAAAGAATTGGCTGGATATATAGAAAAACTTGCGGCGAAAAACAAGCGGCATTCTGAAGAAAGAGCCAAGGCTGAAGCTGAACAGATTGCAAAGGAACAAGCAGAGGCAGAGCGCATTGCCAAATTTGAGGCTGAAAGTGCGGAAGACCCGCGAGGAGAGTCCGGTGACGAATAACGATATTTTACGGCGTCTACGTTATACCTTCGATATTAACGATACAAAAATGATAGCGATATTTGGTTTGGCAGATCTAAAGGTGAGCCGAGAGCAAATTAGTAGTTGGCTAAAAAAAGACGATGATGACGCTTATAAAGGTTGTAGTGATGTGGAGATGGCGACCTTTCTTAATGGATTCATAACAAAGAAACGCGGGGAAAAAGAAGGTGATAAACCAGCCCCAGAGCAAGTCATCAACAATAATATTGTTTTTAGAAAAATAAAAATTGCCCTTAATATGAAATCGGAAGAAGTATTAGAAATAATGTCCTTGGCGGGATTACAGATGAGCAAACACGAGTTAAGTGCCTTTTTTCGTAAAGTTGGCCATAAACACTATCGTGAATGCAAAGATCAAATCATGCGTAACTTTCTACAGGGCTTACAAATAAAATATCGGCCGAACACCTCAGAAAAAGAAGCTTATCAATGGTGACACGTGGATGGTCTGTTGCTGAATGAAAATAGTGTTGCTAACCCATCAACGTGAATTGAGTAAGGCTTCCAATACTGGGCAATTGGTAATGGAGTGCCTGGGGGGGATGGGAGGGGGAGTGATGGTAGAAAGAGTGACGTGGGATCGGGTCAATCCTAATTTGGGTCTAGTGGAAGGCGTTGAGTCTAATGCCATCGCGTTACTATTTCCAAAGGAAGAATCAGAGCAAGGCCGCGAGGCAGGGAATGCCGCAGATTTCGAAAATTTTATAATTCTGGATGGAACCTGGCAGGAAGCCAGAAAAATCTATAATAAGAGTCCCTACTTGAAGGCGGCAAGTAAAGTGAGTTTGGGAAATTGTGCTACATCTCAATATAGCAAGCGACGTAATCAGATTGTCGGCGGGCTATGCACTGCCGAAGCTGTGATTGCACTGCTAAAAGTTAAAGGTAAATCACAGCTGGCAGATAATGTTCAGCAGGCATTTGATCGTTTTAATGGCTCATCCCTGTAATAGAGGCGGTCCGGTTAACCGACAAAAGCCCGTTCAATAACATAATGACCTTGATCTCCATGTCGTGCTTCTTTAAATCCTAGGTTGTCGAGAATTTTACCGCAATCTTTTAACATCGCCGTGCTGCCACACAGCATAAATCGGTCATGTTCTACAGAGAATGACGGTAAACCGATGTCCCGATTCAGTTTCTCACTCAGCATAAGCTCGGTAATACGACCGTTGTTGGTATGTTTTTCACGAGTAACCGATGGATAATAGATGAGTTTATTCCTCACCTCGTATCCAAAGAACTCGTTATTGGGAAGCTCTTGCTCAATGGTTGTTTGATAGGCTAATTCCGACGCGTAACGCACCCCGTGCACAAGCACGATATGTTCATATTGCTCATATATCTCCGGGTCCTTGATGATACTCATAAAAGGCGCTAGGCCGGTGCCTGTGCTGAGTAAATATAGGTTTCTTCCCGGTAAAAGGTTCTCCTGTAGTAGTGTCCCCGTTGGTTTCTTGCTTAATAGGATTTCATCACCCACAACAATTTTTTGCAATTGTGACGTGAGGGGGCCATCTTGGACTTTGATGCTGAAAAACTCCAGCTCATCCTCATAGTTGGCGCTCGCGATACTGTAGGCCCTCATTAACGGTCGTCCTTCTAGCTCCAATCCCATCATAATAAAGTGCCCATTCTTGAAACGAAAAGAAGGGTCTCGGCTTGTGGTAAAGCTAAATAGTGTGTCGTTCCAATGGGTTACACTGGTTACCTGCTCTTTGATGAAGCTGGGCATAATTGATGCTCCTTTGTAGTGAATATAGTTAGCATATCGCAGCTATGTTATATCGGTAAAACGAGTTAAACTGATATAACTAATCTATAAAATCGATATAAAGAGCTGATAAAGAGCCTGGCGGAATGACAATGAGATACAGTTTAAGGCAGTTAGAGGTGTTTCTAGCAACGGCACACGAGGAGAATATAACGAAGGCTGCTAATCATCTAGCGATGTCGCAATCAGCGGCGAGTAGTGCGCTTAGTGAGCTGGAATCRCAATTTGATATGCAACTATTTGATCGCGTGGGTAAAAAACTACAGCTCAATGCGTTTGGCCGAGGTGTTCGGCCCAGGGCAGAGGCATTAATGCAGCAAGCGAAGGAATTTGAAACAACCCTTGATCAACAGCGTGGAGCCGGTGATCTCAAGGTGGGTGCTACGCTGACGATTGGGAATTATTTAGCTGTGGGAATTATGGCGCGCTATATGGGTGAGTATCCAGAAAACCGGGTAGCACTGGAAGTGGCAAATACGGCAACCATCGCGCAGAAGGTGTTGAATTTTGAACTCGATATCGGCCTCATAGAAGGAGAATGGCAGCATCCGGATATGGAGGTGATCCCATGGTGTGATGACGAGCTAGTGATGTTTTGTTCTTCTACACATCCCTATGCAAAAAAGAAAACCATTGCTACTAAAGATCTATTAAAAGCCGAGTGGATATTGAGGGAGGCGGGGTCCGGTACACGACAGACATTTGACCGAGCAATGCACGGCTTGCTATCGGATATTCATGTCACTCTGGAATTACAACATACCGAAGCCATAAAACGAGCAGTTGAGGCAGATCTAGGTATTGGTTGTTTGTCTCAGATGGCGTTAGAAGATGCGTTTCAGCGGGGGTCTTTAGTGAAATTAACAACGCCTAAGCGGAGTTTTAAACGGCGCTTTTATTTTGTATTACACAAACAAAAATATCAAAGCAGCGTGATAGAGCGTTGGATACAGTTGTGTGAAACATATACTCGCTAGCAGGTGAAAGGATGTTGTTGTTATGACAGTAGGTTTGCAAACATTTTTAAAAGTTGGTCTGTTGTTCGTATTTTTATCTTCGACTTTGGTTGTGAGCGCAACGGAGGTTGGTGTTGAGAGAAAGCGATTGCGAATTGGTTTGTTTTCTGCGGGTGACTTGACGGATTGGCAAACAAAAGTCTTTTCAGGAAAAACACGCTATCAATTGGTGAGTGATCCAGAAGATTCTCTAGTTCAAGTGCTTAAATCCACCAGTCACTCAAGTGCGTCAGGATTGGTAAAAAAATACCGTGTTGATTTAAACAAGACGCCATTTTTGCAGTGGCGTTGGCGAGTTGCCCAACCAGTTCAAACGAATAACGAAAGGGAAAAACGTCAAGATGATTATGCGGCAAGAATATACGTTATTGTTGATGGTGGATTMTTTGCGTGGAATTCAATAGCRATAAATTATGTTTGGGCKCATGGGGTGGARMGTGGCTCRCGTTGGGGTAAYGCTTTTGCACCAAACAACGCAAAAATGATCGCGCTTAGGTCGAAAGGTGACAATTTGAATCAATGGTACGTTGAAAAGCGAGATGTAAGTAAAGATTTTAATGACYTGTATGGCAAGCGGGTGCGTTATATCGACGTGATTGCGATTATGACGGATACAGATAATACCCAGTCCAACGCAGAAAGTTATTATGGCGATATTTATTTTTCCAGTCATTAAATAGCTTGTTTCTCCTGTATTTGTCAGTTGGATAGGAAAGCAATAGTATAAAGTGGAAACGAMAWTGCCTCCATTGAGAAGCATCTTGGAAAGCTGCGTTCCCGAAATATATGTTGTATGCTGGTCGTCACGCTATGCCTCAACTAATTCAAAGAGGTATGGCTAATGTGGGTGAGATGATAGAATTAGAACAGCAGTGGCCGGCGCTGCCTAATAGATATAGTATTTAGTATGCTCTAGGTCATCGCGGGTGATGCYTGGATAAGAACGCAGGAGCACAATAATACGAGCTCCTGAATTATCTTTGATAGGTTATTGAATCATCCTCACCTGTCAAATCATCCGCTGAGTGCTTGCGCAATTAAAAAAAATCCGACCACACTATTGCCCTGTCATGGTGGTATTGCGCGAGATGAACATTAAGACCAGAAATTAATTTTATATTTAGGGAAAATAAGGCCTCGGATAAAACTATGACTAGAATTTTTATTGTATACGCCATAGTTATGCTGTTGTTGAGTTGTAGCACGACAAAAACGCAACATAATATGATAGATAAAGCCACACTATTGAATGTTGCGATTTTAAGTGACAGTAAGAAATATGAGTTGCTCTTCAGTAGGGTAAATGGCAAAAAATTAACAATCGGGATTTCTACAGAGGAAAAGAATGCGATCTTTACTGTTGATGCCGGACTGAGTGACATTGATATGCGTATTACCTATAGTGCGGATAATCTTGTGGGTGTAAGGGCGGCATATTTTAGGGCCAGTTTATTTTTAGAAAAAAATAATACTTATAGTATGCGAGCATATGCGAATAATAAGTGTATCACTATGCAGATTGTAGATTCCAGATCCAAAGTTATATATGGACCTGTCAGTAAGCCACATTACATCTTTGACAGTGGGGAGTATTTATATAGCCTATTGGCTAGCGCGAATAAGGAAGAAAGTAAGTGTTTGCATTGATATTTACGCTAACGAGAATAGAGGCTTAAGCGGAGTGTTTCTCTGCTATGTTCCACAAGAAAATTGAAAAATAATACAAGAAATTGAACTATGATCCAACCTCCTAATACAAACAACGAGACCGATGGCCGTAGTGATCATATTTTCGAGCGGATTGTAACGGATATTAATACTAAAGGTTACAGTATTAATCAAGCCGCACTACCTTCAGCCCTAGGAAATAAACTCGCTCAATACCTAAACACTATAAGTGGCGATGACTTTGACCATGCAGGGATAGGGCGGGATCTCGAGGTTAAGCGTGACGAATTGGTGCGTGGCGATGAAATCTGTTGGATAACAGGAGAGTCAGACGCGGGGAAGGACTGGTTACATTGGATAGCAGAAATGCAGCTTTATATAAATCGTGGATTGTTCCTTGGATTATTTTCCTTTGAAAGCCATTTTTCCCATTATGCGACCGGTGATTTTTATAGACGCCATTACGACGCATTTAAAGGCCAGGCCAATCGCGTTCTTTCAATGGTGGTCTACTTGAACTCAGACTGGACTCAAGAAGATGGCGGGGAACTGGTTTTATACACAAATTCAAACGATGTAGAAGGCATAACAGTGACCCCTAGTTTTGGCACTGTGGTCGTTTTTCTCAGTGAAGACTTTCCTCACGAGGTGCTAACCACTCATCGCGACAGATATTCTATTGCTGGCTGGTTCCGGATTAACTCGTCTACAAATGACCGAGCAGACCCTCCCTCATGAATCAGCCCATTGTTGACTATCACCAAGATCATGAACAAGACTGGGTTGCTGAATTAGCCTGCGGTCATTTTCAACATGTCAGAAATAACCCTCCCTGGATTAATCGTCCTTGGGTGGATTCGGTGACGGGGCGGGAATCGATGTTAGGTCAACCATTGGATTGTAAAAAATGTGACTTAGGGTCACCAGTAGATACAATATAGTTTGTTAGTGTAGTTTATGCTTTTTAAGAGTTATTAATAGACGCAGTTAACTCTTCTAACTCTTCAGCAGCCTCCATCCATTCCATTTCAAGCTCCTCGAATTGTCTATTGATTTCCCCTTGTTGTCGTAATAGGTCGGTGAGTTGCTTCTTGTTCTCGCTATCATAGAGCGTACTGTCCGATAATTGGTCTTCAATGAGGTCTTTATCTTTCTGTCTCTTTTCCATGGTTTTTTCTGCGCGGTCGACACGCTTTTTAACCGGACTAAGTAACTTGCGTAACTCCGCGGCGCGTTGGCGGCCGGCCTTTTTGTCGACCCTTATGTCGGAAGTATTCTCATTTTCGACATTTTGATCGCCCTGTTTTTTCTGGTTTCTAAAATCACTTAACCATTGTGCATAGTCTTCAAGGTCTCCTTTGAATTCTTCGGCCTTGCCGTTAGCAACTAGATAGAGATTGTCGGTTACGCTACGTATCAGATGACGATCATGAGAAACGATGAGTAGGGCGCCTTCAAATGACTGTAGTGCCATGGTGAGCGCGTGGCGCATCTCCAAGTCTAAATGGTTGGTTGGTTCATCAAGTAGCAAGAGGTTGGGTTTTTCCCAAATAATCAGTGCAAGTGCGAGACGGGCTTTTTCACCGCCAGAAAAACGACCGATAGGGTCGTATACTTGATCTCCAATAAAGTTAAAGCTACCAAGGTATTTTCGTAAAATGGCCTCTGAGGTGGAGGGAGAGAGGCGTTGTAGTTGTTGCATTGGGCTGGCACTAGCATCGAGCTGATCGAGTTGATGCTGGGCAAAATAACCAATACGGCAATTTTCGCTGAGTTTTCGCACGCCGCTTAATATTTCTAGATCACCTACAAGGGTTTTAATGAGGGTGGATTTTCCTGCGCCATTTGGTCCAAGTAAACCGATGCGTGAATTTGGACCAAGATCCAATGTTACTTTAGTTAATATTTCGCTGTTAGCATAACCTACGCTGGCGTTGTCCATTGCAAGCAGTGGATCGGCCATTTTGTCTGGCGTCTCAAAGTGGAAACTAAAAGGCGAGTCGATGTGTGCAGGAGCGATACGTTCTAATCGATCCAGGGCTTTAAGTCGACTTTGTGCTTGGCGTGCTTTGGTGGCTTGGGCGCGAAAGCGGTCGATGTATTTTTGCATATGAGCAACTTCGCGTTGTTGTTTTTCAAATGCGGACTGCTGTTGTTGAAGATGCATGGCTCTTTGCACCTCAAAGCTAGAATAGTTACCTTTGTAGTGGGTTAGCGTTTGGTTTTCAGCGTGTAGAATATGTTGCACGATGCTGTCGAGAAATTCCCTATCATGGGAGATTAGCAGTAGAGTGCCTGGGTACTGTTTTAACCAATCCTCTAACCAAAGGATTGCATCTAGGTCTAAATGGTTGGTGGGCTCATCCAATAGCAATAGGTCGGAACGGCACATTAGTGTCTTGGCAAGATTTAGGCGCATGCGCCAACCACCAGAAAATTCTTGAACAGGGGTAGTAAATTGTTCTTGCGTGAAGCCTAAGCCGTTGAGCAATCTGGCGGCTTTTGATTCTGCCGTATAGGCGTCGATGTTGTCGAGTTCGTTGTGGATAAGGGCAATTTTGTTGTCGTCGTGGGCCGCTTCGGCTTCAGTAAGTGCCAGTTGCCAGTCACGCAATGGTTGGTCACCATCAATCACAAACTCGATGGCGGCTCGGTCGAGTGCGTCAATTTCTTGAGCCATATGAGCGATGGTCCAGTCCTTGGGTACAAGGCATTGCCCATGATCTGTGTGCAGCTCGCCTCTTAATAGAGAAAATAGTGAGGACTTGCCGCAGCCGTTGCGGCCGGTGACGCCAATATGCCAACCTGGATGTGCGGTGAAGTCACCTTCACGGATTAGGAGTTTGTCTCCACGGTAAAGAGAGATGGCTTTGAGCTGGATCATAGGGAAACCATTAAACTGTTCTATATGAAGTATTTCTAGGGATTATCAGGGGCAATAGTCTACCTCAAATTTGGCTGGTAGGGGTTCGGATTACTGGGTATTTTGCAGGCACAAAAAAGGGCGGCATTAATGCCGCCCTTTTACCTGCTTGCTTTTAGCCTAGCGTTTATGCGTCGCTATCAGGCGAAAATAAGCTACGTCCTGGCTCGGTTGGCATTACAAGAGGCTTTTTCTCTTCTGCTACTGGAGTTGGCGCCGCTGTCGCAACAGGAGCTTCTTTCTTAGGCTCAGGTTTTGGGGCAGCCTTTACTTCAGGTTTTGGCGCTGGCTTTGCGGCCGGTGCTGGAGCGGCCTTGGGGGCTGCTTTGGCTACAGGCTTAGCGGCTTTCTTAGCGGCTGGTTTAGGCGCTGCTTTGGCTTTTGCTGTAGGTTTGGCGACTTTCTTAGGGGCTGCTTTGGCTTTTGCTGCTGGTTTAGCTGCTTTCTTAGGGGCTGCCTTAGCTTTAGCTGCTGGTTTGGCGGCTTTCTTAGGCGTTGCTTTTGCTTTAGCTGCGGCTTTCTTCGGTGCAGCTTTTTTAGCGGTAGTTTTCTTTGCGGTTTTCTGCTTCGCGGCAGCTGCTTTTTCTTTCTTTTTGGCGGCGGCTTCTTTCTTCTTGGCTATTACTGCTTTCTTCTTCGCTATTGCAGCTTGCTTTTTCACAGCATCTGCGGCTTTTTTAGCGGCGATTTTTGCTTTGGTTGCTGCTTTAGCATCGGCGGCCTTTTTAGCGGCAGCGGCTTTCTTATCGGCTACTTTAGCTTTAGCATCAGCTATCTTCTTGGCTGCTGCATCCTTCTTTGCTTGTAGTTTTGCAGCTGCGGCAGCTTTTTTAGCGATAGCTGCATCTTCATTGGCAAATTCGTTTTCTATCGCTGCAACTGCTTTGGCAATGCGTGCTTGGCGAGACGACTCACCTTTAAGCGCGTTGGAGGCAGTTTTGGCTTGAGCTAAAGCGGCTTTTGCTTGAGCAGACGCGGTTGCGTTTTTCTCTACGGCGGCTTTGGTTGTGGCTACCGCTTTTGCAGTTGCAGCAGTCTTTTTGGCCTTAGCTTTTGCAGCAGCTTGCTTAGCTTTTGCTTGAGCTGCCTTTTGCGCTTTATTGGCTTTATCAGCAGCTTTAGTTGCTGAGGCAAGAGTTTTTGCCGCTACCGCCAGCTTCTTTGCTTTAGCTTTGTTCAATTGGGATTGTAGTTTCGCAATTTCCTTAGACAGAGCGATAGTAGGGTCGACAACCTTCGTCGTTGTTTTTTTAGGGGCTGCTTTTTTAGGAGCGGCTTTCTTTTTTGCGGCCATTGAATTATTCCTCAGCTAAGTTTGATTGTGCGCACGGTTATTGATTATACGGTTTGTCCCCATAAATTCTATACCTTTACCACCATGTTGCCGAACATCTGCAATTAAATATGATATTTTCGAGCTTATGATGCAGAAGCAACCAAATTATTCTGCTAGTATCCAGAGCGAACCAATTAAAATGTAAAGGGATTGGCGTTACTGAACAACTGATCGGTAACGATGTCCAAGCCCTCTCAGCGGAATATAGACTAAATACTAGGAGTTCAAATGAAGAAAATAGTGATTGCTGCAGTGGCTTTGGGATTAGCTGCATGTCAGCCGGCAGAAGATACTGCCAATGCATCAGAAAAGGCTGCCACACCTGCAGCGGAAATGACTACGGACGCGGCTGCAGCACCAGCGTTTGTAGACGAAAATGACAAGGCGAGCTATGCCATTGGCCTAAAGTATGGTGAGTCAATGAAGCGAGATTTATCTGAGTTGCAAGTGAAAACCTTTTATAGGGGTTTCTCTGATGGCTTCGAAGGCAAGGAACCTGCCATTAAAGCAGAAGATATCGTCGCAACCTTGCAAGCTTTGCAAACACGTAAAATGGCTGAGATGAAAGAAAAAGCTGACGCTGCTGGCGCAGGCAATAAGGCTGATGGTGATAAGTATCTAGCAGACAACAAGAAACGTGACGGTGTGATTACCTTAGAAAGTGGTCTGCAATACGAAGTACTTACTGTAGGTAAGGGCGAATCTCCTACCAAAGACGACAAAGTGAATGTGCATTACCACGGTACACTGATCGATGGCACAGTGTTTGACAGCTCTGTTGATCGTGGAAAACCTGCAACCTTTGGTGTTGGACAAGTTATCAAAGGCTGGACCGAGGCTCTACAGTTAATGAAAACTGGCGACAAGTGGAAGGTATTTATTCCTTCTGAATTAGCCTATGGCGCACGAGGTGCGGGTGGTAAGATTGGCCCTAATGCTGCGTTGGTTTTTGAGGTTGAATTAATCTCGATTGAGAAAAAGAGTAGCTAAATGATGGAGTTGTCGCATTTGTCAGCCTTTGTATAAGCGGACAGGTGCTGACAAAACCATGGAGCAATAAAAAAGGGTAGCTTTGCTACCCTTTTTTATTGCTCCATATATTTACACTGCCGTTGGAATAAATAACGCTGATGGTGCCGTTTTGCAGCAAAGAGGCTTCTTCAACAATTAGACCGGAGGGTGGATAAAACGAGGGGGTCTTGGCGACTTTCTGCCGTATTTTGTCGCCGGTTTTGACATCCCACACCATGACTCGCCTTACGGTGTCGCCGGTGATAAGTTGTTTGCCGTCCTCGCTAAAGCGTGCTGCAGATAAGGTGATTCGAGGGTATCCGACAGTTGATATTTCTTTGCCGGTTTTGGTGCTCCATATTTTTCCTGTGCCGTAGTATAAACCGCCAAATGCCAGGGTGCCTTTGCGTGAAATGGCGACGGCAGAAACATCATCACCCACATGAAAGCTATGAATAGCCTTACCCTCGCTGAGTTTCCATATTTTCACGCTGCCGTCTTCAGAACCAGTGATACCTACTAATCCATTCGCCGAGATGGCCACGGTGTTGATATCGTCGGTATGATTGAGCTTTTGTAGGATGCTGCCGGTTTTGGTTTCAATATAGAGCGCGGTATAGTTTTCCTGTCCCACTAGGGCATAGGCGCCATTGTCGGACAGTGCAACGGATAAGATGGTGCCTGTTGAGCTCCAAAATCCCTTGGGTTTGCCCGTAGCGACTTCCCACATTACTAGACGTTGTTTATCTGCGGTAATTGCGAAACGGCTATCGGTGGAGAATGTCACGGCGGACATGGCCGTTAGTTGGCCTTTACCATGGTTCCAGTTATAGAGYTTTTCGTTGTCTTTTATCCGCCATAAGCTGCCACCGTGGAGTACCGAACCAACCAATGCGTATTTACCRTCCGGACTAATGGCWGATGCATAGGAGCTTTGTGTGGTGAGCTCAAGGTGTTGGGTGGGAGTGTCGCCACAGGCGGTGAGTAGCATGCAAAGGGATATTAATAATACGTTTAGTCGCACGGTATAGTCCTAATTCCGAAACCATCATTCAAGAAAAATATGTCAAGAGGCAGTCAGTCGATAACCARTGGAYCTGAGGTTATTGAAAGCATGCATCGAACAATATAATGGCCTAACCGGTCATTAAGACATTTATTGGTCGACCTGTTGTTAATTGTAGCGTGAAAGGGCTATAACGCTTTGGCGTAGGCAAGAAAAAAGGGCTGGTTAAGCCCTTTTTAACAGATTTCTTTACACATTCGTTATTTAAGCGACGAGTTCTCGGTGTCGAGTGTGTAAAGTTTCTATCAATTTGTCTTCTAGGTCAAAGCGCTCAACCATTTTTTCGCCAAGCAGAGACAAGTCTGTCGCAACTTGATTAAGGCTTTCTACACAAAGTTCGAGGTTGGCATACTTATCATTAAAATCAAGAGCCAATTCAGTGGATTGCTGAATGCGAGGTAAGCATGATTGGACGAGACCGCTGTAATCTTCTTGAAAGTCTTCCGCTTCTTTGGTGAGTTCATCATAAACCTCAAAATGCCCTGCTGAAACGTAATCAATCAGCATTTGGCTAAAAGCCTGAAGTTTTACACTAATGGGAGTGTCAGTAGGCGTTAATTCTTTAAGGCCATCAATAGCCACATACAGAATAATAAGGTCTTGTCTTTCTTTTAACCAGCTCTCAATCAGCTGATCTACTTTTCCCCAATGTTGAGTTTTTGACTCATCTTGTTTAAGCATGGTGTTACCCCTTCCCAAGTGCGATTACGTTGTTTACCGAGTGAGGTGATTGATCCTGCACCGAGTATTTTTTTATCGGTTGTAACCGACATCTATTTTTATTGTGTTAACTGCGTGTAACGCGGTTACTTTGAATATAGGGAATAAGGAAACGGGGAGCAAGAGTTAGATTTTTGAGGTTAGGTGTACTATTGGTTGACAAGTGTACAATTTGCCAGAAAAAGGCGGTTTTATGGCGTTTATTAAGAAGAAGGGAATGGAAGACAAAAAATATATGAAAATTCGGTCTAATGAAGCTTGGTTGATTTATGAATTTTTTGTCTTCTGATGATGGCGTCTGATCAAAATTTAGTCTTTTTTTCGAAGCAACTGGATCAGGCCAAGCAGTAAGAAGCCGCTAAATACCATGAATGTCTGTTCGGGTATCGATAACCCTATAAATTGCCATTGGGTATCTGCACATTCACCGGAGGCAGTGAAGACTATTTTAAATGTGTCGGCAATGGGTAGAGTTTCCAACATGTAATCTAAGCCAGGGCCACATGATGGCACTAGATCTTCAGGTAAGTTTTGTAGCCAGATGTGGCGCCAGCATACGGCAACGCCAAGGAGTGCAACGATGGATGCTAGCGCTCCATATAGTCGTGATCCGATAGTAGAAGGGTTGTGAATAAGAGCAACCAGAAAAATGCAGCCTAAAGTAGTTATCAGTAGGCGATCAACGATACACAATGGACAAGGTTCCAAACCTAAATGATGCTGCAAGAAAAGAAATGCGAAAAGCATGCTTGAAATCGCCGCGAAAACCCCTAACCCGTTAATGACACGTGATCCTGGTAATTCCATCGTGTAACCCTTAATTCAATTGATCAAATTTCCCTGGCAGTATATCAGATGCTGAAGGGGTGGTGGTGATGACGATAGATTCGACTCTGAGTTTGCGAATTAGTTTCGTGGCAGGGTTATTTGCAGGGAGGGGGTGACGCGTTGCTGCCTGTTAGTTCTCAATGGCAGTAACGGAAAAGAAGTGATGTCGTTGGTTATGCAGTGCTTACCTAGTGCTTATATAGCGCATACATAACCAACGTGTTGTAAAGTCTGCTGTAATGCTTGTGATTAGTTAAGCAATAGCCGCTTGCTCATCTGACAAACATTGAGTCACGGATGCTTGGTCGCGGCCATCATACCAGCCGGCTTCCCATGCTGCCGCGATCACATCTGATTTGTATGGGCATTGCTCCGAACTTTCCCCACTTAAGCCGAACATATACCCCTGACGATAAGCTTTGTTGAGTGTATCAATGCTCCACTCTTGCTGATCAATATTGTTGACCTTCATTTGTTTTCCTTTGGCTTTATGTATTGCAGATTTAAGTTCCCCCAAAAATCCGCAATAAACTAAATACTGGCTACCCGAACTAGCCATTCCCCCAGTTATTTATTAACGATGGCCTGTTAATAAGCAACCTACTGTCTAGGGTAGCAGGCAATGATTGAATTGCCGTAAAAAAGTAAAAAAACTTTAGTAAAACTTTGTAAAATTTATTTGCTGAAAAAAGAGGGTACTTTATTCAGCATATTTCAGCCTAACAGGGCTTCTCTTCAAAGTAGTCGGCGAGATATTGGGTAAAAGGAATGCTGTCATTTGATTCAATTTGTTGTTGCTGCCGAATACTTTTTGCAGACTGTTGTTGGAACAAGGCAAAATCCTCTTTTGATAGTGGATTGTTGCGAAAGTAGGCCTCATGTTCCACGGCTTTTTCTACTGCAAAGTGGTAGAAACCGTAATTATTGTCTTTTAGTGATTTGAGGATCTTTGCCGACGGCGTTTTTTCGGGATGGTCGATCTTATGCTGCTGTTTAGCAATCGCTTGGGAATACATGTCGGTGTTTCCAGCTTTATCCATTAGCGCGGCAATTGATCCCATTTTATCGAGTAGGCCGTGGCTCCACTGACTAAAAGCAACAGATTTTCCATGTTGTTGTATTTCTAAACCAGGTTTTCTTCCTTCCATAACAATAGCGGCTTGATTGTTATCTATTTCAATTTGCTCGTTTGTGTTAATGGTTGGACTAGATTCTAACAGGCAGAGTAGGGCGAAAATGTCGAGAAAGCGGATTTTTTCTGCGGAAATACCCACCGGTTCAAATGGATTTAAATCTACGCAGCGCATTTCAATATACTCAACCCCACGATTTGCTAAGGCGCAAGTGGGTCTTTCGCCAGTGTTAGCGACACGTTTAGGTCGTATTGAACCATAATACTCGTTTTCGATTTGAAGAATATTTGTATTAAGTTGGATGTATTCTTCGCTTCCCGCAGGGTAGTCTTTATGTTTTGTCCCCATCGCTTGATAGGCGGGGTGAGGTGTCTGGATGGCTTTGGTTAGATCCTCTATATATTCGCC
>NVVG01000079.1 GCA_002402125.1 Moraxellaceae bacterium
CATCTCTGATATCACGCCCATCTATTCGTTGAGTGTCAACCCAATTTAGAAATAGTGAAGTTTCACTTAGGAGTCTATCCATGGCATTGCCAGATTTTAGAATGATACGATCAGCAACTTTGCGTAGTTCCGCTTCCATTTCTCGACTCACATCCATCGCCGTATAGATAATGGCTGGCACATGATTATTTTTGTCTAACGATCGAAGTCTCCGCAAAATATCTAAGCCGGATGAATCGGGTAATCGTAAATCCATGACAATACAATCATAGTCATTTTCCCTTAACAGGTGCTCTGCCTTAGCACCACTATCAACCACATCAAAATACATATGATTTACCGAAAACAAATCATGTAGCGCCTGTTGCTGCACCGGATCATCTTCAATAATCAGCAACCGTTTCGCCGTGTCCAAGGTTTCATGTTTTATCTTCTGAAATAGCCCTTCTATGCTATTTTTATCTGCCGGCTTATTCAGCAAATCAACGGCACCCATCGCTAACACACTGGCCGATTCCTCTTTTCCAGAAATCACATGAACAGGAATATCTTTCGTCACGTCATTATTCTTTAATATCTCGAGTACCTCTAACCCGCCAATACCCGGCAACCCTAAATCCAAAATAATAGATCCTGGTAATTTATCCTTTAGCAATAACAACGCATCTTCGCCATTATTTTCTATCCAGGGGTTTAGCCCAAACCCTTCGGCTAATTCCCCCAATATTTTTGCAAACTCAAGATCGTCTTCCACAATCAGTACCGATCGCTCATCAACAAATGTTGAAGAAATCACATGGGGCGCGTCCAACGGTTCTTTACTCGATATATCTTGCTGTACAATTCGATCAACAAGGCCACCGTCATTTTTCTCCAATTCATTAGAACCATCATGTCGAATCGGCAAAAACAATATAAACGATGCGCCTTTTCCTTCGCCGTCACTATGAACTTTTATCTCCCCTCCCATGATATTCGATAGCTCTTTGGATATGGTAAGCCCCAATCCCGTGCCGCCATATTGACGGCTTGTGGTACCATCTGCCTGCTGGAAAGCTTCAAAGATACTTTGTTGTTTATCTAACGGAATTCCAATACCCGTATCTTTCACCTTAATGACAAAATACTCCCCATCCCTAAGACTTTTTCTATCGGGCTGAAAAACACTGTCTTCCATTTGCATCGATAACTCAACACAACCTTTTTCGGTGAATTTAAAAGAATTTGATAGGAAATTTCGCAGAATCTGGTTCAAACGATGTTTATCGAGATACACAAACTCAGGAACATCAACAAGATGTAGCTTTAACTCAATGCCTTTTTTCTCCGCTTCAAATGAAAATTGCTGTTCAATAATGGACATCAACTCTTCTGGTGACACCTCATCAACTACCAGTTCAAACTTGCCTTCTTCTACTTTCGACAAATCCAAAATATCATTTATCAGCGACAGTAAATCTTCACCTGAAGAATGAATGACTTTTGCATGCTCGACTTCCTTATCCGTAAGAGTTTTCTTATTATTGTTCATCAACCCTTGTGACAATATCAAAATACTATTCAACGGTGTTCTTAACTCATGTGACATGGTAGATAAAAATTCAGATTTATACTGGCCACTCATCTCTAACTGATCTGTCTTTTGCAGCATGACTTCTTTGGATTTTTCTAGTGCGACATTCTTTTTAAGAATCTCCTGCTTTTGATGATCCAACATCCTTGTTCTTTCTTCTAGCTCTTCATTCATTACTCGAAGTTCTTCTTGCTGAGCTTGCATATTTTCTTCTGAAGAACGCAATTCTCTCGCTTGACCCTCCAACTCTTCATTAGTAACACGCAGCTCTTCTTTCTGGTTCTCCATCGCTTGTGCTTGCGCCTGAGTCTGACCAAGCATGTCTGACAATTTCTCTCTCGATTTAGCCGCGTTAACTGCAATGGCAACGCCTTCGCTACCGTCAAGAATATAAGACCTCATCTCTTGATCAAATTCAGACAATGCCGCAAGTTCTATCACACCCGTTAATTGTTGGTTATGTATCAAAGGGAAGATAATAAGATTTCTTGCTATTGTTTCGCCTGTACTTGAAGAGACCGAGATATAACTCTCCGGCACATCACTAATACATATCAGTTTTTTATCCAGAGCACACTGACCGACAAGTGACTCGCCTAAAATATACGAATTTTTTTTCTCGCCATCTTCACTAAATGCATAACCCGCCACATACTCCAAAACTTCCCCATCAATACAAAACAATCGTCCAACCAAAATATCGAATTCGGCAGCCATGCTAGACAGCACTTGTTGCGATAGTTGTCGCAGTGTCAAATCCCCGCGCATTGCGTCATTCAAACGAGAAAGTCGATGCTGATTATTGGATTTCAATTCGTCCAGAGATCGCTTCTCTTTAAGAGAGTCGCGCATAGCCTCTAAACCATCCATTAGCGCTGCTGTTTCGCTATCTTTTGGTTTAGTTATTTCTATCTCCAGATTGCCTTTTTTAACCGCATGCGTAACCTCAGTTGCCCTTATAAGATTTTTCAGGTGAGAGCCAACAAGTACGACGGTAATAACACAAATAAAACTAACCAACACCACACCTATAGCGGCTTCCATTTTGAAGGCTGAAAAACCTTGGTCCTGAATTTGTCGGATCGACTCTTTATAATTATCAGCAATTTTTTCAGTAAAGAGTCCTAGCTCTTGCTCGTAAACATTACGTTTTTTATTTACCTCCTCTTGCATAGAAAATACAACACGCTCATCCAGCTTACCTTCGATATAATCTTTTGCATATTCATCCAATGCGTTGACATAGTTGATTAGGCTCGTCTCAATTCCCCCTAAGCTAACATTTGCATCGGGCAATATATGCGTTAACTCACTTATCTTATTTTTAGCTTCAATGACCAAATTTCGACCCTTGTTAAGCGAATTGACGTCGCTCTCCAGCAAGCTTCGCTCATAAGCTCTATCAATCTCAGCCTGTTTCATTTGCAAGGAGTGTATTCCCACTAACACCATGTAGTCGACATTTTTGAGGCGTGATAGCTGCTGGTGTATATTGTCGTTGGCACTATAGTTCATCCAATTAAATGCAAAGAGACCTATTGCACTTATTATTATGCAAATAGCCGTCTGTATTTTTAGTGTGACTCTCTTATTTTCACTCATATACTTCACTGCTCAATTTATTCATCACATTTTGTGTCATCACATTTTTTGCTACTGTTGTCGCAACCACACTTTCATGACACTTTTTAATTTTGGTACATCAATAGGTTTGGGGAAATAATCGTTTGCACCCACCTCGATACAACGAGACCTATCCTCTTGCATTGCTTTTGCCGTTAAGGCAATAATCGGTAACTTGGTAAATTTATTTTGTTCGCGGATCCGGGYAATGGCTTCGTAACCGTCCATCACTGGCATCATGATATCCATTAACACCAATTCTATCGAGTGATCATTAGCCAAAAAGTCCAACGCCTCTTGGCCATTAGACGCTGTAGTGATTTTTATTCCAAAATCCTCAAGCGCCGCCGATAATGAATATAAATTTCGCATGTCATCATCCACCATCAGGATATGCCGACCTTCAAGAGAATCTGACAAGCTATCTTCATGTCTTTCTTTGCGGCTATAGCGTTCATTTTCTTGCTGAGAATCAACCCAATTTAAAAACAAAGACGTCTCATTGAGCAGTCGATCCATGGCATTTCCGGATTTTAGAATAATGCGATCGGCAACTTTTCGTAGCTCTGCCTCCATCTCACGACTCACATCCATCGCGGTATATATTATGGCGGGAACTTGATGATTTTTATCCAAAGAGCGTAATTTTCGTAGAATKTCTAACCCCGATGAATCGGGCAAACGTAAATCCATCACAATACAATCGTAGTCATTCGCCCTCAGTAGRCGCTCTGCCTCGRCCCCATTATCAACCACATCAAAGTACACATCRTTAACCGAAAACAAATCGTGCAACGCCTGCTGCTGCACAGGGTCATCTTCTATGATCAACAAACGTTTTGCCGATTCTAGGGTCTCCTGTTTTATCTTCTGAAATAGCCCCTCGATACTATTCTTATCTGCTGGTTTATTCAGTAGATCCACAGCCCCCATTGCCAACACACTGGCAGATTCGTCTCTACCGGAAATGACATGCACTGGAATCTCTTTTGTCGCATTATTATTTTTCAATATCTCAAGTATTGCTATACCGCCAATACCGGGCAAACCCAAATCCAAAATAATTGAACCTGGCAATTTTTCTTGCAATAAAGCTAACGCTGCCTCGCCATTGCTTTCTATCCATGGATTCAGACCAAATCCCTCGGCAAGTTCCGCCAATATTGTTGCGAAGCTATTGTCATCTTCGATAATTAACACCGCTCGCTCATCTACCTTTGTTGGATTATTGGAAGTAGTAGTTTCTAAATTAGCTTGCAGTTGATTTTCCTGCTGACTATTATCCTGATAGTGATTTACCAGTTGCGATGTTTCGAGCGAAGTGCGACGCTCCACAAAACCACCATTGTCTCTACCAGCAACATTGGAAACCTGATGACTCACCGGTAAAAACAATGCAAATGTCGAACCCTTGCCTTCGCCATCACTATGGACTTTTATCTCACCACCCATGATATGGGATAGTTCTTTTGATATTGTAAGCCCCAATCCCGTGCCACCATATTCACGGCTGGTGGTACCATCTGCCTGCTGAAATGCCTCAAATATGCTTTTCTGCTTATCCATTGGAATTCCAATGCCAGTGTCCTTCACCTTAATAACAAAATACTCTCCCTCTAACAGGTTTTTTCTTTCAGGTTTAAAATGTTTATCTTCACGCAGAATGGATATTTCAACACTGCCTCGACTAGTGAATTTGAACGCGTTTGATAAGAAGTTACGCAGAATTTGATTCAACCGATGCCTATCCAAATACAACATGCCAGGAACATCACCAATATGTAATTTTAGCTCAATTCCCTTCTTTTCTGCTTCATAGCTGAATTGTTGGTTAATAACTGACATCAACTCATCAGGTGTCACTTCATCAACAATAAGTTCAAATTTTCCTTCTTCTACTTTCGATAAATCCAAAATGTCATTTATCAGTGATAGTAAATCTTCACCCGATGAATGGATAACTTGTGCATGTTCAACTTCTTTTTCTGTCAGTGTCTTCTTATTGTTGTTTATTAATCCCTGTGACAAGATCAAAATGCTATTCAACGGTGTTCGGAGCTCATGTGACATTGTTGATAGAAATTCCGATTTATACTTACCACTCATCTCCAGCTGATCTGTTTTCTGGATCATGATTTCTTTGGTTTTTTCAAGTGCAACGTTCTTTTTTAGAATCTCCTGTTTTTGAAAGTCCAGCATCCTTGTCCTTTCTTCTAGCTCTTCATTCATCACCCTAAGCTCTTCTTGCTGAGCTTGCAGGTTTTCTTCGGAGGAACGTAGCTCTCTTGCCTGACCTTCCAACTCCTCATTAGTCACCCGAAGTTCTTCTTGCTGATTCTCCATTGCCGTCGCTTGTGCCTGCGTCTGGAGTAACATTTCGGATAATTTCTCTCTCGATATCGCCGCACTGACTGCTATAGCAACACCTTCACTGCCGCCGGAAATATAAGATTCCATCTCTTCATCGAAGGCAGAAAAAGTTGCTAATTCTATGACACCCTTTAGTTGATAGTTGTGCACCAGTGGAAAAATAATTAGCCGTCTTGGGTCGGATCGCCCTACTGCTGAAGAAATCTTTAGATAGTCCTCAGGTATGTTATCAATATGGACAACTTTCTTATCCAAAGCACATTGTCCTACTAAGGACTCTCCTAACATATAGGTGGTTTTTCTGTTACTTCTTTCATCAAATGCATAACCGGATACATACTCCAACCGATCGCCGTCAAGACAGAATAACCTTGCCACCAAAACATCAAATTCCTCAGCCATACTGGATAACACTTGTTGCGATAGTTCCTGCAGCGTTAAATCCCCACGCATCGCATCATTGAGGCGAGATAAACGCTGCTGATTATTTGCAGTTAGATCGACCATCTGTTTCTGTTCTTTAAGGTGATCACGCATTGTGTACAGCGCTTCCAGCACTCGCTTGGTTTCAGCATCAAATGAGCAATTTATCTCAATATCCAAATTGCCCTTTTTAATTTCATTGGCGACGGAAACGGCATGATTTAACGCCATCAAAAGCCTAGAGACCAGAAAGAACGCTATGGCTACAACGACCGTTATCATAGACGCGCCAACGGCTATTTCACGGTTTACTGCGAGATCACCTTCTTCCTGAATGTGGGTAATTGTGTTGCTAAAGTCTAACCCAATCAGTTCTGTATAATTCCTTAGATCATGCTCATAAAAACTACGTTTCTTATTCACCTGCTCAAGCACTTCATATATGACACTATCGTCTAACCTGCCATCAATAAAATCTTTGGTATATTCATCCACCGCAGTGGCGTAGGTATTAAGGGCCAGCCTTATTTTTTCTAGTCTGGCGTGTGCATCAGGTGCGATCAGCTGTAGTTCCGAGATTTTGCTTTTTGCCTCTAGTACTAAATTTCTGCCTTTATTCAACTCACGGTTATCAGCCTCTAAAAAACTATATTCATAGGTTCTTTCTATATCCGCCAGTGACATTTGTAATTCATAGACGCCTTGTAACAACACGTACTCTGTGCTTTTCAAGCGCGCCAATTGCAAATTCGAATCCATGTTAAAACTGGTATTCATCCAGGTGAATGCCATAAAAGACACTAGCCCAAAGACTGTTGTCGCTATCGTCTTAAATCTGATGGACATATTCTTTATAGGAATCATATATCTTCACTGCTTAACTGATTGAAATTTCTAATGTTTATGGTACTACGCTGAGGGTAGCCGACCTCAATGCAGGTCAACGTTATTGACAAAAACTGAGCGATATTCATCCAGGCATATAAGACACAGTTACCTCCTCTAATTAAAGCTGATATATTCATTGCTTCAAGGTATTCGCATAAGCTAAGTGTCCGATGTTATAACCGAAAAGATCAGAGGCAGATCGCAATCGTGTCGCTATCATGAGGCTATCTTCCGTGATAGTTACTATTTTTGGTAATCGGTTACTGTTGTCGCAACCATACTTTCATGGCGCTTTTCAGTCTGGTTACATCGATGGGTTTGGGGAAATAGTCACTGGCCCCCACCTCGATACAGCGAGACTTATCCTCTTTCATCGCCTTTGCGGTTAATGCAATAATTGGCAAGTTGGCATATTTGTCTTGGGCACGGATTCGCGTGATAGCTTCGTAGCCATCCATCACTGGCATCATGATGTCCATCAACACCAACTCTACCGAGCTATCTCTATCCAAAACATCTAACGCCTCTTTGCCATTAGCCGCCGTCGTAATTCTTATACCGAAGTCCTCAAGCGCCGCCGATAATGAATAAAGGTTTCGCATATCATCATCAACCATTAGAATGTGGCGGTCTTTTAGTGTTTCAGACCCACTATCTTCTTCTCTTTCTTGACGATGGTCGCGCTGATACACTTGCTGCGAGTCAACCCAATTTAAAAACAGGGATGTTTCATTGAGCAATCGATCCATTGCATTGCCAGACTTCAAAATGATGCGATCGGCAACTTTCCGTAACTCAGCTTCCATCTCACGACTGATATCCATCGCCGTGTAAATGATCGCAGGCACATGATGGTTTTTATCCAAGGTGCGCAGTTTTCGCAAAATATCCAGTCCGGATGAATCTGGCAAACGTAAATCCATCACAATGCAATCGTAATCATTCATCCGCAATAAGCGCTCTGCCTCGGCGCCATTATCAACCACATCAAAATACACATCGTTAACCGAGAAAAGATCATGTAGTGCCTGCTGTTGCACCGGATCATCTTCGATAATTAGCAACCGTTTTGCAGATTCCAGAGTTTCATCTTTTATCTTTTTAAATAGACCCTCAATACTATTTTTGTCCGCCGGTTTATTCAGCAAGTCTACCGCCCCCATAGCCAAGACACTGCCCGACTCCGCTTTGCCAGAAATCACATGCACTGGAATGTCTTTTGCCACCTCGCTATTTTTTAACGTCTCAAGCACGTCTAAACCACCCATGCCCGGCAACCCTAAATCTAGAATTATCGCACCGGGTAACTTATCTTCTAGCGAAGTTAACGCATCCTCTCCACTATTCACAACCCAAGGATTCAGACCAAAGCCTTCGGCCAGTTCCGCCAGTACGCCGGCAAAGCTATTATCATCTTCAATAATTAGCACCGCCCGCTCATCAACCATTGTGGTAGTGGCGGCCGATGAAATAATACCATTGGCCGGCTGGGTATTTTCTGGCGGAACCTGGCGCTTAACAAGGTCACCACTATCGATAACTGAAATATCGGCCGCTTCATGACGCACCGGTAAGAACAAGACAAATGTTGAGCCCTTGCCTTCGCCCTCACTGTGAACCTTTATTTCACCCCCCATGATGTGGGATAGCTCTTTGGATATGGTGAGTCCCAATCCGGTACCACCATATTGACGACTTGTGGTGCCATCGGCCTGTTGAAATGCCTCAAAGATGCTTTGCTGCTTGTCTAACGGAATGCCAATACCCGTGTCTTTCACTTTGATTACAAAATAGTCCTTATCTTGAAGATTTTTTCTATCCGGTTGGAAATCTTCATCGGCCTGTGATATCGATAGTTCAACACTTCCTCGACTGGTAAATTTGAAAGCATTTGACAAAAAATTTCTCAAAATCTGATTCAGCCGATGCCGATCAAGGTACAACATACCAGGTACGTCACCGATACGAATATTTAGCTCAATGCCCTTCTTTTCTGCTTCGAAATTAAATTGCTGTTTAATAGCGGCCATCAACTCACTTGGCACAACCTCATCAATAACAAGTTCAAACTTTCCTTCTTCTACCTTTGATAGGTCAAGAATATCATTTATCAATGCTAATAGATCTTCGCCAGATGAGTTGATAATATTTGCGTGTTCTATTATCTTTTCCGCCGATATCTTCTTATTTTTTTTCATCAACCCTTGCGACAATATTAGGATGCTATTAAGCGGCGTCCTTAATTCATGCGACATGGTTGATAAAAATTCTGACTTGTACTTTCCACTCATTTCTAGTTGGTCAGTTTTATGCAGCATCACCTCTTTGGATTTTTCAAGTGCCACATTTTTTTTGAGTATTTCTTTCTTTTGATGGTCCAACATTCGTGTTCTTTCTTCGAGCTCTTCATTCATAACTCGCAGTTCTTCTTGTTGCGCTTGTAGGCTCTCTTCAGAAGAACGCAGTTCTCGTGTTTGCCCTTCCAATTCTTCGTTGGTGACTCGCAACTCCTCCTTCTGATTTTCCATCTCCGTCGCTTGCACCAGAGTCTTCTCCAACATGTCCGATAACTTTTCTCGAGACCTAGCCGCGTTAACCGCAATCGCCACACCTTCACTGCCATCGGTAATATATGACATAATTTCTTGGTTAATCTCTGAAAAAGTCGCTAATTCAATAACACCTTTTAATTCATCATTATGCAGTAGAGGGAAAACAATAAGCCGCTTTGAAGCCGCCTTACCCACACTTGAAGAAACGTTCAAATAATCCTCTGGCAAGTTATCAATGGATATAATTTTTTTATTGAGCCCACACTGCCCAATCAATGACTCACCCAATAAAAAAGTATCATTTTGGTTGGATTCATCGAATGCATAACCTGATACATAGTGTAACTTGTCGTCTTCCATGCAAAACAGCCTAGCCACTAACACATCAAACTCAGCCGCCATACTAGACAATACTTGTTGTGACAATTCCTTTACCGTCAACTCACCACGCATCGCATCGTTGAGGCGGGATAAGCGTAACTGATTGGTAGTAAGCACCGCATCCGAAAGCCGCCTCTCTTTTAAACGATCGCGCATTGTCACCAAGGCATCCATCAAGCGCCCCGTCTCATCGAAATTTGGGATAGCTATCTTTATATCCAGATTACCTTGTGCCACTTCATCCGCTATCGAGGCGGCTTTAATGATGGTATTGAGCGTCCTGATAATGAGGGCGTAAGCCACAACAACGATAATAATTATCAACAGGGAGCCTATCACTACTTCCTCCACTATTGATATATCTCCCGTACGTTGAATAGCCAGGATCGTATCATTGATATCGACAACAACGGCCGCGGTAAAATCTCGCAAACCTTTGTCATAGAGATCTCGCTTTTTGTTTACCCCTGCTGATATTTCTCCTATGACATTTTCATCTAACCTACCCTCGACAAAATCCTTGCTATATTTCTCCAGAGCATCCGTATAGTTAATAAGGTTTAGCTTTATTTTTTCCAAACTAGATTGTGCATCGGGGGAGACTAGCTGTAGTTCCGAGAGTTTGCTTTTGGATTCTAAAACAAGATTACGGCCTTTATTGAGTGCACTACTATCGGCCGACACTAGACTGGTCTCATAGGTTCGCTCAATATCCACGAGCGACATTTGTAATTCATAGGCACCTTGCAATACCAAATATTCAGTATTTTTTAAACGCCCCAGTTCCTTGTTGGATTCCCAGTTATAGCTATGATTGACCCAGGTAAATACCGCAAAACCCACTACGGCAATAGACGTAACAAGTGCCGTCAGCATTTTTAGTGATAATTTGTTTTTTGTCTTCATAGTGTTCCACTGCATTGCCGATACGGACTTCAAATATGCCATAAATAAGCCAATAGCCAAGCATTAAAATTATTTACCTATTCAGACCATCCAGTAGAAAATAGGCAACACCAACCTTAGCTCAGAAAGCAGCTTCAATTCTTCCGATTAAAGCCTAACTATCAATTCTTCAAGGTAGTCGAAATAGGCTAGGTTTCCAACGTTATTAGCGGTAAAATCGCCCTTTCATGACTATCTTGAGGCTAATTGTAGTGATAGTTAACACTTTTACCGCTGAGACCCTGTTTGAATGCCTAATCTAGACACCAACACAGCACTACCCGCTACACCCCAGGACTCTCCTGGTTCGGTGGGTATCGTTGTGCCCCAAACTGTGCATTTCGACACCCCACTGCCCCTACTATGCGGTAAAACACTGCCCGAATATGACCTTATTTACGAAACCTATGGCGAACTAAACCCAAACAAGAGCAATGCTATTTTGGTATGCCATGCCCTAAGCGGCAATCATCATGCCGCAGGCCGCCATGCAGCCGACGATAAACGCGCCGGCTGGTGGGATGCCTGCATTGGCCCTGGCAAAGTGATTGATACTAATCAGTTTCACATCGTCAGCATCAATAACATCGGTGGTTGCCATGGCAGCACCGGGCCCAAAAGTAACAATCCCGACACCGGCAAACCCTATGGCCCCGATTTCCCCATTGTCACGGCAAAAGATTGGGTAGAAACGCAAGTTCGCCTTGCAGATGTACTGGGTATCGATCAATGGGCCGCGGTTATTGGCGGTAGCCTAGGCGGCATGCAGGCATTACAGTGGTCTATCGACCATCCAGAGCGGTTACGTCATGCCGTGGTCATCGCCGCGGCTCCTGTCTTGTCTGCGCAAAATATTGCATTTAATGAAATAGCCCGCAAAGCGATCTTATCTGATCCCGAATTCCATGGCGGTCATTATTATGAAAAACAGAGCTTTCCGAAGACTGGGTTGATATTGGCGAGGATGTTAGGCCACATCACCTATCTATCGGATGAGGCCATGCGCGACAAGTTTGGCCGAGAGCTCAGAGAAGGCAAGCTCAAATTTGACTACAATGTAGAATTCCAGGTAGAAAGCTACCTAAACTACCAAGGAGTCCAATTTTCGGAGAACTTCGACGCAAATAGCTACCTGTTAATGACACGAGCACTCGACTATTTCGATCCCGCCGCTGACTACAACAGCGATCTTAGTGCCGCCGTGGCGCGGGCTCAATGTCGCTTTATGCTGATGTCATTTACCACTGACTGGCGTTTCGCCCCTGCACGCTCACAAGAAATTGTCGATGCACTCATTCAAGCGGGTAAAAATGTGTCATACGCAGAAATCGATTGTCCCCAGGGACATGATTCATTTCTATTGGATATTCCTCAATATACCGATTTATTCAGGGCCTATATGGATGGCATTGCTCAGGAGCTATCTCAATGACCTTGCGTAACGACTTCACCACCATTGAAAGTTGGATCAAACCACAATCACGAGTATTAGACCTTGGTTGTGGTGACGGCACGCTATTGGCCCAGTTAAAGCAGAGCCTCGATGTTCATGGTTACGGGTTAGAAATCAACCCAACACAGATGGTGGAATGCATCAAAAAGGGGGTTAATGTCATCGGGCAAAATATGGACGAAAACCTCGCCAACTTTAAAACCGATAGTTTCGACATGGTCGTGATGACCCAAGCCCTACAGGCCGTGCATTATCCCGACCAAATCATCGATGAGATGTTACGTATCGGTAAAGAATGCATCATTACCTTCCCCAATTTTGCCCATTGGCGATGTCGGTTTTACCTGCTAACCAAAGGCCGTATGCCGGTATCAAAAAACCTGCCATACACCTGGTACAATACACCGAACATTCATCTATGCACCTTTAAAGACTTTGAGGCGTTATGCCATAGAAAGTCACTCACCATTTTGCATCGTACCGTGGTGGATTCCCATGAAAACGATAGTATTGGCGCCAAACTAATGCCAAACCTATTTGGTGAAACGGCGATTTATCATATTACTCGACATCATTAACAAAGTGGAGACGGCTATATACACGCGCTCCGAGGAAAAGACCATGAAACACCACTCTTCTTTATATCTGATATGTATTCTTATCACTGGATTCTTCAGCAATCTGGCTAACGCCGAACAAAAAATTGAAGACGATAATTATATTGTGCATTACAGCGCCGTTAATACCACCATGCTAACGCCACAAGTTGCCAAAGCATCGGGCATCACGCGCAGCAGAAAACGTGGCATGATTAATATTGCCGTGCAGAAAAAACAGTCCAGCGGGAAAATTGAAGGTGTAATGGCGCAATTGGCCGGTAAGGTGAGTAATCTCATTGGCCAACAACGCACCTTGGAATTTAATATTATTACCGAAGGTTCCGCTATCTACTATTTGGCAGAGTTTTTTATCGATAACGGTGAAAGATTATCGTTTGACATTAACGTACAACCCACACCGCAATATCGCGGTCTCAAGGTTTCTTTTGATCAAACCTTTTATATCGATAACAAATAGATAGCAACAGGAATAACGAGCTGAATATGTCCGTAGAAATAGTGATTGCCAGCGGCAACAAAGGCAAACTCAAAGAAATTAACAAAGTCATTCAGCCGTTGGGTTATTCTGCCGTAGCGCAAAAAGATTTGGATGTGCCCGAACCGGAAGAAACCGGCCTCACCTTTGTTGAAAATGCATTAATCAAAGCCCGCAATGCCGCTAAGCTCACCGGCCGCCCCGCGCTGGCCGATGATTCAGGAATAGAAGTGGATGCACTAAAAGGACAGCCAGGCATCTACAGTGCACGATATGCAGGCGTTGATGCCTCCGATAAGGATAACGTTAAAAAATTATTGGAAGCATTAATTGATGTGCCTGAATCACAACGCACCGCGCGCTTTCAGTGTGTCATTGTCTATATGCGTCATGCAGAAGATCCAACACCGATTATTTGCCAAGGCAGCTGGGAAGGCTCCATTGCCCTACAGGCTGATGGTGATAATGGCTTTGGTTATGATCCAGTATTTTTTGTGCCCAGCGAAAATTGTGTTGCCGCCAAGTTAACGGCCGAGCGTAAAAATACCTTAAGTCACCGCGGCAAGGCGTTAACCCAATTGATGCAACAACTGGTGAATCATTCTGGTTAGTGCCACTATCGAGCTACCGCCCTTATCTATCTATATCCATATACCTTGGTGCATACGGAAATGTCCTTATTGTGACTTTAATAGCCACCAAGCAGAGACCATTCCTGAAGACGCTTATATAGATGCCCTGTTAGAAGATTTAGACATTGATCTGCCTCAGGTACAAGGCCGCAACATAGAGACCATATTTTTTGGTGGCGGCACTCCCAGTCTATTATCCGCAGCAGGTTTACAACGTTTACTGCACGGAGTTTTTACCCGCGTAACCCTAGCAAAAGATGCCGAGATCACCCTAGAAGCAAACCCCGGCACCTTTGAACAAGAAAAATTTATTGGCTATCGTCAAGCAGGCATTAATCGCCTATCTATAGGCGTGCAGAGTTTTCAACCTGAGCAGCTGGTAACCCTAGGACGCATCCACAATTGTGACGAAGCTATCCAGGCCGCGGGGATGGCTCACACAGCAGGGTTTTCTGAACTCAATATTGATTTAATGTACGGCTTACCCAATCAGCAACCAGAGCAAGCGTTAGCGGATTTGGCCCAAGCCATTGCACTCAAACCCACCCATTTATCCTGGTATCAATTAACCATCGAACCCAACACCGTGTTCTATAGTAAGCCGCCTAAGCTACCCGAAGATGATGCGTTATGGGATATCCAAGAGGCAGGGCAAAGCTACTTAGAGGAACAAGGTTATGCTCAGTATGAAATATCGGCCTATGCTAAAGCGGGCCATGAGTGCCGACACAATATTAACTACTGGCAGTTTGGCGACTATCTAGGAATTGGTGCCGGAGCCCATGGAAAAATAACCCATGGCAATACGCAAGAAATTACTCGCTACCAAAAAACCCGCGTACCCAAAGATTACCTCAACAAAGACAAAGCGTTTCTTAGTCATAGCGTTAACGTAAAAAAAGACGAAATAGCGATGGAATTCTTTATGAATGGCCTACGCCTAAATCGCGGCGTAGACAAACAGCATTTTTTAGCCAGAACCCTGCATGCAGAAATGCCAGCAGCAATACAACAACCCTTAACCCAAGCATTAAAACAAGGCTTACTGGTTGAAGATGCGCAACGCTGGGTTCCCACCGAGCTAGGCCGCCAGCATTTAAATAGCTTATTGCAATTGTTTATCTAATTGAGATAGGGGTTCTGAATATGTCACTATTACAGTTCCAAGTTCCCTAGGGAAATGTATATCCAAACTTGCTTCTGAAGGATCGGCAACTTCATCGGCGGTGGCCTCCATGGCGTAGTGCAATAAGAGACAGAGGACACCCACTTAATTGACCACTACAAAGACAGCCAAGGCATCAATATAATTTACTATTATTTCTCTTATCGAAAGTGTCGGCGCTTAATACAATAACTATTGGCTATATATCGCAGCTTCTTGAATTCATTGGCAATGCTTCATTGGCACACAGCTTGCCTTCTTGTTACTTGGATCGAAGCCGCGAAAGCCTGCAGAAAGGAGCAGAAACAGGTAAAGACCGACAGCCAGATCAGGCCTGAAAATTTAATAAGATCGTATATTCTTCTAATATGTCGAAGGTGTTCACAAGGAGAACCTAAATGAGCATACCATTTAGCAAAATCGCAACAGTAATAAGTATTATGTTGGGCAGTCTAGTGGTGAATGCGAACCCCACTCAGGGCCTTCTGCCGGATAACGCCATGCAAAACCTCGAAGATGCGCAACAAAGTTATATTTTTGTCTATAAACAGGGTCTCCCAAGGGACCGCGTAAACCAGTTATCCCATGCACTAGTCCGCCAAGGGGGGGGTACGGTACGGCATATTTTTACCGTGGCGATAAAAGGTTTTTCGGCCAATATATCTGCACAAGGAGCGGCTAGGCTTGCCGCCAACAACCCCAGCATTGCCTATTTTGAACCCAATGGCGTTGCCTGGGCTTTCGCGAAACCACCCTGGGCCGGTGGCGGTGATGAGGAGGAGGAGGCCATCCAAGTGACACCCTGGGGTGTTGCTCGCGTGGGTGGCCCCATTGATGGTCGCGGTTTAGATGCCTGGATCATTGATACCGGCATTGATCTTGATCATCCCGATTTAAATGTCGGCTATGGTGCTAACTTCGTGTCACGCGGTAAAAATTCGCCCAATGACGGTCAAGGTCACGGCACCCATGTTGCGGGCACAATTGGCGCAATCGATAATTCGATTGACGTCGTGGGTGTCGCCTCTGGAGCGACTGTACATCCAGTACGAGTGCTGGATAACAGCGGCAGTGGCACGATTGATGGTGTTATAGCCGGTGTGGACTGGGTCGCCGAAAACGCTTCCGCTGGTGATTGTGCCAATATGAGCCTTGGGGCTAGTGGCCATTTTGAGTCCCTGCATGCTGCTGTCAGCAATGCGGCAGAGATGGGAATCTATTTCGCCATCGCTGCTGGCAATTCCAGCAAAGATGCCAGTGACTATGAACCCGCTCATGTAGAAGGTGATAATATCTACACAATATCCGCCATTGATTCGAATGACGAATTTGCTGGATTTTCAAATTTTGGTAACCCCACAGTGGATTACGCGGCTCCAGGGGTAAACGTGTTATCAACCAAGAAAGGTGGTGGCACTACAGCCAAGTCGGGTACATCCATGGCGGCGCCTCATGCTTGTGGTTTGTTACTGTTCAGTGCCCCCCTCAACTCCTATGGCACGGCAATTAGTGATCCCGACGGTAACCCAGACCCTATCGCCCACTACTAACCACGATTGACTCTTGGCAAAGTAAGAACTGCTTTGCCGCGAGGTGTGGTATCTTATCCAACGCTTTGGTACCTGTTATTGCTGAAAATATTTTACGAAATATTTATTATTTCGAAGAGGTATATTTCATTTTGTAGCGTGGGTGTCCGGGGAAGTAACTGGTAAGTAACCACAACAGATTTTGAGGTTTCTAAATTTTCGGGGCTTGGAATAAAAAAAACGGTTACAAGCGGGGAGCTTGTAACCGAATGATTTAGATCAGGGGCATATCAGATCTAAACAGGTGATTCGTTTTTACAACCTTTGTTTCAATGTCTGTCACGGTTTATCCAGCAGGGGGTAAATTAGTAACATAGTCTGAATTATCTTCAAACCAAGCATCTATATAGTTCTGGTCATCAAGATCCCACGGGTGAAAGCTTGGTTTAAAGTATCTGAAAAACTCAGGCATCATATTTGTCAGAAGCCCCCCGTACCCGAACAAATACCATAATCCTTTTAAATTGTCCCTCACATTCCATTGGTTGCCGTCTTTAGCTATCATTTGGAACTGAGCGGTGAGTGTCATCACAATGATAATTAGCCAGGCTAGTGACATCGCGATTACTCGAGTGAAATAGCCGCCTCCCACTTCTTTATATAGATCAAAAAGAACACCTTTGTGTTCAATCTCTTCAGCTGCATGCCATGACCATAGTGCTTTAATTTCTGGGTCAACACCCCGTGTAAATTTTTCGTTACTCAAGTACTGGTGTGCGAAGTTAGCAGTAAAATGTTCCAAGCCCACTGATACAGCAAGTTGCTTCATTGGATCGATTTTATCTTTTACCAAATTGAGTATCCAGCCAAACCAGCCGTCGTATTTCTCCATATCCACATCAAACCCTGCAACTAAAGAATTCAATCTCTTATGTTGATAAGTGTGGTGAGCTTCTTGACGAATGAAATCAGCGAACTGTTCCTTTAAAACGGGGTCTTTAATCTCTTTTTTATAGTATCGACCAGAATCCATAAAAAATCTTTCGCCTTCAGGGAAAGCGGCCGATAGAGCGCTCCAAAAAAGAGTGATAAACGGGCTATCGCCGTGCCAGTATTTCTTAGTGTCTTTTTTCTCGAGTTCAAAATTCATTTTACGAAAGACAATAGACATTGCTTCTGATTTTGACTTTGCATTTGTCTCACTCATATTGAACTCCTTAAACTGTATGTATGTTCGTGAATCGATATGTAATGCAAACCTATTCGTTTACCTTGGATTTAGAATACAAATATGTACTAATTCTGGGAAGGTCCTGCGCTGCCAAAAATGTATCATTAAGCGACACTGCGGAACTGGGATTTATTTACCAAAGCAGAAGATATACGACTAAATACATTAGATCTCCGCTGGTTACGTTCAGCCAGCGGCAACCAATCTGGGGGACTAGGGAGAAACC
>NVVG01000080.1 GCA_002402125.1 Moraxellaceae bacterium
TTCCTGCAACAGCGATTACCAAGCTATAGTTTATGGTGGAGCACTGGATCAGAGCATGTTGCACCTTCTTTTCTGGTGTCTGGCCATCTACCACCGGCACAAATGTTTGTGGCGATGCTCGATGGCCAATGGCAGCATTGGACATGGAATACACCTTTTGGGGTGATTCCACAGGGCCAGTTGCTAAAGGGCGCTACTGAAAATGGTGAGTCTCTTGCCAATAATGTGAGTAATTAGATGAGTACACAGTCTTGGTTAACCAGTGCCACAACCCATTGTGGGGCGGTGCGTAAAATGAATGAAGACGCCTTGATGTGCCGTACTGAGGATGGTTTTTGGGCTGTTGCCGATGGCATGGGTGGCCATGACGCCGGAGAGATCGCAAGTGAAATGATAACAACTGCGCTGGCGACGATGGATGTAGATTTGGATATACCCGATTTGGTTGATAGCATCGAAGATACTTTGTTAGCCGTACATAACGAAATACGCGTGTATTCGAGGGCGAATTGTGAAGGCCGAACCATGGGCAGTACCGTGGTGGCAATGTTTGCTCGTGGTAATATGGGCGTATGCTTATGGGCAGGCGATTCCAGGTTGTATCGATATCGTGGTGGTATGTTGGAGCAAGTTTCTGAGGATCATAGTCAGGTTAATGAAATGCTCTCACGAGGATTGATTACGCCTGAGGAAGCAGTGAATCATCCTGCGTCGAATGTGATTACTCGTGCGGTGGGTGCTACCGACGCACTGTATGTTGATGTCCTAGTGTTTGAAATGAAGCAGAAAGATATTTACGTTTTGTGCAGTGATGGCTTGTATGGAGCGCTTTCTCATGATGAAATGCTGTCCAGATTAAGATTAAGCAGCGTAGAAAATTACGCTGATGATTTTGTAAGTGATTCACTAAAAAATGAAGCAAGAGATAACGTTACTGTGGTTGCTGTTCAGGCTTTATAAATGAATAGAGAATTAGAAGAAAATATTGGATACGAAATTCGCGAGTTAGCAAGAAACTACGCGGATGGACACTTTAATAAAGGTGAGTATCGACAGCGCCGACGTGAAATGTTGCTCCGTTGTATGGAGGTTGATATTGACGATACGCAAGATATGCCTGCCTACGATCCTAAAAAAGCTGCACAGACYCAGCGAGAAAAAACCATGTTTTGGTGGCGGATGGCGGGTGTTTCATCCATAGGGCTTATCGCCGTGATGGCCTTTCTACTGTACAAAATATCCTAATAATATATTYCTAACGGAGTATTCCTAACAAAGTATTCGCAGCTAGTCGACATTGGCGAGCAACAAGCAGGCACAAAAAAAGGGGCATAGCCCCTTTTTTTGTGCCTGCTTAATATTATGCTTTCTTGGCTTGAGCAATATCGTAACCAAATCGGCCTTTGCCGCTACGAGCGTTGGYTTCACCGGCTTCGGTAAAGGCAACTTCAAACTGGGAGAAGCTTAGAGAGATAGTTTCACCGGGCTCTCCGTCGCTTGAGGCGCCGATAGAATAACTGCTGATGAGAGTATCTTCTAGGGTGTAGGTTAGGAACTCTTCTAGTTGATCACCACCAGTAGTTACAAAGTGAATGAGTACTTTTTTACCTTTGGTGCCGATTGTTGATTCTTGAATAATAAGAGGTGTTGATTTGTCGACAACTTTAGTCACAGTGATTTCACTGATGCTTGGGCGCGAAGCTTCACGGTTAGCCATACGGCCGGTGTTTTGAGATATTGCACGACCTACGCCCCAGTTAAAGCTATTTACTTCGATCATTTTCTCAAAGCCTTTAGCGGTAACGTTTCCTTCGATGCCTTCAATTTCTAAATAAATAGCCATGTTAATATTCCTCTATCCGTCGGTTCAATGAATGTTGTTAATCAGTTTTTATAGTATGCCTGTATCTGATTTGGGGTAGGTATTGTTTCCCTCTCCGAATCTGTGAGGAAATTATTACAGACGATGTCCAATAGCGAAAGGCTTTTCCTTGTGAATAAGTCACATTAACCCAGGTAGTAATACCTGTAGATTGGGTCATTAAGGTAAGCATTTGGCTGGGAGTTTTGTGTTGTTCCTTTTTGCGCCTCTGGTAATCAACCAGTACTTGTACGAGACTACATATACGAGAGTACGGGTGTAGCAGTGAGTGTAGCAGTGAGTGTAGCAGTGAGTGTAGCAGTTTAAATGGATATAGACGGGAATTTTGGAATTCTAGTGTTTAATACTCAGCAGAGAGGCGGGGAAATGCAAAAACAAAATCTATGCTTAACCAGCGTTCGGTTACCGGCATGGCTGGAGCAAGAGGTTGCTCTAGGGCAAATTCTGGCAACGGAAGAAGAAAGAATGACCGTTGCTATAAATCTTGCCGCTCGACAGGTTAAAGAAGGCTCAGGGGGGCCATTTGGCGCTGTGGTGTGTAACCTCGACTCTGGTGAGGTAATTGGAATTGGGGTGAATCAGGTGACAGCCAGTGGCTGGAGTGCTGCCCATGCCGAGTTTGTTGCCTGGACCATGGCGCAAGAAACTCGCCGTAGCTATGATCTAGGGGCTGAGCCGGTAGGCCTGTACACCAGCGCGCAACCCTGCGTGAGCTGTTGGGGTGGGTTGTTTTGGACTGGTATCGCGCGTTTGGTGTATGCCGCAACCAAACACGATGTTGAACAATATGCGGGTTTTGATGAAGGGCCGGTGCCAGCTGACTGGCAGGATGCCTTGGTTCAGCGTGGTGTAACTGTGCAAGGTAGTGTGTTGCGCAGTGAGGCAATCTTAGCGCTAAAAGAGTACCGACAGCTTGGCGGCGAGCAATATAACGCAAGCCTGCTAAAAAACAGCTAAAACAAAGTGAAAATTGTGCTTTTAGCGCAGCTCAAGCATAATAGCCCCTCAATGAGTGAAGTGGAAACGTTGTGTTGTTAAGAATATTACTTATCTGTGCGCTAATGCTAGGAGCTACGGCCTGCAGCCAACACACACCCATCGACCCCTCGYTAAAGGCCGCAGCYTCCCARGCCGACGTGCCCSGRCCGGTGTTAGCCAAAAAAGTTGTGTTATCGGAATTCCARCTGGGGATYCAGGCACTCGATAGTTATCGATTGCTGGATGAGCTGTCGTTACAGGTTGGCCCAGATGAGTGGCTGATTGCTTTTCTTGACTTGCTCGATCCCYATCGGGATTTCATGTTAAAAGCCGATGTTGATGTCATTATGCAGGTGGCGGATGATCTCTATAACAAACTACTAGCCGGCGAGCCTGAGGCGCTTAAGAGCCTTTATGCAGTGGTGAACTGGCGCATGGCGACTACCATTAATCAAGCCGCAAGCTGGTTGYGTAAAGCCCCGACTATGCGACCCAAATCGATATACCATACACCGACTGCCTGGGCGGCAGATGAGAGCGAGCTAAAACAGCGCTGGCAAGATAAGGTGTTTTATTTYGGCTTGCCCGATATGGTGGCGGGTGCTAAATGGAAAGATGTTGTGCAACATAGCTTGCAAGCTTATACGCAGCAGCAATCCTGCTTACAAGAGTTTAATAATGGCAAGTTGATGTCCTATGCTATTGCTGCCTATGCCAAGCTGATTGGCGTCGATGCCAGTTANTTATCGCTCGATGAGAAAAGGCAGGATAAAAGGCAGGTGAACAAACAGCAAGCAGTAGGCCGCTTAGTGGGTTGTGATTTGCCGTTTATTTTGCCTGCAATACAGAATCGTCAGCTTAAGTCTGACACCTATCCAATCTTGGCAGGCGGCGTGGCCACCAGTATCGCGGTATTAACCTTGCCCAATTTCGATGGGGCCATTACTAACAACGAGTCTTTAAAAACTGACATCGTTAGTCATCTGCAGCAGTTTCAACAAAATAAGGTAGCGGGCGTGGTATTAGACCTGAGGGGCAACAGCGGTAGTTCTATCAGTGATGTAACCTTTGTGGCAGAGCAGATGCTGGGGTCGGGATACCTTGTACAGAAAAAGGAATTTKCTGGCGCCCGCTCGGTGGTGGAATATGTCGGAGATAGGATATATGACGGCGTCTTATTAATGCTGATTGACCGTGATACCTCGGGTGTCGCAGAGGTGTTGGTGTCCGCGATGCAGGGGCGTAAACGCGGCATTGTTATTGGAGAGCGCAGTAACAGCTCTGGTCAATATAGGGATACGGTTTACCTTCGGTTTGGCAAACTGAATATAGCGGCCGGCGAATACATGGCATTAGCCGGTCATGCTATTGAAGATATCGGTGTCGCTCCCGATATTGAATTGCCGTTTATGAAGGCGCGGGTACGGCAGAACGTAAAATCTTATGTGGCCGCGTTAGTGAAAGCCTTCTCGGTTAAACCGCTGTTGGGTCAGCGTTACCTGCTAAAAGCACCGCTGCCTTATCTTAGAAAACAACTACAACAACGTATCGATCTTAGTGACATGGTGCCAGCCTATATATTGATGAAACGTCAGCAAGTGAACACTCGAGAGCAACGAAATGTATTAGATATGCACAGTCAGCGACGTGCCCATCAAAAACTATTGGCGGCGCAAACAGCATTGGCGGCAACCGGTGTGACGGATGTGGAACTTTTTCAAACCCTACAGATTGTCCAAGACTGGATAGGGGTGAAGAATGCCGGCATGCGCAGTTGGTAGTTGTTGAGACAATTTAGCGCTAAACGTTAGTGGGAAAATTATGTGGTATTTTATTATTGGATTAATGGTCGTAGTCGTGGTGCTGTTGGCCGTTGTAGCATTCTCTCTGTGGCGCAAAGTTTTTGCTGTTCAAGCGTTGCAACAACAGAATATGGCGGCCGTTGATGCCGCGCAAGCGCAGGCCGCCCAGGAAAAAATTGATTATATTTTTGAAAGCCTTAATGTCATCGCATCAAGTTTGTTGGATGATCAGGTGCGCGTGGCAGAAGCCTGTATTCGGATGGCGGTGTTAATGGATAGTTTGCCGTTAAGTTGTGAGTCAAAACACTTCTTCTCCCCAATATTTGAAGTCTACAGTCAAACCCGCCATATCCCCACCCATGATAAGTGGAAAGCGCTCGATAGAAAGCAACAAAAAACCTTCGAGCAGGAGCTTTTTAAATTAGAAGGGCGGATGAATAAGAAGGTCAGAGAAGTTGCTGCGGCCGTGCGGGAAAAGCCATTCTCTATGCAAAACTACATTGCACAGCACTGATTTAAGCAGCGTTAAATTAAACGGCATTAAGTTCTATTAAAATATGGATAACCTAGCAACCCTTAAAAATTATCTGCTGGCTCGACCCGCGGCAGAAGAAACCTACCCCTTTGGTCCGGATGCCATGGTGTTTAAGGTGATGGGCAAGATGTTTGCGATTGTGGTTGAACGTGGCGATGAGATTCACATCAATTTAAAATGTGATCCCGACGAAGCCCTGGCGCTACGAGACATTTTTACCTCAATCAAACCGGGGTACCACATGAACAAGAAACACTGGAACACCGTTTACATACCTGGCGACGTGCCGGACGGTGAGTTGATGCGGATGATCGATGGGTCTTATCAGTTGGTGGTAAAAGGCTTGACCGTTGCCTTACGCAAACAATTGAGAGCGCGGGTCGGGAGTGATGATTAGTGAGCCGGTTGCTATCACGTAGGCCACGAGTAGCGAGGGGGTTAAGGGGCCACTTTAACTGTTTTTGAGCCGGCGATAGTTTGCTGCTGTGCTATTGTTAATCAGTATACTGTTTAGTTGTATCTATATGCAGTTTGGTTATTAACACAGGTTTGATCATTATTAATTATGCAGTTTTTTAATAATCTATCCGTAAAATGGAAAATATTAACCCTGGCGTTCGCCGCAATACTGGGGTTGCTGATCAATGCCCTGTCCAGCTATCAAGCCATAAACCATTATGAAAACCAAGTTATTAATATTAAGACGCAGCATAACCCAGCCATTGCTGCCTTTGCTGCGATAAGTTTAAATATTGAGACCTTAGCCACCAAATTGAGTGACGCCATTGTATTAGAAGATGAAGATGAGTTGCTGGAGGCTGAATCTATCCACACTGAAATAATCGCAGGCACCCGCACGTTGATGGCATTGGTACCGGATGCGAGTAATGACACGTTGAACTTGGATTTAACCGATTACTATGATTTTACCCATGCATTAGCCACAACTATCGTTAATGATGAGGCTGACGAAGATACGATGCAGGATAATCTTCTCTCAACAGGAACCAAACTGCGAAAACTTAAGGCAAGTGCCATCACCTTAAGAGAAGAAGTCATCGTTAGTTTTAATGCGGAAATTGAACACTCGGTTAACAAAGGTCGACGTTTGTTTGTCTTTAGTTTAGGAATGTTTGTCTTGGTACTGTTGGTGCTATTGGCTATTGGCTTACTGGTGTCGTCGAAAATAACCCGATCCATTCTAGATGTAGCCGATAGCCTGCAAAACATGGCAGAAGGCTCWGGGGATTTGACGGTGMGGCTTAARGTGGCWTCTAAAGACGARGTGGGTATGTTGACYGGGCATTTTAATGMYTTTGTGGGTAAATTACAGGGCATYGTTCTCCATGTAAAAGAATCCTCAAYGGCAGTGAGYAGCGTSGCGGAAAAYACCATTGCCGAAATGCAACWTACCGCKGMRAGTATCGACGAACAACGAGGCTGGACGCAAGATGTGGCTGTTTCGGTAACCCAAATGGCCGCGACACTCGATCAACTCGCGCAACAGGCGGATAGTGCCGCAAAAATAGCGGTGGATGTGGATCAGAACTCAAGGTCTGGGCAAGATCAGGTAGCTCAGACTTCGATCACTATAACCGCCTYGTCCGGTAACATTACTGAGCTCAGTGTGCTGGCGGCGGCGCTGACGGAGAACAGCGATAATATTCGTAGTGTGTTGGATGTCATTAGCTCTATTTCTGCGCAAACAAATTTACTGGCGCTCAATGCCGCCATCGAAGCCGCAAGGGCTGGTGATGCTGGGCGTGGTTTTGCGGTTGTCTCCGACGAGGTTAGAATGTTAGCCCAGCGTACTCAAAAGGCGACGGACGAGATTTCTTTGATGACGGAGACCTTAAACAAAAGCACCGCGGCGATGTCGACACTGATTGAGTCAAGTTTAGACGGTGCAACTCAGTCCGTAGCGCAGTCTGAGTTGGCAAAAGAAGCTCTACTAGCCATAACCGCATCGGCGGAAGAAATCACTCGGTTTAATAAGATGGTGGCTACGGCAACCGATCAGGAAAGTATCGCGGCGGGAGAAATTAGTAAATCCTTAGCCAAAATTGGGGTGCTTGCCGACGGTGTTACCGAGAAGCTGGCGCAGACCAGTGATGCCTGTGTAGATCAGGGTACTTTAACCAAAGAATTAATTAAAACCGTCAATCAATTTAAAACAGATTAAGTTTATTTTTGATGTTCTATTTATAACTAAATACAGCTGAGGATCTATGCTGGTCCGTGATATGTTGGCTACCGACGGCCGACGTGATTCTTAGCGGGCTGAATTTGGTCCTGTCTCAAACTCAATTCCCACCATTCAATAAATCCCGCTCCACCATCAATTCTTCAATATTCCAATAGCTTAGCGCATAAGCGCAGTACCAACGGAGGCATCGAAGAATAACTTCTTTTGGTGTATGCCGACCGTTGAATGGGTCATGAATGATTCTTTCCTGTCATAGTTAGAAAATCCATTCTAATACACGCTTGTCGGAGTGTGCTGGATGTGACAGAACCAGAATATATTTTGCAGCTGTGTTATTGTTAACCAATCTATTGACTAGTTTAAATTATTATGCAATTTGTTTATCAACATAGGTTTAATAATTATAAATTATGCAGTTTTTTAATGATCTATCCGTAAAATGGAAGATATTAACCTTGGCGTTGGCCGCAATGCTGGGGTTGCTGGTCAATGCCCTGTCCAGTTATCAAGCCATAAATCATTATGAAAACCAAGTTATCAACATTAAGGCGCAGCATAATCCAGCCATTGCTGCCTTTGCCGCGATAAGTTTAGGCATTGGGACTTTAGCCACAAAATTGAGTGACGCCATTGTATTAGAAGATGAAGATGAGCTGGCGGATGCAGAAACTGTGCATGCCGATATCATCGCGGATATTAGCTCGTTGGTTGTATTGGTACCGGATAATGGGGTTGATACGCTGTCATTGGAATTGTCTGATTACTACGATTTTACCCATGCATTAGCCACAACTATCGTTAATGATGAGGCCGATGACGATGAGATGCAGGACAATCTCCTCTCAACAGGAGCCAAGCTGCGAAAACTTAAGGCAAGCGCTATCACCTTAAGAGAAGAAGTCATCGTTAGTTTTAATGCAGAAATTGAACACTCGGTTAGCAAAGGTCGGCGTTTGTTTGTCTTTAGCTTGGGTATGTTTGTCTTGGCACTGATTGTGTTATTGGCTCTTGGCTTACTGGTGTCGTCGAAAATAACCCGATCCATTTTAGATGTAGCCGATAGCCTGCAAAACATGGCAGAAGGCTCAGGGGATTTGACGGTGAGGCTTAAGGTGGCTTCTAAAGACGAAGTGGGTATGTTGACTGGGCATTTTAATGACTTTGTGGGTAAATTACAGGGCATTGTTCTCCATGTAAAAGAATCCTCATCGGCAGTGAGCAGCGTGGCGGAAAATACCATTGCCGAAATGCAACTTACCGCGGCAAGTATCGACGAACAACGAGGCTGGACCCAAGAAGTGGCTGTTTCGGTAACCGAAATGTCCGCGACCCTCGATCAACTCGCGCAACATGCGGGTAACGCGGCAAAAATAGCGGTGGATGTGGATCAGCACTCAAGATCTGGGCAAGATCAGGTTGCGCAGACCTCGACCACTATAACCGCCTTGTCCGATAATATTACCGAGCTCAGTGTGCTGGCGGCGGCGCTGACGGAGAACAGCTATAATATTCGTAGTGTGTTGGATATCATCAGCTCTATTTCGGCGCAAACAAATTTACTGGCGCTCAATGCCGCCATCGAAGCCGCAAGGGCTGGCGATTCGGGGCGTGGTTTTGCGGTTGTCTCCGACGAGGTCAGAATTTTAGCCCAGCGCACTCAAAAGGCGACTGACGAAATATCGGTAATGACCGAGTCATTAAATAAAAGCACCGCGGCGATGTCGACACTGATCGAGTCAAGTTTAGAAGGTGCAACTCAGTCTGTAGCGCAGTCTGAGTTGGCAAAAGAAGCTCTGCTAGCCATAACCGCATCGGCGGAACAAATCACTCGGTTTAATAAGATGGTGGCGACAGCAACCGATCAGGAAAGTATCGCGGCGAGGGGGATTAGCAAATCCTTAATCAAAATTGGCGTGCTTGCTGATAGTGTGACCGAGAAGCTGGCACAGACCAGTGATGCCTGTGTGGATCAGGGTGCCTTAACCAAAGAATTAATTAATACCGTCAATCAATTTAAAACAGATTAAGTTTAACTCTGTGGTGTTATTTCTCGCTGGAAACGGCTGCTTCAAGCGCTCAGCTTAGGCAGGTCTTTGGCGTGATGGCGGCTAATGTAGGGGGGTTATTTTTCGCAAGCCGTATTTTCTGCGCTGATTAAATTCAGGTGTATGTTTCAAACTATTGACTAAATCCTGCACCCTACTAATGAATGCAGCTAAGTGATTCATAATAGAAAGATTCCCGTTTTTTTAGCGGCCAAATTACTTGCTTTGTGGGCCTTGTTGACTACAGTTTATGATGATCGCAGTCGATTTTTTTAATTATATTAAAAATATAGGAATACAAATCATGAAAAAACTAGTCCGGTATTCACGGTCGATCAGCGTCATAATGATGTTGCTGGTGCCCTGTTTTGGTTATGCCGCTACCCCAGAAATAAAGTGGTCTGGTTTCGCTACTCTAGGCACCAGTTTCACTAATTCTGAAACTACATATATTGATCAAGTCGATCGTGATGGCAGCTACCTCGATACCCGGTTGGGTCTTAATTTGTCGACTCGGCTGTCGAGTAAATTAACCTTAGGTGCGCAAATTCTTACTGCGGGTCGCGAGAACGAATTTGACGCTCATGCGGATTGGGTATTTGCGCGATATACCGCCACCAATAATATCTCCTTGTTATTTGGAAAGATGAAATATCCCAATTTGCTCTTTTCCGAGTTCTATGATGTGGGCAATGTCTACCCCTGGGCTCGGGCACCACAAGAAGTGTATAATTTAGAAGGTGGTGGTGCAAACGCGCTGTATGAAGCCATGCAAGGCGGTAGTGTTATTTCTACCTTCGAGCCGGCGGATGATGTTGAGCTTTCTTTTCAGGCCTATTTTGGCTCGGCGGATAGTGGCTTAGGTGAGATCAACAAGATGTTCGGTCTGGTTGCCAACCTACAAACTGAAAGTATGCAATTTAAACTCGGCTTCAATCGCGGTACCTTAATTCCTGGTGCCGGCGGTCACGGTGCGGAAGAGGAAGAAGAGGAAGAAGAAGAGGGCGCTGAAGCGTTTCCTGATTGGGACGGCGCTACACCGGAAAAAAATGTTCTATCGGCATCAATGATGATAGAAGAGGGCAACCTATTAGTCTTAGCCGAATATACCAATACCCAGTTTGATGGTTTTGATGATTATGAAATAGCTGCCGGTTATGCCACCATCGGTTATAGTGTCGATAAATTAATGCCTAGTATTACTGTGGCGAAATTAAAACGCGAAGATGGATTAGAGCAGGTGTCCACGACGGTTGGTTTACGCTATGCCATGAGTTCGATGGTGTCGGTGAAGTTTGACGTGAGTCGGATTGTTGTTGAGCCGGCTACCGAGTTGGCCGATGATCATGATCCAGCGGGTCTGTTCTTTGGGGGCACCCCGGAGAAGGACGTTCTAATGGGTACATTCACACTCGGCGTAGCATTTTAACTAGAGAGGTTATGACAATGAAAATATTACCAATATTAGCCATTTCAGGCGCTCTCTTAACTCTGAGCTTTCACAGTGTTGCCGGTATCGTTGTAATTGGCAATGCAGCGTTACCTGATAGCACCCTCAATAAAAAAATGGTGAAGAAGATTTTCTTAGGCAAGGCGCAAACAACGCCAGAAGGCGCGGATATCATTCCGGTTGACCAGGCGGAGTCGGCCGTAAAAGATGAGTTTTACAACAAAGCCACGAAAAAGACCCCCGCCAAATTACAACAGTATTGGATGAAGCGTGTAATGTCCGGTAAGGGTACTAAGCTGGACGTCAAAGGTGATGATGCAGCCGTTAAGGCTTGGGTCGGTAGCAATGCCGGTGCCATTGGTTATGTCGATGACTCGGTGGTAGATGGCTCGGTGAAGGTACTGTTTGCAGTGCCTTAACCATCAGCGATTAATTTTCTTATTACAGAAAATAAAAGAAAAATAGTTGGCCAATGAATTATACAATTCATTGGCCAACTGCATTATATACCTATTGTTTTTCTTTAATAACAAATAGTAGATAGGAAGAAGATTGTTTGAGGAGGGGTTAACGTAATTTCGGAATTTTGTAGGCAATCATTCTGAGGATGTTCCAAAAGCTATAGACCTTGGTGGACAACCCGTGTTTGCCATTGTTCATGATGCCAACGGAGATGCCTCGCTGTGGGTCGGCATAACCCACAACGTTTATTAAACCTAAATGTCCAAAGGCTTTCGGGGTATCCCCTTGATACAGGCTTAACCTCTTTCGGCCTAACATAAACCCAAGACTGTAGCGCATGGGTAATCCAAACATGCGGTCGAAGGTGGCGTGGGACTGCTCTAATCTAGCTCGTCGAATGGTTTCTGGCTCGAGTACTCTGGTGCCATAGAGTTCTCCACCGTTTAATAACATCTCGTAGAAGCGTGAGGTTTCTTCGGCCGTGCCGATGATGTTGGCGGCCGGCACAATGCCGGTTAAAAAGAGCGGATGATTGGACAGTTCGATGGCGTCTTTGTAGCTCATGCCCAGGATGTTGGTAATGAGTTTTTCCGCCGCGGGTGGAAATGGATAACCGGTATAGGCATTGGGTGCGACCTCGGGCACCAAACTTTCCGGTACACCAAAGTTAAAGTTTTTAAAGCCTAGTGGGGTTAAAAAATGGGTGTCGAGATACTGTCGGATGTCCATGCCGGTGATCTCTTCTACTAGCGCTCCCATGATAAAACCACCACTAATGGCATGATAACCCATGCCTCTGCCGGCAGCCCATTGCATCGGCGCTTCACCCATGATGCGGCGTATTTCACCTGGTTTATGCAAGTTCTCTAGATCCATTGCCGAGCGGGGGATTTGCGGAATCCCGGCGCGATGGGTGAGTACGTGGCGCACGGTGATAAAACGTTTTGGTCCCTCGGAGAACTCCGGTAGATAACGGCATAGGGGGTCGTCGAGGTGGATTAAACCTTTTTCATCCAGGTGATGGATCATCATCGCTGCAACGGCTTTGGATGCGGAATACAGGTTAAACAAAGAATCGGGAGTCGCGCGAATCTTTTTCGCGCTGGGCAAGTCATCTGGCGCGTTACCATGGCTGTGGCCAATGGCGCGGTTTAGGATGATCCTGCCATTGCGGCGAATGCAGATGGATATGCCTGGGTGTAGCCTGCTACGGTAACTCTTAACCACCGCACGCCAGATGGCTTCAACCTGGGTTTCGGTCAGGCCGACATCGCCAGGCTCGCACTCTGATTGGGTGTCGATAGTGGTGACATCATTGGGGTGAAATATATCTACCAGTTGCTGCTTACTGCTCATTGTGTCGGGCGCTCACTCGAATAACATTATTTTAAGTGTAGCTCACATTTTGACCGGGGAGATGGCAGGGTAAATGCCTCGTATCTTGTCTGGCAATAAAGCGCCTATATGGGGCAAATATGCCATTTGCTGTTACTGTTACAGCTGCTATTGCAACTTAACTCTGCCAATTCGGTCATTGTGCAACGTTCCTAAGTATAAATAACCATTGTGCTCTTCTGCAGAAGTTATCTCTTTCAGGTGTTGGCCGGTGGGTTCGTGCAAACTAATGACAATCTCACCTTGTTCGTTCAGTCCTAATACCAGGCCATAATCGATCGGTTTGGGTTTTAAGGACTCAGGTAGTTTAGCCGAGATGTTTTTAGCCCAGGCAAAGGGGTGCATCTTATCGACTACAGGTAAGCGCAAGGTCGGTAGCGCTAACCAAAAGCGACCGTTGCGGTTACTTGAAATACCGTCTGGGAACCCCGGCAGGTTGTCGATAAAGATATCGGAAGTGCCGGCTTTATCGCCTTTTAACCAATAACGTACAATTCGGTAACGCCAGGTTTCGGTAACCAGGACAAAGTCTTCATGCTGGGATAAAGCAACGCCGTTGCTGAAGTACATGTTGTCGATGAGTGTGGTGGTGGTTTTATCACTGGGGTCGTACACCAGGAAACGGCCATAAGGGCGGGTTTCTAATAGATCCAACATGAAATTGGCTTGGTTCCATTTACTGGAGGCGTCGGTGAAATAGATCTTTCCATCACTAGCAATATCGAGATCGTCGGTGAATACAAAGGGAATGTTATCGGCGCTGGTAGTTAATACGGTGACTTTTCCTTCTGGATTGATCGACAATAACCCTTTGTAAGCATCACAAACAATCAGGTTGTCATTGTGGTCAAAATGTAAACCCAATGGGCGGCCTTGGGTATCGATCCAGGTCTCGACGCTCCCGTCTTTTAATACGCGTTTTATTAGCCCATCTTGGGTGCCGCCATAAATTCGGCCTTGTTTGTCTACAGCGACGTCTTCTGGACCGTAGATGTCGCCCTTGGCAAACAATGTAGCGGTTGCTAAATCATTGTTTATCTCCGTGAGTTCGGCGAGGTCCGGGGCGATAGGAGGTGTCCAGGCAACGGAGTCTATAGGGGATGGAGCGGCAAACAGCGCTGCTGCTGCAAGTACCATGACAGAGACTACAACTAAAAATATCGTTTTCATGGGCTAATGATTTCCAATAATGGCCGTTTTCTAGGGTAAAGAGCCACATCTTAAAAAAGAAAATGAGAATAGGCGAGGTTATATTGGTGGAATCGTGAATTGTTTTTTATTTTGCCGAAGACAGCCATTGATTTAACTTGGATGTGAGCAGGTTAAAATCGATGGGTTTAGGAACATAATCATCCATGCCAGCCTCTTCGCATAGATTGCGATCGAAGGAGGTGGCATTGGCGGTAACAGCGATGATAGGAATGTTTTTGATTTCTTCACTGGACTGTCGAATATGTCGGGTGGCTTCAAATCCATCCATGATCGGCATTTGGCAATCCATTAAAATAATGTCGATGTGGTGGTTTTTTAGGGCGACAATGGCTTCTTCGCCGTTGGCGGCCGTGATTGCTTTTAAGCCATATTTCTCGGAGAATTTACGTTCCACCAATTGATTGACGAGGTTATCTTCTACGATCAGGATAACCTTGCCGGTGGCAATTGATTTCACACTGGCGGCTTCTCGTTTAGCCGCACTGATGGCGCATTTTCGCAGCGGAATTTTTATCGTGACCGTGGTGCCATGGTCTTCCTCAGAGTCTACCGTTATGTTGCCATGCATTAGGTTTACTAGTGATTGGCAAAATGGCAGGCCAACTCCAAGCCCTCCGACGCGACGGGTTGAGGTTGATTTTACCTGCTTAAATAATTGGAAAATCAGCTCTTGCTTGTCGTGACTGATGCCAATGCCTTGGTCAGATATGGCAAAGGTGAAATTTAATAACTCGGTGTGATTGGGGTGTTCGGTTAAAATGGCGGTTATCGATATATTTCCCTGATGGCTAAATTTAATGGCGTTGTCTACTAGGTGCCAAAGTACGCGCAAAATTTGCGTGGCGTCACCGGTGAAGTGATCATTTAACCCGGTATTGATGTGGGCGGTGAATGCGAGTGATTTGTCTTCAGCTGCGGTTTTGCCTTCTTGGGTGACTTTGGTGAGGAGATCCGATAAACAGAAGCTGTTGTTTTCAAGTTTGAGGGTGCCCGCAATGGCCTCAGTCAGGATAAGAATGTTTTCAACTAGGGCGCATAAGTCTGCCAACGAACGGTTGGCGGATGACAGTAGTTCTTCTTGCTCACCGGATAAGTTTTCTTGTTGCAGTAAATAAAGCGACCCTTGTGCACCATTAAGCGGTGTGCGTAATTCATGGTTAATGATGGTGAGAAAATCATCTTTGATTTGATTGCTAAAGGATAATTTTTCTAAGGATTGCCGTAAAGCCATGGTTCTTTGTCTTACCACGGTTTCCAGGGAGGTTTGATACATTTTTAATTGCAAATGTATCTTTACTCGGGCCAATAGCAGGGGGGCATTTATGGGTTTGGTAATGTAATCGACACCGCCGGCTTTAAACCCTTCTTCTTCGGCGCTGGTGACACCTTCTGAGGTGATAAAAATGACCGGGATTGCCTCGGTTGCCGGGTTACTCTTGATGCGACGACAGGTATCGTAACCATTCAGGCCTGGCATGAGCACATCGAGCAGAATCAGTTGGGGTTGTCGTTCCAGCGCTAACGCCAGGGCTTGGTTGCCACTGGAAGCGACTTCTATTTTGTAACCTTCCTCGGAGAGAATCTGTTCCAGTATTACTTGCATCTCCGTGGCATCATCGACGATTAGAATGTCGGGGCGTTTGTTGGCAAGTCCCTTGGAATAAGATAAAGCGAGCCCCTGGCGTCTGGAGTGGATTGCAGCGTCGACTTTAAGGGATAGCAGGGCATCGTCAACGGGGCTTGCCAAGCATTCAAAGGCACCTAGTTTTAGGCCTTCTACGGCTTTGGCGGTTATAGCACAGTCTTTGCTCAGCACGATGACCGGTATGCTTTGAGTGTCTGGCTGTTGTTTTATGGCTTGGAGGGTGGAAAAACCATCAAATTTGTCGTCGTGGATGTCGATGACGATAGTTTCTGGTGTAAGTTGTTGGGCTAATTCGATACCGGCGGCGGCCGATTTTGCGCTATAAACCAAATAGCTTACCGATAAGATGGCGCCTATGAGTTCGCGGTTTGCTTCAGAGTCGCTGATAATTAGAATCGACATAGTGTCTTGCCTAGAACAGAGTCGGTATTCAATATTCAGTTTGTAGTCAGGTATCTTTCCAGTGTAGCTGGCTCTTCAGAATCTCTCTATATTTTAGGGTGTTTTTTTGAAGAGAGTGGAGTTGCTGTGAACGGTATAGGCGGAGTTGTCACAAATTCAAGAAAAACAAGTTAACTTAGGAAAGGCATTGGGAGTCTTCTAGCGGTAGATGAGTGGTTGGATTCCCACGCGGGAGCATGGGAACCAGAAGCTCGCTCATTTTGCTGCATTAGTAGCGAAATGAGCGGCCCAACAGAGGAAGTTATTCCACCGTATAGGAGAAAGTCCCTTCTTCATTAACGTCGATATGAACATTGCTGATTTCGATACCATCGGCCATCCTGGATAAGAACTCGCTGGCAAGTTCCGGCAAGATGGTACGAGAAATAATGTGTTCAATATTTCGAGCACCGGTATCAACTTCTTGGCTACGGGCAACAATGTGCAACGGCACATCTTCAGAGTAACTGAATGAGGCTCCATAGTGTTCTTTAACGCGCTTCTCGATACGTTTCATATTGAGACCACAAATCTTGATAAGATTCTCATCGTCTAATGGGTAGTAAGGGATGATATCCGCACGACCTAGGAACGCAGGTTTGAACCACTTGAGTAATTCAGGGCGGAAGTTATCCAGCAATACATCTGGCTCTGGTCTTTCGTCCGATGCGGCGCAAATAGCCCGAATCGCTTCTTCACCGGCATTGGAGGTCATGATAATAATGGTGTTTTTAAAGTCGATATCACGACCTTCACCATCTTTTATTGTGCCTTTGTCAAACAGGTTGTAGAAAATATCCTGCACACCGCGGTGGGCTTTTTCCATTTCGTCTAACAATATGATGCTGTAAGGTTTGCGTCGAACGGCTTCGGTTAACACTCCACCTTCACCATATCCAACATACCCAGGAGGTGAACCAAGCAGCATGGAAGTTTTATGCTCTTCTTTAAATTCTGACATATTAATGGTGGTAACGTTTTGCTCGCCACCGTACATCATGTCTGCCAAGGCTAGGGCGGTTTCGGTTTTACCTACACCAGAAGGCCCAACCATAAAGAATACACCTATCGGCTTACGAGGGTCTCTAAGACCGGCTCGTGACGTACGAATCGCTTCGGCGATGGCCTCTAGCGCATGGGACTGTCCAATAACGCGAGTTTCCAAGTGTTCGGTGAGTTTGACGATATTTTCAATTTCATCGCCACCCATGCGTCCCACAGGCACGCCAGTCCATTGCTCTACTACTTCGGCTACGGCTTGTGCGGTAACCACCGGTTGCATCAGCGGTAATTCACCTTGTAACTCTTGTAAATCAAGGGTGAGTTGCTTGAGCTCGGCTTTCAATTCTACACGCTCTTCGTCGCTCAGGACGACAACTTCAGCACCTTCTGCTTGCTGGTCTTTATGGAGTTTGCCCAAAAAGTCTTTTTCGATCTTCTCACGGATTTCGCGGATTTGAATGACAAAGTCTTTTTCTGCTACCCACTGAGTTTCAAGTTTTTCTAAACGAGTTTTCTCGGTAGTCATCTCAAGGTTGAGTTCTTCGATGCGTTCTTCACAGCCACCACTGGTGGCATCCTCTCGCTCTAACATGAGAATGTTGCGCTCACATTGCTCAACAAAACGGCGAGAATCTTCGATGGCAGCAGGTGTTGTACCTAGGCTGAGTGATACCTTGGCACAGGCAGTATCGAGTAGGCTGACTGATTTATCCGGGAGTTGGCGTCCAACAATGTAACGACTGGATAACTTAACCGCTTGTTCGATGGCTTCGCCTAAAATACGGGTTTTATGGTGGGTCTCAAGCATTTTTGCAATACCACGCATCATGTCGATGGCGGTCTTTTCATCGGGCTCTTCAACTTTAACCACTTGGAAACGGCGGGTTAACGCAGGGTCACGTTCGAAGTACTTTTTGTATTCAGCCCAGGTAGTCGCGGC
>NVVG01000081.1 GCA_002402125.1 Moraxellaceae bacterium
TTGTCGATGCGGTTTGTTATCTGACACCTAGCAGCAGTAAGCACCGCATATCCAATGCCCGCTAAATTAAAATCGAATGTTAAGAGGCCAATGCAAAAGCATCGATGACTTGATGAGTTTTATCTGATTTATGCATTAGCATTAACATTTTTTTGGTCTTACCTAATACAGGAATATAAAAATAATCATCTGCAGTGGTTTTTTGCTTTATATAGATTTCATCTAACATTGCCAAGCCAGCACCAGGTAGGAACAGCTCCTCCACTGGAACGCCTTGAGTTTGACTAAAATCAAACTTTTCCTCAAATTCATTGTAATAAACAGGACTAAGCACTAAAAGTTTACCTGCCATAAATTTTGCAATTGCGGGACTTTCGCCTATTGCGTAGATCCAAGTAGGAGACTCAAAGGTTGAAGTCAATAAACTCTCATCAGAAATCGCCTCAAGTTGGTCCTGAATGACATCTACAGATCGAACAACATGAAAATCTTTTCCTGTATAAACCAAATACGTTGGCCTGGCCTCATACATGGAAAAACACCCATAAAACAAGGCCGCTAATTGGACCGAGACAATAATACATAAATCCAATTTCAATCTTGGTTTACCTTTTTTATAGATAATAAGGGTTATTAATGGACCTAAGATCAAATCAACCGCTAGAAGTATGGCCAGAATTGGCACCAAACCCTCTACCTCAACGTAAAAACCCGGATACCATATAGAAAGAATAAACCCAAGTGAAATCGTTAACACCACCGCACTCAACGACAAATGAGTCAAACCGGCCTTATACCTGTTCATATTTAACCTCTTATCTTAGCAATAACCTGATGTCAAACAGGTCCCTGCAACCGTCCAGGTTGTAGGAGCAGTCACCGTTGCGGGGGCAACACTGTAGGTTATACCGTCTAGATCAGTACCATCCGTTCTCCAAGTAACCACTACAGCACCATTTAGAATTTCAACGCCATGGGACGTTGCCGTCGGTGCAAGGGTAGCAGCCAACCCGAAACTCCCTGAGTCGATAAGCGCTAAAGACGCTGGCTGTTGCTTTAGAATAATAATTTGAACCAAATTACGCTGCGCGCTGGCAACCAATATTGCTTCGGAAAACTGACTCTTATTTATGTAACTGTTATAGGCTGGCAGTGCTATTGAAGACAAAATACCAATAATGGCGATGACAATCATTAGCTCAATAAGGGTAAAGCCTTTTTGTTTCGTTTTCATAACGCTACCTCACTACACTGACCCTACCTTATAAACATAAAAAGAGGGGCAAGCCCCTCTTTTTATTCAAACACCTAACCCTTAGGTTGGTTTAGCATAATCCAGCGGTTAAGCAAGATCCACCTTCCGTCCAAGCTACTGGAGGGATAACGCCACCAGGAGTCAAAGTATAGGTTTCGCCATCCAGGTCAGTAGTATCAGTCCGCCATTCAGCTGTGATTACACCGTTAAGAACTGTAAGGCCGTGAACTGCAAGGGCCACCGCAACGTCGGTAGGTATACCTAACGCTCCACCATCAAGATCGCCAATTACCAACGTGCCCGGATTTTTGGTTTGAATAGCCAATGCCACTTGCTGCTTCAATGAAGACGCTGCCAAGACCACCTCAGCAAATCGAGCCTTATCGGTGTATGTCTGATACGCTGGTAGCGCTACAGAAGCCAAAATACCGATAATTGCAATAACAATCATTAATTCTATTAGAGTAAAACCTGCTTGAATCTTTTTCATCGTTGTATCACCTTATTTAATGTAAAATTCGATTTGAATGCAGAAGAGCAAGTCTCTCTTTAGAGGATAAGAAATGCGTTCTTGTTTTACTTAATGCAGGTGACATGCCAACACCTAAAAAAACCATTTTTAGTCCGCACCCGACTCCCGAACAATTGACAAAAAACCTTTGCCAACAACTAATTACACTCCTTTTTTCTTTACCCTCTAAAATCAACCTGTGTCATATAGACAAACCTTGCCCATGTTTTTTCAAAGTCAGCCCCACTCATTACAGACCTACATGGAACATATATGACAAATTTTGTCATATACATAGAAGTTTGGTCACTACACAACTATCTAGCGCAATTATCTAACGCAACATCAAATAACTCTATAGCAGTTGGTACATCACAACATACGCATAGCATATCAACGAATAACCGCTAAACTACTATTCATATCCTAAAAAATCGCTATGATTGGCAACACTGTGCGGATACCAGATTTGAAGGGAAGACAGGTAAAAGAATGAGTAACGAAAAAAATATATCACTGAGCGGGCTAGCAAAACGCCTGATTAGCGACGGTAATATTGAGGAAGCAGATATCCAAGAGGCTACCAATGCCGCACATTCTCAAAAGATTCCTCTCGTCACCTATCTTGTGCAAAACAATCAAATCAACTCCACATTACTCGCCCAAACAGCAGCAGACGAATTCGGCACCCCTATTGTAGATTTATCAGCGTTAGACAGTGAGACCTTCCCAAAAGAGCTTATCAGTGAGTCCCTAATCCGAAAACATCGGGCATTGCCACTATTTAAGCGCGGAAATCGGCTATTCATTGCAGTTTCCGACCCTACCAACCTCCAAGCGATAGATGAAATAAAGTTCAACACTGGCCTCACGACAGAAACCATCGTCACTGAAGAGGATGCTCTTCAGCGCGCTATAGAGGCCTTTCTTGACCAACAAGACACTACGTTTGACGACATGGGGGACGCAGACCTTGATGACCTCGACATTGAAGGCGGCACACCCAAAGAAGAAGAAAAAGATAACGAAGCCGATGACGCCCCCATTGTCCGATTTGTAAACAAAATATTATTAGACGCCATCAAAAGTGGTGCGTCCGACATCCATTTTGAACCCTACGAAAAAGCCTATCGGGTACGCTTCAGAACAGATGGCATCTTACGCGAAACCGCCAGACCCCCCGTCAATTTGGCGGCAAAACTAGCCGCGCGACTAAAAGTTATGGCGCGATTGGATATCTCTGAAAGACGCATCCCTCAGGATGGCAGGATAAAACTTAAACTATCAAAAACCAGAGCCATTGATTTTCGGGTAAATACACTGCCGACTCTGTTTGGCGAAAAAGTTGTACTGCGAATTTTAGACCCGGACAGTGCCAAATTAGGTATTGATGCATTAGGTTATGAAGATGTCCAAAAACAGCTATTTCTTGATGCGCTAGATCAACCACAAGGCATGATTCTGGTGACCGGCCCCACCGGTAGCGGAAAAACGGTATCTTTGTACACTGGCCTAAACATCCTTAACACGCCCGAAAGAAATATTTCGACCGCAGAAGACCCTGTGGAAATCAACCTAGAGGGCATCAACCAGGTAAACGTGAACCCCAAGGTTGGCTTCGATTTTGGACTCGCCCTTCGATCATTTCTGCGTCAAGATCCAGACATCGTAATGGTTGGGGAGATACGGGATCTTGAAACCGGCGAAATTGCCATTAAAGCAGCCCAAACCGGCCATCTGGTACTTTCGACGCTTCACACAAACAGTGCACCAGAAACGTTAACCCGTTTGAGAAACATGGGTGTTCCTTCGTTTAATATAGCAACATCGGTTTCGCTTATCATCGCCCAGCGACTCGCTCGGCGCCTTTGCAAACATTGCAAAACCATCGCCGACATCCCCAATGAATCACTGTTAGCGGAAGGCTTCGCAGAGGATGAGTTAGATTCCCTCTCTCTTTATAAGGCTGTAGGCTGCGAAAAGTGCAGCTCTGGCTATAAAGGACGGGTGGGCATATATGAAGTCATGAAAATAACCGATAAAATAGCCAGAATAATCATGGAAGAAGGCAATGCTATACACATAGCCGATGCAGCCAGAGAAGAAGGGTTTAACGATTTACGTGCAAGCGGTCTTGAAAAGGCCCGACAAGGTGTTACCAGCCTTGAAGAAGTCAACAGGGTAACAACAGGACATTAATATGGCGACATTAGCGCAAAATAAAAAAGCAAAAAAATCTCCCAAGACTTCTACCTTTAGCTGGGCAGGCCTTGATCGAAAAGGCAACAAAGTTAAAGGCGAAATAGTCGGGGAGAACTTATCCGTTGTTCGAGCAACACTTCGCAAACAAGGCATTAACGCGCAAAAAGTCAAAAAGAAACCGAAAGACCTCTTTGCAGCGGCGCCTAAAAAAATAACCCCCCTCGATATTGCGCTATTTACCCGGCAACTGGCCACTATGATGAAAGCTGGCGTGCCCCTTGTTCAGTCTTTTGAGATTGTCGCTGACGGGGTGGACAATCCATCGATGCGGGACCTTGTACTCAAGGTCAAAAATGAAGTCGAGGCGGGAAACAGCCTGGCATCGGCCATTGGTAAATATCCCCAGCATTTTGATGATTTATTCTGCAGCCTAGTGGATGCGGGCGAGCAATCTGGTGCCTTGGAAACAATGCTTGACCGAGTCGCCATTTATAAAGAAAAATCTGAAGCGCTAAAATTAAAAATCAAAAAAGCCATGAAATACCCCATTGTGGTGTTAATTATTGCAGCCGTTGTCACCGCCATCCTGCTCTTAAAGGTAGTTCCCGTGTTTGAAGATCTTTTCGCCAGTTTTGGTGCAGAACTTCCCGCCTTTACCCAAATGGTTCTCGGCATGTCGGATTGGCTTCAAAACAATTGGTATATATTGATTGGTGTCATAGTCGGTGGAGGGTTTGGCTTCAAACAAGCCCGAATTCGGTCACAAAAATTTAACGACGGCTTAGACAGAATCGTACTAAAACTGCCCGTGGTAGGAGACATCATTTTTAAGGCTACCATTGCCCGTTTTGCCAGAACACTGTCAACAACCTTCTCTGCCGGTGTACCCCTAGTAGAAGCACTCGAATCGGTGGCCGGAGCCACCGGCAATGTGGTTTATCGAAATGCGGTTAACACCATAAGAGAAGAGGTATCTTCTGGAACACAGTTAAACTTTTCCATGCGTGCCACCGGCGTATTTCCTTCTATGGCGCTGCAAATGGTAGCCATTGGTGAAGAGTCTGGTTCACTGGACACCATGTTAGACAAAGTTGCCAACTATTATGAAGATGAGGTCGATAACGCCGTTGACGGACTCACCAGCATGATGGAACCGCTAATCATGTCCTTCCTGGGTGTTGTTATTGGTGGTTTGATAATTGCCATGTACCTCCCTATATTCCAAATTGGAGCTGTGGTATAAAGCACCAATGCAAAACACCAACATTATTGTGTCTTTTCTTGAAAACAACCCCGATTATTTAATCGGGGTTGTTTTCATCTTTGGCCTTCTCTTCGGTAGCTTCTTCAACGTCGTCATCTATCGCACCCCACTAATGCTCTTCAAAGAGTGGCTAAAAAACACCCGCGAGTTTATTGTAGAGCTCTATGGAAGTTTGCCTAAAGAACTGGAAGAAGACCCGAAAGATTTTAAGTCCGGCACCTTTAACTTAGTCACACCCAACTCTACCTGCCCTAAATGCGACCACGAAATTAGCTGGCATGAGAATATCCCGATTATTAGCTATCTGTTTTTAAGGGGTAAGTGCAGCAGCTGCAAAACATCCATTTCCATACGATACCCTGGCGTTGAACTGGTCACCGCACTGCTTTCCGCGTTTGTTGCTTACAAACTCGGAGCCAGCCTAGAAATGGTGGCAATATTAATTCTAACCTGGTCATTTATCTGTTTAACCATGATTGATTATGATCACCACATTTTGCCGGACCAGATCACCCTACCCTTACTATGGTTGGGTTTACTGTTAAACCTGGATGGTTTATTTGTACCCATCGAAAGCGCGGTTATTGGCGCAGCGGCAGGGTATTTATCGTTATGGACAATCTATCAGCTATTTAAGCTTGCCACCGGCAAAGAAGGTATGGGATTTGGTGACTTTAAGCTACTTGCTGCTCTTGGTGCCTGGATGGGGTGGGAGGTTTTACCGCTAATAATCCTGCTGTCATCTCTCGTAGGCTCCATTATTGGCATTTCATTTATTCTTATCCAGGGGCGCGACAAGAACATCCCCTTTGCCTTTGGACCCTATTTGGCAATCGCCGGCTGGATTACGTTTTTTTGGGGTGACCTGATCATTAACTATTACAAATATCAGATTCTATGACGGGTGTTAGGTGACAGTTAATAGCATGCTTGTTATCGGGGTGACCGGAGGCATTGGCAGTGGAAAGACAGCGGTAACTGATCGCTTTCAATCCCACGGCATCACCGTAGTTGATGCGGATCTTGCATCCAGAGTTATCGTTGAACCTGGGCGCCCTGCCATCACAGCCATTGAGCAGCACTTTGGTTCAGCTGTCATCTGCGAAGACAAAACTTTAGACCGGCGCACCCTCCGTGACATCATATTTAATGATACCGCTGAACGAAAATGGCTTGAGCAACTTACCCATCCGCTAATTGGCCAAGAAATCATCGCCCAACTCCAGGCCAGCCAATCGCCGTATACCATCTTAGTATCTCCACTGTTGCTGGAAAGCGTCCAACACCAAATGGCTCAACGCATTTTAGTAGTGGATGTGCCGGTTGAGCTGCAAATATCCAGAACCATTAACCGGGATGACACAACAGAAGCCGGTGTAAAAGCTATTATTAACGCCCAAATGGATCGCGCCAGACGAGTTGAAAAAGCCGATGACATTATCATCAATGACCAAGGGCTCAACGAGTTACATAATGCAGTAGATGCCCTACATAAGAATTATCTCGCACTAAGGACCCAACCATGAAAATCGCCTGCCCCCACTGCAAAAAAGAAAGCGAGTGGAGTAAAGACAATATTTTCCGCCCATTTTGCTCAGAGCGCTGCAAGATGATCGATTTAGGGGAATGGGCTAACGAAAGCAAGGTGATCCCCGGCACCCCGTCGATTGAGGCATTTGAGTCTATTGATGAGCTTGGTGAGAATGATGGCATCCCGCCCGATGATAGGTTGCACTAAACCCATAACTACACCAATAACCAAACCAATAACTGAATCCGTCAGTAAGCGCTGATTGACGCAATACCTTGGGCACCAGATTGAATTGCCCGCTCTAGGTCCCGCCGAGACAAGCCGCCCAACGCATAAACCGGTAACCGTGCATTGCGGACCATAACTTGAAAACGCTCCCAGCCCAGATTTTCGGCATCAGGGTGAGATTGCGTCTTTTGCACAGGGGACAAGGTAACAAAATCCACCCCCAATTGCTCCGCATGACGAATGTCAGCTTCCGTATGGCAAGACGCCGCCACCAATCGATAACCCTTTGGTTTCATCTGAAGTTGCAGCAACCTCCTCCCGGTTAGGTGCAATCCCACGCAACTCTCATCACGGGGGGAACCGGAAGCCGCATCCGGCACCTGCAAATCACTATTTAACACCAACACAGCATCTGATTTTTGGCACATCAGAACCGCTTTGTTTACCAGAGCTGCTAACGCCTCCCCTGTTAACGACTTGGTTCTTATCTGAATAAGCCGATAACCACGATCTAAATTTGCTTTTAGCTTTTCGAGAAAACGCGTCGCATCATCGGTTGCGAGCAAATCCTCGGTAATCACGTAATCCGTCGGCAACTGGGCCGCCTGTATAATCGGTAAATTAGCGGCTGGAAAATCGCGCTCAGCTAGATTGCTCATTGCAACCCATTCAATAGGTTGCCCCTCCATGCCTTTTGGTTGGCCCTCAAACTGAGTGACTTTCCATACATCTAACAATACCGATTTATCCGGGTAATCATGACGAATTTGGATCAACGGGCTATATTCGGTTGCTAATATTCCTAGCTCTTCCTCAAGTTCTCTCACCAAGGCCTGAGCAGGCAGCTCTTCGAGCTCAACCTTACCCCCGGGGAACTCCCACAAACCACCTTGATGCGCATTAGCTGGCCGCTTAGCAATAAGAATGTTACTGCTATCGTCATAAATGACTGCGGCAACCACATGAACGACGTTACTCGCTATATTACCTACCGCTGGCTGCGTCATTACGATCGATATTCCGCATTGATCTTAACGTAATCATAGGAAAAGTCGCAGGTCCATACATCGGCACTGACATCACCCCGACCCAGCTTAATTACAATAGAAAATTCATCATTCGCCATCACCTTCGCGCCATCTGCTTCTCTATAGGATCGCGCTACCCCCCCCTGTTCTGCGAGCAATACATCATCTAAATAGACGCTCACATTGGCGACATCCAATTCATCAATAGGAGCGCGACCAATAGCCGCGAGGATTCTTCCCCAGTTAGGGTCAGATGCAAACAACGCCGTTTTTACTAAGGGTGAATGCGCTACCGTATAAGCCACACATCGCGCCTCTTCGCGCGTATTGGCTTGCTCCACTCGCACCGTCACAAATTTAGTAGCGCCTTCACCATCACGGATAATGGCTTGAGCCAGCTCTACACATACCGCAAAAAGCGCCTCTTTGAATAACGAATACCCTTGGTCTTCTGCAGTTTCGAAACGCAGGTTAGCTGCATCAGTGGCAATCAACATGCAAGAATCATTGGTAGAGGTATCACCATCAACAGTAGCCTGATTAAACGATTGATCCGCAGCTTCTTTTAGCAATTCCTCCGCCAGGGACTGAGACAACCCCACATCAGTCGCCACATAGGCCAGCATGGTTGCCATATTCGGCATTATCATGCCGGAACCCTTGGAGATACCGGTAATGCTAATGGTTTCCCCATTAATAACCAGGGAGCGAGAAGAGCCTTTAGGGCGTGTATCCGTTGTCATGATGCCGAAAGCCGCATCATCCCAGCCGCTCTCTGACAGCCCATCCAAACAACGGATTAAGGCGCCATTAATCACCTCCACCGGCAAATGTTCACCAATAACACCGGTAGAGTAAGGCAGCACATTCTCTGTCGACACGCCGGTCATTTTTCCCAATCGCTCACAGACCGCTTGGCTATTTTTATAACCATCGGGGCCAGTGCCTGCATTGGCATAACCGGTATTGGTAACTAAATACCGTTTTGCATTCACCGCACCGGCGATTTCAGCCAAGTGTTGCTGGCAAATTAATACCGGCGCCGCGCAGAACCGGTTTAATGTAAACACACCCGCAATAGTGGCATTCTCAACAACCTCCATCACCACCAGGTCTCGACGGTTGGGAGTTTTTATTTCTGCAGATGTTGTACCTAGTTTAAAACCATTAATGGGTAACATAGTTGGAAATAGTTCGGGGCCCACGGCCATATCGTTCTCCTGCAATTATCCTATTCATTCATTTCAAATAATCATTAATAATTCGCCATAAAAAAAGGCCTCTAACTAAGGCCCTTTTTTTGGTGAGTACGCGGCTAATCTCTAGGCGATTTTGCCATGACATTGCTTATACTTCTTACCTGAACCACAAGGGCATGGTTCATTACGCCCAACTTTGGGCTGTGTCCGCTGAAAAGGCTCTGCACCAGGCTCTTCATTTTTTTCTTGCGCTGGTAAGCCACCACCACTTTCTTGTTGTAACTTCATCTCGCGCTCTGCAGCCTCACGGCGCTGACGCTCCAACTCTTCAACTTCCTCTTGGCTTCTCAGTTCCACACTAGAAAGTATCCGAATGACTTCAAATTTCATTTCCTGCAAGAAGTTTTGGAACATTTCAAAGGCTTCACGCTTATATTCTTGCTTTGGATTTTTCTGCGCGTATCCACGTAAATGAATACCCTGACGCAAATAGTCCATGTGCGCCAGATGTTCTTTCCACAATCGATCCAATGTTGCCAACATCACTTGTTTTTCAAGTTGCCGCATAATGCTAGGATCTTCAACTTTCTTCTCTTTAGCCGTGTAAGCTTCCACTACCTGCTCAAGAATCTTTTGACTCAAGGTCTCTTCGTGCAACGACTTATCTTCATCAAGCCACTGCGCCACTGGCAACTGTAACCTGAAATCAGTCTCAATAGCTTTTTCTAACCCCTCCACATCCCACTGCTCCGCCATGCTCTGCGGGGGAATAAAGTTAGCAATAAATTCTTCCAGCACATCTTCACGTACCGCCGCGATGTTATCTGCAATATCGTCCGCAGCCAAAATATCATTACGCTGCTCATAGACAACCCGTCGCTGGTCATTTGCCACATCATCGTATTCAAGCAACGACTTACGCATATCGAAGTTACGACCTTCTACTTTCTGCTGGGCATTCTCAATAGAACGCGTTACCCACTTATGCTCAATGGCCTCACCTTGCTCCATACCTAAAGTCTGCATCAGACCTTTCACTCGATCAGAGGCAAAGATACGCATCAAGCTATCTTCCAAAGACAGATAAAAACGGGTAACACCGGGATCACCCTGACGACCGGAACGGCCGCGCAGCTGATTATCGATGCGGCGAGACTCATGTCGCTCCGTTCCAATAATGTGCAAGCCGCCTGCGTCTATGACTTGTTTGTGTTTCTCTTCCCACTCTGCCTTTATCCGCTCAACCTTTTCTGCACTTGGATCATGAATGCTATCAATTTGTGCCTGCCAATTTCCACCAAGAACGATATCCGTTCCTCGGCCAGCCATGTTGGTAGCAATTGTCACCGCGCCAGGGCTTCCGGCTTGGGCAATGATCTCTGCTTCATGCTCATGAAATTTTGCGTTTAATACTTTGTGTTTAAGGCCGGCCTTCTTTAATGCTTGCGAAAGCAACTCTGATGTTTCAATGGATACCGTACCAACTAGCACTGGTCGACCTGCACTAGCACTTTCTTTTACATCATCAATAACCGCAGCATATTTTTCTTCTGTCGTCATATAAATCAGATCATTGAGATCCTGACGAATCATCGGTTTATTGGTAGGAATAACCACCACGTCCAAACCATAAATCTGATTAAATTCAGGAGCTTCAGTATCAGCCGTCCCCGTCATCCCCGACAACTTGTCGTAAATACGGAAATAGTTCTGGAACGTTGTGGATGCTAACGTTTGATTCTCTGACTGAACATTAACAAGCTCTTTGGCTTCTACCGCCTGATGTAATCCATCAGACCAACGACGACCCGGCATCGTTCGTCCAGTGTGCTCATCCACAATAACGATCTGGCCACCTTGTACAATGTAGTCGACATCGCGCTGAAACAGCACATGAGCTTTGAGGCCCGCATGCACATGGTGCAATAGGCTCAAGTTATTTGCCGCATATAGGCTTTCACCCTCTTTTAACAAGCCGATTTCAGACAACATACCTTCAACTACTTCGTGGCCCTCTTCTGTTAGCTCCACCTGTCGACTCTTCAGATCAACGCTATAGTGACCTAGATATTGATCTTCAGCTTCAGGGTCAACATCGCTCTCATCAGGGCCCTTTTCTAATTTTGGAATACAGACATTAATCTTCTTATATAGTTCTGAACTATCCTCAGCAGGGCCCGAGATTATCAGTGGCGTTCGCGCTTCATCAATAAGAATAGAATCGACTTCATCGACGATAGCAAAATTCAACGGGCCCTGGGCGCGTTCATCCAAGTCAAACGCCATATTGTCGCGTAAATAATCAAACCCGAACTCGTTGTTGGTACCATATATAATATCGCTTTTATAAGCAGCGCGCTTTTCTTCTGGATTTTGGCCAGAAAGAATCACCCCAACGGATAGGCCCAAAAACTCATACAACGGCCTCATCCACTCAGCATCTCGGCTTGCCAAATAGTCATTAACCGTAACGATGTGCACGCCTCTACCAGGCAGCGCATTTAAATATGCAGGCAGTGTCGCAGTCAGCGTTTTTCCTTCACCCGTTCGCATTTCTGCGATACGCCCCTCATGCAGAGTAATCCCACCTACCATCTGTGCATCAAAGTGACGCATCTTCATGATTCGAACACTGGCTTCGCGTGCAACAGCAAAGGCTTCAGGCAACAGATTGTCCAATGTCTCGCCATCATCCAAGCGCTTTCTGAATTCAGCAGTTTTTGCGGTCAACGCCTCGTCCGAAAGAACCGAAATCTCTTCTTCTCGCTGGCCAATAGCAACCACAAGCTTGCCCATGCGCTTCAGCTCACGATCATTTTTACTGCCGAAAATTTTACGAAAAGCACTTCCTAACATATCAACCTATTTCCAAGTAATGCACTAGAACACATCCTGCAGTGATAGCTGCCGATATGTCCGCGATAATTAGTTGCTTTGACTAACAATTTCATAACCTTAAACTGATAAAAGCCAGAGCATGGGAGAGCATATAGCGCCACGAGACACAAGTAAAGACACAGGCTTAGTATAGGAATATCCATAAAAAATGGAATATTTAAAACACAGTTAGAAAGATGCATCCTGCTCAATAAAAATACAAGCCCACCAGCAAAAGTTGGTTAAAAAAACCTCTACACCCCTCCTGGCATTTCACTGTAATACGACTAACTAACTTCTGGCCCGGCGATTTACATAGCGCTCAGGGTTTAGCGCCTTACCGTTCTTACGCACTTCAAAATGCACATGAGGCCCAGTAGAGCGCCCAGTACTTCCCATCTTCGCAATAACGTGGCCTTTCTTAACAATATCACCTAATTCAACTAAAATTTCTTTCGCATGACCATAACGTGTTACCAACCCTTTGCCATGACTCACTTCCACCAATAATCCATAACCATAACGCTCGCCAGCCCAGGTAACCACACCGGAACCCACAGAAATAACATCGGAACCTTCCTTACCCGCAAAATCGACACCTTTATGCCATGCAAGACGCCCGGTAAATGGATCATTTCTGCGCCCAAACCGAGAAGACATCCAACCCCATTTGATAGGACGCCCAGCGAGATAAACGTCATTTTGCAACTGACGACTGGCGAGTAAGGTCTCCATAACATCAAACTGCTGCTCACGGTATTGCACGTCATGAGATAGTTGCTCTAGCGCCTGTAGATAAGCAGGTTTCTGGTAGGCAGACTCTGAGCCTTCACCTACTGGGCCTCCTACCGCAGGATAATGGGAAAAATTAAATTCCCCACCACGAAGTTTGGCAACGCTGATTAACCGCTCTCCCAACGCATCTAAACGAGTCACTCTTGCTTGAACTTCTGCCATCTTCACCGAAAGTGCGGCCAACTGCTCTTCTGCAAGCTGTTTAGTTGATGCCACATCATCTTGCTGATGCTTCATATCGGCTATCAACATCGGGCTAATTCCCTCAGACTCAAACCAATGGCCATTACGACCGTCCCAGCCACCCAATACCAACCCTATAGTGAACGTTAACACCAGGGTAAAAATAACAACAAGCGCGATAAACGAAGACCTTAGGTGAATCGTCGTTGTATGGCCGGTTTTTGGATCAATGCGTATAATATTCATAATAAACTGCGATACTGTTGTTACGGTACTGTTGCTACAATACAAAAGCTACATTTTGTGTCTCTACTATATTATGTTAGCCACATCGACAAGTTATGTCGACATGATCGTAATTTAAGCAGAAACACCATACATCTACCTATAATTAGAAGCCATATCCATTTATGAGCCGCGAAAGTAACATAAAACCTGTCAAAGATCTTATTTTCAAAGGGTCTAGATTGCATTCGATGGCAAAAATATCTCAAGATTTTTCCTCGATTGACAATAAAGTGATGGCAGCGTTACCTTCCATGCTGTCAGATAACTGTCAAACACGCTCTTATGTAAACCATATCCTGACAATTACTACCTACAGCAACGCTGTAGCAACACAGTTGCGCTACAACGCTAACAGCATTCTCGCAAAGCTAAAGCAACAACGACTATTCAACGATATATCGTCGATTAAAATTAAAGTTATTGCGAAACCCAAAGAGCAAAAGGTGCAGACACTGGCCCATCAATTCGCTCAAGTATCAGAATCGAACTGCAACATGTTAAAAGACACTGCAGATGCAATGGGATCTGATTCTCTAGCAAGTTCATTGCGAAAGTTGGCAAACACGCTAGAAAACTATGGCAAAGATTAGAAGTTGGCCGGCTGCCAAGGGTCAGCAACCATAGCACCGAATGCTCCAAATACACCCCGCCTCGCACACTGTCATCGGATTAGCCATAAAAAAGCCTAAATACCGGGGAAGTATTTAGGCTTTTTTTATTGGTTCAATGACTCATTCAATTAATCCACCGCTAAGATCGGCTTCATATATGAAATTGGAGCGGTTTTAGCGTCATCAAAAGTCACGACATCCCATGCGTCTTCTTGCGCTAATAACTCACGAATCAAAATATTATTAAGTGCATGACCAGACTTAAAGCCTTGGAACTCACCAATCAAGCTTTTACCTAATAGATATAGGTCGCCAATGGCATCCAACACTTTATGCTTAACAAATTCGTCCTCGTAGCGAAGGCCATCTTCATTAAGTATGCGAAAGTCATCCACAACGATAGCGTTATCAACACTACCGCCCAGCGCTAAATTATTATCTCTCAAATACTCAATATCGCGCATAAAGCCAAAAGTACGCGCCCGGCTGACTTCTCTCACGAACGAAGTGCTCGAAAAGTCCACACTCGCCGTTTGAGTTCTGCCGCGAAATACTGGATGGTCAAAATCGATAGTAAAAGTGACTTTAAAACCATCGAATGGCATCAATGTTGCCGTCTTATCACCGTCTGAGACCGTCACTTTACGTTTAATACGAATAAACTGCTTTAATGCATTTTGCTCCTCAATCCCTGCGGACTGTATCAAAAACACAAACGGGCCTGCACTACCGTCCATGATAGGTACTTCTGGCGCGCTTAAATCAACATACGCGTTATCGATACCCAAACCGGCCATGGCCGATAACAGGTGCTCTACGGTAGATATCTTTACATCGCCAGCTTCAAGCGCTGTAGACATCGTCGTATCACCCACATTACAAGCTTGAGCGGGTATTTCTACCACCGGATCAAGATCTGTGCGGCAAAATACAATACCTGTATTCACCGGCGCAGGGCGCAATGTCATATACACCTTCTCACCGGTATGTAACCCAATACCTGTGGCCCGTATAATATTTTTCAGCGTGCGCTGTCTTATCATGTTTTCAACCGCAATGTCTATAAAGGAGCTGTATTAAGAACTGCGGGCATACTACCAGAGTTCTTCTTTGAGACCAATATCACATTTTAACTTTGTGCATATTTTAGCCATTCCTTGGCAATATAGCGTATTAAAGCATCAGTTAATCTGCTTGACGTCTCAAAAACGTTGGAATATCGAGATATTCTTTATTCGCACTCGCTTCGACCATTGGTTTACGTCTTGGTTCCTGGTGRCGAATTCGGTCYCGCGCTGGTGCATCATATTGTTTGTAGTCYTGAACAGACTCAACRGMGGTACGGCGACTAACCACTTCAACRGGTCGCTTAGGTGCGGCAGCCAAAGCCTGACCCAATCCMGTAGCAACGACGGTAACYTTTAATTCATCRCCCAATGACTCATCKATWACRGTACCAAYAACAACCGTWGCCTGATCCGATGCAAACTCTTCTAYRGTATCACCCACTTCAGAGAACTCACCCAAYGACAGRCTTTCACTGGCAGTRATATTCACTAAWATTCCACGMGCMCCTTGTAGGTCAACATCTTCCAGCAACGGRCTRCGAATAGCGGCTTCYGCRGCTTCKCGWGCACGCTCTTCACCACTTGCGGTTCCGGTTCCCATCATCGCCATGCCCATTTCTGACATAACAGTACGAACATCGGCAAAATCCACGTTAATCATTCCCGGGCGTATAATTAAGTCTGCAATGCCTTGCACAGCACCAAGCAATACGTCGTTAGCTGCTTTGAACGCATCCAACAAACTTGTCTTTGCACCCAAAACATCCAATAACTTTTCATTTGGAATAGTAATCAATGAATCAACATGCTCGCTCAATTCTTCCATGCCCGCTTCGGCAATCGCCATACGCTTGCGCCCTTCAAAAGGAAACGGTTTAGTCACAACGGCAACCGTGAGAATCCCCATTTCTTTTGCGATTTCAGCAACGATTGGCGCGCCACCGGTACCGGTACCGCCTCCCATGCCTGCAGTGATAAATACCATGTCAGTGCCTTGCAGCACTTCTTGAATACGCTCGCGATCTTCAAGCGCAGATTCACGACCAATAACAGGGTTCGCGCCAGCACCAGGCCCCTTCGTAATATTGCCTCCCAACTGAAGTAAGGTGCGTGAGTTCATATTTTTAAGTGCTTGTGCATCCGTATTAGCACAAACAAACTCTACTCCCTGAACAGAACTTGCTAACATGTGCTCTACGGCGTTGCCGCCACCGCCACCAACCCCGATGACTTTGATGACTGCATTTTGTGGTATGTTATCGACTAATTCAAACATTGCTACGATCTCCCCGACCTATTGAATTTTTCCCCGCAGGACTCTTCAACCAAAATTGGCAAAAAAACCTACTGAAATTGTTAGGATCTCTCCTATTTAAAAATTACCCTTTACCCATGTTTTCATACGTGACATAAAACCTTCTTGAGACCCCGCTAATTGCTGCTTTTGCTCTGATGTTACTCCTGCCTCATACTGCTTTTGTCCATATACCAACAATCCTACCCCCGTTGAGTAAATTGGATTTTTAACCATCTCTGTCAAACCAGTAATACCCTTCGGCGCTGCCAATCGCACAGGCATATGGAATATTTCCTCCGCCAGATCAATAGCACCCTCAATCTTTGAAGCCCCACCCGTAAGCACAATACCAGCGGCAACCAAATCTTCAAAACCGCTGCGACGTAACTCAGCCTGTACCAACGAAAACAACTCGTCATAACGAGGCTCAACGACTTCTGCCAATGCCTGGCGAGACAAATCTCTTGCGGGACGATCGCCGACACTGGGCACCTTGATGGTTTCTTCTGGCCCGGCTAACTGTGTTAACGCACAGGCATACTTCATCTTTATTTCGTTGGCATGCTCAGTGGGTGTTCTTAGGGCCATAGCGATATCGTTGGTCACTTGATCGCCAGCAATAGGAATCACTGCTGTGTGTCGAATTGAACCTTCCGTGAATATCGCAATATCGGTCGTTCCCCCACCAATATCGACCATACACACGCCGAGTTCTTTCTCATCATCTGTCAGCACGGCATAACTGGATGCCAGTTGCTCGAGAATAGTGTCTTCAACTTCTAACCCACAACGCTGAACACAACGCTCGATATTTTGAGCCGCGTTCACTGCACAGGTCACCAAATGCACTTTGGCTTCCAAACGCACACCCGACATACCAAGTGGTTCTTTAATCCCGTCTTGAGAATCGATGATGTATTCCTGAGGTAGAATGTGTAACACTTTTTGATCAGCTGGAATGGGTACCGCTTGCGCCGCATCGATCACTCGCTCCAGATCTGGTCGCAACACTTCTCTATCGCGAATAGCAACGATGCCATGGCTATTCAGGCTACGAATATGACTGCCTGCAATACCAACGTAAACAGAATGTATCTGGCACCCAGCCATCAATTCTGCTTCTTCTATGGCGCGTTGAATGGAGTGCACTGTTGAATCAATATCAACAACAACCCCCTTTTTTAACCCCCTAGAAGGACAGGAACCTATTCCGATGATCTCTAATGCCCCATCGACCTTAATCTCGCCGACAATAGCAACCACCTTTGAGGTACCAATATCTAACCCAACTATCATGTTGTCCGAACCAGCCCCCTCGCGATATCGAGTCCGATCATTCGCTTTAATATCTAGTACGTCTTCACTTCCGAACATATTACGCAGCGTTTGAGTTACCATTTTTCTTCTTCCACTTAATTGCTAGACCGTTGTCATATCGTAAATCGACTTGTTTAATGTAAGATTTATCCATTTCTGGCATTTTTTTATACAACCCTACAAAACCTTTCAATTTTTCTAAGCAACGCTCCTCGC
>NVVG01000082.1 GCA_002402125.1 Moraxellaceae bacterium
CACCAAGCATTTCAAAAAATTGATTTTATCATTATAAACTGCAGGGTGATTATATTTCCTACGATGATGATGCTGTTCAAAAGCGTCCAAATCACCTTTCCTTTCACTTGAAGTTATCGGTGTCCAGCCTATGTTAGGTATAATCGAATATTCTTTAGAAATCATGTCAGGTGCTTTAGCCCAATTACCTCGTAAAATTTGGTGAACTGTTGTGTCTGTCATGATCATACCATTTTGAATTGGAAAAATGGTAGTGCAACCCTTTGGCACCTTCGTAAACCCTGCTTTAGGATCCCATTTGCCATGACCTGTCATATAAATTGTTAATGACATTAAAAATTCCTCTTTAGTTAAGCTAAAAACAATAACCGATAAATAGAAGAAAACCAATGACAGCAGTATTAAGTGGCCAAATCCTCCTAGCCACTACAGGTAGCTGAACTCCATTTTCCATTCGACCATTTTATGTAGTTCCATAGCAAGTACTAGCCTTGGAATAAACATGCATTGGAATAATCAATAATACTATCAAGAAATATCTCATATTTTTGTACGTACTTCTAACGTCTTTCTCAGAGTTTGCCAGGGGCACTGAATTGTGCAGAGGCAACATCCTATAAACAATTGATAAATTTGGAAAACGGCACCCCTGGCAATACTTCTGCATTCACTTATTCGGTGACTCTTGATTATTCATACCATCTGTAGTGATTTAATAATTCATGTCAGTCATCATATATTCCTTAAGAGGAACTCGTGCTTTGATATATGCCGTATATCGGCTGTAAATTTCTTCCATAGTTCCATTTCCATGAAGCCTCATCAGTTCATCATTAAACGCGTTCACAAATTCTTGAGACACGTTCTTTTTTGAAAAGGCCAAATAATAAATGTTCAGCTTATCATGACCTGCATAAACGACATCATTTTCATATCCTAGCTTTTCAATGACACCGAAACCCGCTGTATCCGGGGCATAGATTACGCCACCTTTTCCAAACCTTCCTTTTTTAAGCATTTTAAATGCTAAATCAGCTTGAATAGAATTATGGTGTTTTGCTCCTGGAATGGTTTTTACAAGCTTAGTTGTTTTTTTAGCAAGGCTAGTTTTTCCGTAAGACGCAATGACTCTCCCCTCCAATTGTTTGTGATCCCCTGCATACTTAAAGAATTCTGATTTCCTTACAAATATTCCATAGAAAGTATAATGAACAGGGCGAGAGTACCATAGAATTTTTCCTCTCCGATCATTATAACTCATGTTAAATGCCGCATCAGCATTCCCATCTTCCAATTCATGAACGGCTCGACTTATAGGCACCATTTGAAACTTAAATTCTTGCCCCATATTCTTAAATACTTCTCGAACAATCGTAGCAACTGGACCATCAATCTCTCCCTTATCATTTCTAAATGCCACCGATTTATAGGTGTAGATCGACAGAACCCTATCCAGAGTAACAGAATTTTCTTCCGCGATACTGACATTCAAAAATGTTGAAATGAATAAAATTGTACTTGCAAAACCAATCACATGCTTCATTAGTACCTCTTTTTTCAAATAGCTAATTGATACTCTATTTGTTAGATCAATGAAGATACGACGATAAATACAGAAAATAAAAAGGAAGTGCTTCTGAACACCATAAAAAACGATATTTTTACAACCCAATTTTTATTTCTTGAATTTTCATCTCGTAACTTCAATCTCCTTATTACATATAATCGCTCCCAAAATCTCAAAGGAGCAGCATTAAAAAACCAATCATCAAATTGAGACGCGTGTTTTTTGTGTCGTTTTCAAATATATTATTAAGTATACCAGGGGTACGCTCAATCTCTACCCCTCTCACAGACAGGCCCTTAGACACACCAGCCAACATAGTGTGTTCGCGAAAACGGCTGATCCTCACTAGAGCGTACGTAATAAGCAGAGTTACAGAGGCAATCGCGCCTATAACAAAGAATCTATCACCTGACTGATCACTTTTATTTTCTTATTCATATCTTTTACCTGGGTATTTGCGAATCCCAGTACCAATCCTTGATGCCTAGGATTATTCAGGTAATAAGTCGATAGCGCACTAGCAAAAATATTTTTGCCCATCATATCACTTACTACATCTCTATCCCTCAAGCCTTTTTTGCATATCGCGGAATGAAAGGTCAAGACAATATGCATACCGGCACCGGTGTATTGCGGGGTGGCCACATCCGCGAGATACTTGTTACATGATGCCAAAATCGCCTGTTGCTTTTCCTCATATAACATCCGCATCTTTCGGATATGACGCACAAATTGCCCCGATTCGATAAACTCTGCCGTTGTTGCTTGCTCGACAATGGCGGTTTGTCCCGCCATATGATTTTTAGCTTTTACACATGCCCCCACAATCCGCTCTGGTACCACCAAATACCCCAACCTTAACCCTGGATACAGCACCTTACTGAACGATCCTATATAGATCACCTGTTCTTGTAGACCAAGCCCTTGCATTGCAGCAATGGGTTTATAGTCATAATGATACTCACTGTCATAATCATCTTCTAACAGCCAGATACCGTTATCCGCAGCCCACTGTAGGATCTTCAAGCGATTGGCCAGCGGAATAATACCGCCCATGGGATATTGGTGGGTCGGGGTTAAGCAGAGTAGCTTACCTGTTGGCTTTTCCGGTAGTGCTGCGATCTCAACGCCATCATCCCCAACGGGGATGCCGATAGGATTAACGCCATGGGCTTCAAACGCTTTGCGCATGCCAATGTAGCCAGGGTCTTCTATGTAGACCTCGTCTCCCTTGTTCAATAGGATTTGAATCGCAATGGTCGCCGCTTGCTGTGCACCCGCGGTAATAACAATCTGCTCCGAAGAGCAAACAAGCCCCCKCGATGAACGTAAATACTCGGCGAGTACATCACGCAGTGGTTGATAACCTTGCAAACWATCGTACCCCAGCAAGGTCACCCGCTGACTATTGCGTTGATATATTTTYCCCCAMTTTTTAAGYGGAAACGCCTGTAAATCAGGTACACCGGCTTCAAAACTGCTATTCCCAAATAGTCGTATATTGTCATTGCCCATCAATGCACGCCCCATGGCTGATAGCGACAATGATGTTACCGTCTTCGCCTTAATTGACGCACTCGCAGATGTTTCTACCTGCAAGAAGTTATCGGGTATTTCATCAGAAACGTAGTGACCCGCCCCTGGCCTCGTCTTGATATAACCTTCAGCCTTAAGCTGTTCAAGTGCTCCGTTAACCGTATTCCTACTCACCGCTAATGATACCGATAAGTTACGACTCGACGGCAAGCGAGTTTTTGGCACCAGCCGGCCACTTAAAATTCTAGCCTTAAGCTCCTGATATAGCTGAGTTTGTAGTGGAATTCCCGACATATCATTAAAAGCAAAATCCCGTAATCCGTCAAACTCGACTGCATTCAAACTGGTACCACCATTATTTAGTTATTGGACCTTACGATAGAACCAGTATTCACCGACACTATACCCAAGTCAACAAGACATCAGGCAGTTATCATTCAACTATCAATCTGCCACTATTCAACCAAGCAATAGGAAATACCGTGTTACAGAAAACACCACAATCAGAAGTTAAGCGTTCCGCCAATCGAGCCAGTTATCGAACAGAGGATCTTTACCCTATTATTGATGATCTCAAAATGGCCCACATATGCTTCACGCAAGACGAATCACCGATGTCGATCCCTATGCTGTGCTGGCGTGTTGATAATGCAATATACATTCATGGCAGTCGGGGTAGCCGCCTGATCAAACAACTCACCAACGGCAATAAAAGTTGCGTCTCTTTCGCGGAACTGAATAGCTGGGTGATGGCAAAGTCTGCATTTCATCACAGTGCCAATTATCGATCAGCAGTATTGTTCGGGCACTTTAAAGCAATCGACAACGATGAATTACAACTCACTATTTACAAACACTTCGTCGAACAACTAGAAGTAGGCCGTTGGGAGCATATACGCCTACCCAACGACAAAGAGATAAAAGCCACCCAGCTGCTACAAATGGAAATTAATGAAGGTGCGGTAAAAATCCGTACCGGAGGTCCTATCGATGACCCTAACGATTTATCATTACCTGTATGGGCCGGCGAACTGCCGTTGATCAAACATTGGGGGGATAAGATAGTATATTAGGGGTATGACAGTATTCACCTCCATATTTAACGCCGCCGGCACGGAAATTTCGCAGCCTGGGGCGTTATTCACTTATCCCTGCCAATTTGAATATCGGTGCTACCTAAAAGTTATTCTTTCAGATCTACATACTCATTTTTTAGTACTAAGTATCTAACAATTAGACCTAAAATACCGCAGGTAGCAACAATGGCGAAATATACCCAGGAAGGGGATTTCTCTAGACCATGAGGAATATTCATTCCGAGCAAGCTGGCAGCCGCTGTTATAGGCAGAAAAAGAGCTATGATAATATTGAGTCGATGACTTGCCACTAAAGCTTTTCTTTGTAATTCCGATTGTTCTTCTGTTTTCTTTGCGACAGCATAATCCAATCCATTTTTACTATCACCATAGAGTAATTCAAAATTACGACTAAGCTCTTCCGCTTTGTCTCTATAGTCAATCAATTCTTCTCCCGCAAACTCTCTAGCAGCTTGTAAAGTTTTACTAGCATTTTTTACTGAACGTTGTACCGGAGCCAACTTCTCCAATAAATCAAAGAATTCTTTTGAGTTTTCAGCTTTTTCATAACTTTCTTCCAATGATTCTTCAATTCTTGAATAGTTTTCAAGAAAATATGACAACGCCGAAAGGCCATGACCTCCCTCGGATGCGCTCCATTTTCCTTTGGGGTCTCTCCAGAGAAATATGCTTTCTCGATGACTTTCATGTTTTAATGGCGCTTTATGTAAAATAATCAATACATGAGAGTTCTCTGCTATAACTCTCTGTTTTCCTGCCTTTGAACCAAGACGACGTACTATTTCGTTCGGAAGCTTCCAGCCAGGTGGTAGTCCTGGTATTGCGTTAACTTTAGAGTTCATATGTTTAATCTTCTCGGTCAGAATACCTAACGCTAAGGGAGACGTGCTTTTTTGCGTCGTTTTCAAATACAATGTTAGAGTATACCAGGGATTCACCTTTCCTCTAGCCCAGATAACACGGCCCTTTCTTCCACGAAACAGCCTGATAACTCCACTTAGCTAAGTGACCAAATACAGGAAAAAGCTGCCGTTTCTTAACATACAAAAACGCCTAAATCAGGGTGTTTTTCCCTCTGGACACCCAGCTCACCTAGAAAAATGATAAAATGCGACGTAGCTGCTAGTAAGAATTTTCACTCATAAATGGCACTATATTCTGCTGGAATGTTAATTTCACCAAATGCACCACTAAAACCAAGCATCAAAGTAGTTGAAATTATAATGCCTATTACAATGATCAAAAACGCTAGTCTCGATCGTAATGCCTCAGTTATTTTATCCCTGCTTAACCAATTAAAAGCCGATGCGAGATGCACAAATAAGGCTACAACAGCGAAAAAATAATACGGCACAAAATATAATTGAAAAGGGGCAACATGAAAGCCTGCAATACCATAATAGATATTTGTATCTAAGCCAGTAAAGACTCTACCAAATAACACAACGCCCACATGATTTAAAAAGAAATAGGCTAAATATAAACCCGAAATGGCTTGGGCTTTTTCAAGAAACCCTTCCCTTTGACCTCGCCGTTTCCAAACAAAATAGACACCACTACTGGCCTGAAATGCAACGCATAAAAGCAATACGCTTTCTACTATAAGATTTCGATAAATAACTCTGAAAGCGTCCATCACGTCAATATGTTGTTGTACGCCACCTAAAATGAATAAGTGGTTTATCAGGTGGGCAAATATAAACGTGCCAATTACTAGAGCCGACATTCTGTGCAACTTATGTAACATCAACTTTCCTTTTTGTATAAATATGCCTAACGACTGATTGTGACTCGTGATTTTTGTGTCGTTTAAAATATTTTGTTATGTATCCCAGGGGTACGCCCTACCTATACTCCTCGAAGAAGACGGCTGTTTCCACCTTGCTGCCATATCAGTCCAAGCTATCTAATAGTAAACCCAAGTAAAAAAGATCTGCTCAATAGTTCTGAGTATGCTTGTGCCGTGCCTAAATCAGCCCCACGATACTCAGTAGCACGAAGACGCTGCCTCATTTTATTGCTCTGAACATACATTTTTGTCATCGCGACCAACTCTAAAGGGTCTAGCCATAATGAATTACATGAATCGCAGCAGTCTATCATAACTTTATTGCTTTCCATGTATCCATAATGGTCCATATGGGCTCCACATTCAGGGCAGCTTCCTAGCGCACCAGAATCAGATACAGGCGGCAGGACCATATTGATATCTATGCTTGAATACAGATCATGAGATAATTTTGCAAGTATTTTTTGCAGACTTCTTTGTTTAATAAGAACGCCACTACAGCCTTTACAAAACTTTGCTTCTTCATTTTCGTATTCGCCATCTACTAAAAGCGAGGTACATCTAGGACAATCCATATATTCCATATTCCTTCCATTTAACGCTTTGATCTACCGTCGAAGATCGGCAGCATCAACCTGTTAAAGTTAGTCTGTGAATCCATCGTGGATAAACCTATTCCGAGCCTGATCGAAGACGTCTTCACTACAAGATATAAATTTCAAAGCGAGTTCCCAGCCAACTTTCGTAAACGTTTCTGTTTTGGCTAGCTCATATTCATTCATGACTATATTCATCGCTTCTACTGTGTGCTGAGCCTCATTCTCGCCAACCTTAACTTCCAATGGCTCGAAATTGAGTATCATCCATTCCTGCAGTTCGATTGGGGACAATTTACCATCGATACATTTCTGAATTATTGAATCTAGTTTATTCTTGGTTATCTCTTTCATGCTCATTGTAATTTTACGTTTGATTGAGACGCAGGTATTCTGCGTGGCTTTCAAATTAATTATTAGGCCAGTGTACCAGACATTCATTTTTACCTAAAACTAGGGCGCTCAATATTTAGCCGGCACTTTCCACAAACCGGACATCGGCAACATCGATTAAAACTATCGAAATAAGCCAAAGCGGACATAACGCTTTGCGTTGTCGGAAAATTGCATCGCGCTGTTTATTGTCGAATTCCGCCTTTTTTATATCAGCATATTTTAGGCCTTCCAATGATTCTTAGTCATTGATCCCGTAGAGATCGTTTCCATACCGGTAAATTCAATATCTCTAACGTAACGCATTTTTGACCAAAGCAATTCATGGCCTTTGGTCCAACGTAAACTATACACTCGACGTAACCACCGTTGCTTTTCTTGCTCCGTTGCTTCCCTTCGCTCACCAACAATGCCGGTCAATCGGATCGCTACCGGCTTAGGGAAATTCCCCGTCAATAACGAACGCATCCAGTAAAGTAAACCACTATTCACTAGCAATATAGACACATTTTTGTTGGTTTTAAAGCGCTCAGGCATTCCGCGGGTAAATTGCTCAAAATAATAACCGCTGCAATCATCGTTAAGTATCAACGAACCGATCGGCGTATTATGGGGAAGACCGTCACTATCAATGGAWGCAATGGCACAGTGTARCGAACTCTGCAACGCAGAACGGGTAACAGATCTAATTTCAGACCAATGGGTGTTAATATCCATATGTAATACCTCATGATGTTATTAAGACTCTATTGCAGTATCAATACCTGTGTGTCAGCACCGATACACTACATAGCAGCTTCATATAATCTTTGAAGCTCGCCATACAATTTAGCTAAACGTTTTCCACGTAATGCAGGAATGGTTTGTTGTGCCCCAACAAATACCGTGAACACTAACTCACCCCACATCTTCGCTTCAGCTTTGTTTTTTGTTAACCCATCACATAACAAGACACAATAAGCCATACGTTTTTTATCGACCTTTTCCTGAAATTCACGCACTACCGGATCGCGTAGTGCCCACGCTCGTATTGCCACTTCTAACTGAGGATTATCGGCATCTACCGTTAGCCTAGTTAGGCGATCCATCCGTTCTTTTGGCGTCACTTCCACATTAGCTTGGTCAATAATACCCTGGGTCATTTCTTGTTCCCAGTAATCTAACAGCGCGACAGAATAAGCAGTTCTATTTTTGAAATGATGGTAAAATGAGCCTTTGGTAACACCTAAGCAAGAGGTTAACGCATCAATAGTTAAGCCAGCTTCGCCTTGCTCGCCTAGCAACTCAAAACCCGCGGCAAACCAATCGCTCTTTATCTTTCTACCCATAGTTACACCTCATAAAACATACCCTATGGTATGGCATGTTTTATGAGGCTGTCAAGATGTATCTAAGGAGGGGTGGGTTGTGGTTATCTTAATAAGAATCTTACTGTTTCAAACGGATTTCACATCGATTAGTTATATGCTATAGATTTAGTTGTAATGGGGTAAAGAGGACTTTGTCTTTCAAGGGGGATGGGTACTTAAATCTAGTGGCACTATACTAAAACAGCATTCGCTACGCCCCATCTCGAAGGAAACTAAATCACATACCGGCCAAAATGAGATATTCGCTAAAACGCATAATCATCGCTAAAGCGAACATAACAATTCTGCAACGCTTTGCACAAACAACGAGTGTAGCGAGTTCCTTTTTTTTGTAACTTGTTATATTTCGCCCGACAGTTCATAAACTGAACGAGGCCGCTTTCTTTTCCCCCTCACTTCACGATATTTCATGATCACTCGTTGAAGAAACCAGTGATGGTTGTCCGACCAATGTTGGACTGATAATTTATCTGGAAAAGCACTGCCCTTATGATTAGCTACATAGGAAAGTTCGACATTCTACAGGGATCTGGGTTTTAAGGCCTATACCTCTAGAAGACTGACAATGTCATTTTTTTCTTTCTCATCGAGCTCATGCATTAAAATACCCTCAATTACAAATCCAACTAATGTTATATAGGGTTTAATCTCAGTGGGCTTCATCTCTTTTTCAAGCAAATAAGCTTCGGATATTTCTGCTAACGAATCATGGAAGCTCTGATGCACATCAGCGATCACTTGTGAAGTTCTAGATTTTTCATGAATAGTAACGATAAATGCACGAGAGACCTCAAGCACTGAAATTACCCAGAGAATATTGTCTCTTAGTGATTCACTTTTCCGTGTCTTAAATGCCGTTAAAAATGCTTGGATTATTTCTTCAACAACGGATGCAAATAACTCTTCCTTACTTTTGAAATACCAATAAATGGTATTTGCCGTAACACCAGCGTGCTTCGCAATTTTTGCGAGACTTGTTTTCTCATAACCAAAAGCCAAAAACATTTGCCGAGCTGAATCCCTAATCTCTTGTTTTTTAACATTATTTTCAACTTCCTGGCGATTACTAGGCATTCTTAACCCTCAATATTAGATATCTCATTGCCTCTACAGCGACAAAAAGCACAGTAGCATGCTCTTGATTGCTATTCAAGAGCATGCTACTGTGCTCTTGAATGGCAATCAAGAGACATCAAAAAGAGGATAACCATAATGTCACCAACAAACAAATGGGCCTTAGTTACCGGCGCTAGTGCAGGTATAGGGAAAGAAATTGCAACCGTTTTTGCTCACAATAGATATAACATTGTTTTAGTAGCCCGCCGCCGGGAGAAACTAGAATCCGTCGCCGAAGAACTATCTGCCATTGGCGTAAAAACCCATATTATCGTTGAAGACTTATCAGACCCGAGCGCACCAGAGCGCATCTTTACCAACACGCAAGAAAACCACATCCCCATTTCTTGCTTAGTGAACAATGCCGGGTTTGGTTTCCATGAGCAATTTCACACCGCACCGTGGGAACACAGAGCTAGTGAACTTAATGTGATGATCCACGCTTTAACACACCTGTGTTACTTATATTTACCATCGATGAAAGAACAACAATTCGGTCGAATTATCAACCTTTCATCCACCGCTGCATTTTTGCCTCCTAGCCCAGGAAATTTATACTCGGCAATAAAATCCTACGTTGCCCTGTTCTCGCAATCTCTTCATATGGAAGTATCTGAACACAACATCCATGTTTGCGCCCTGTGCCCAGGGTTTACATATAGTGAATTTCACGATTCGATGAACACCAGGGACGCCATCTCCAAAAGCATGCCCAAAATTGCATGGATGGAAGCAGACGAGGTTGCCCAGCAAGGCTACGACGCTGTTATGAAAGGAACATCTGTTTATATTAATGGGAATGTTAACCGCACACTCAAAACTGTACTTAAATACACGCCTGAAGTGATTAAACCTTACATCTCCAAACTGAATTTATTCGGCGAACTACATTAGGGGGCCTCGGCAATGATTAGATCTACACATGCAAATTTGAAAACATTTCACAACACCACCACAATCACAGCGCTGAGTATGTTAAAGCAAAAAAATACTGCTGAACTACTGGCTTTATTTAAAATACTCGACGCTCCAACTTTCAATGAAATGGACGGCGAATATAATGCGGAACTATTAGATTTTGGAGGCCAGATACCCAACATTATTGGCAAACTGTGCACCTACGAACCCGTCCTAAATGGCAAATGGCTAAGCAAAGCGTTTACTCCTGGCTCGAACAACATCAGTTACGGATACAATGCCTTTAACAAATTTGGCAAAGTTATTCGAAAATACCCGATGAGAACAGAGATGGCCCTTTCACGTTTCGATAGTAAACCCATCTTCCAGCTGACCTACTCAGCCTACCCAACACTTTTGGCTAAAATAAATATGATAGACGAGATACGAAAAGTTGAAGAAGGCATTTACCTCGGCATTGGCACCGTTGGATTTACTAAAAAACAAAGAATGACCCCACTACCCTTTTGTTTAATAGGCCCCACATCAGATTTTGCAGGTGTTGATTAAAAACACAGTGTTTGGGGCCTCTAACAATACGCCCTGAGGTGTCCCTTCAAGATATATGCTCTATGTAGTAGGCAATATTTCTTGACCGACTTTCGTTACAAAGGGCTGGTTAACCTACTGCACGGTTACTCGAACCAATACTCTAACCGTTCGCTTCTTCCACTTAGCTGCCGGATACACCCACTTTAGCTGAGTGATCAAATTCAGCGAAAGCGGCCACTTCTTCGCAGTCAGAAACACCCAAAATATGGTGTTTAACACTCTGAACGCCCAGCTAAAGCACCGCTGTAAGCGGTCGCCCTTGAGCGTCTTGTTAGGCTTTATTCGAACTCGCTGTTGTGAACGTATGACTCGATGTATATTGAAGAATCAGTTTTCCAAAAGTCTTGGTAAATAGAAGCCAAATCTTTAGTTGTAAATGTGGGGGATGAGTTTAAAACCCACCAAAAGCCTTCTATACCATTACCTCTTCCCTTTCCATAAACCTCATACCTTCTATATCCGAATATAGAATCATTACTAGTAAGAATTTCGCCAAATTCATTATTCAAATCGGCTGCATTGGCTGAGGCTGCCTCTACCCAAGGGTGCAGATCTTCATATTTAATTGTTTTTTCTGACGGCGTCCAGAATTGGTGTTGGATTATATTGCTTATGGTAAAATCTTTATTCCCGCCGAACCCCCCAACAATAATGCTTTCTGACATGATACCCAAGTTCTCAGTTTTTGCTAAAACCAATACTGTGTACAAAGAAAAGCCCAACAGGGTAAATAGCCCTAGTGAAAATACAGCACCATATATTGTTTTTGGATAACTTAGCCGCTGCCCAAGAAGCTCAATTTCTCCTTCTTTCTCACTCATGTATTAATTCCATATTTTATAGCCTAACGTCTAATTGAGACACGTGCCTTATGCGTCGTTTTTTAATTTCTTGTTAGAGTATACCAGGGATATGCCCTATCTCTAGTATATTAAGAACGTCGCTTCTTTCCACATTGGAGACCAGAATCGCTAGACTACTACATTTGTTGTATGGCTACTTCTGTTCAAAAGCGGCAAAATGAGCTGTTCTCGAAAACGCTCAATCTTCGTTTAAGCGGACATAACGTTTTGCTAAGAAGCGCTGTTGTTATCAGTGTCTTTTTTCAGCGCCTTGTTAGCTGCTGCTGAGAAGTCATTTAATAACCTCTGAAAGTCTTCCCACTTCTCATCTTGATGGAAGTTGATTTCAATAGGATATTTTGGATGGCTACTTAGTGCCTTATTAAACGCCTCAAGAAACTGTTCTTGGTCATGAATATGGTAAACCAGTTCTATAAGGCTATTTCCAGTTCGGCTATAGACATGGCGAAGAGCACTCATATCCTCGAATATGTGGCGCTCAGCATATTCGAGGGAATGGGCATTCAACCCTTAGTGGGCGGGATGGTTCATTACATTAGAACCGAATGTTATGGCTCATCATTCTGTACCATTATTTGTATCACCGTGGCCTTAGTCATAAACAGCATTAAATGAATCATAGCCGATTTTGCCTTGGGCAGCCCATACTCTGGGCTCACATGGTGCTCAATTCAACGGCTTGACGTCTGCTGCGAGATGAAATTTAACATAACCCAATTGGGTTATGTTCACGGACCCGGCGATTTGTGATGCTATGACTGACGAAACAGCAACACCACCTTTGGAGCCAAATATGAAAACAAAAACCGCACTGTGGACTGCAATTATGATAGGCATACAGCTGGGCACATTAAGCCCTTTGCAAGCCAGTGAATGTGAAATTAAGCCATTTAACGCCCCTAAAGCTCACCAAAATCGTCTCAATAGCGGCATCGTAGGGCGCTGGGATCAGACCATGGAAGAGACAATGATTTACTTCACCGATGAACAAGGTGCTGAGCAGGCTTTTTACAGTGTGCAGAAGCAACCTGCGGATGGCAGCGCTGAATCGCTTATTTTATTTCTTCATGGATTTCCAGAATTCGCCATGGCTTGGGAAAAGGAATTGTTAAAATTTGGCGAAACACAGCATGCAGTTGCCATTGATATCAAGGGCCATCACTATTCTGCCAGGCCTAGCGACGTCGCTGAATATGATTTCGTTCGCGCCGCCGCGGAAATTCGCAGCATCATCGAATGCTTGGGTTACGAGAAAGCGACCATTGTAGGTCATGACTTTGGTGGGGCTATTGCTTGGCTAACCGGTATGACACAGCCAGAGGTCGTCGATAAATTAATAATTCTTAATGCGCCTCATCCCTACCTCTTTGGCAGAGCTCTACTGGATCCAGAAGGCGATCAAGCTGAACGTAGTGTTTATATCGGATACGCCACCGGTGACACAATCAGTAGTTACATCCAATTTTTTATGTTCTTAGCGAAAGATATGTCGATACTAAGAAATCCTTTTTACAAAGGCATCCGGTTTTTTCGATTATTATCAGAGAATTGGCTACCCCTAAGTCGCTGGAAAACAATGACCAATTACTATCGCAGCATACCTGATATTTCAGAATCAGATCTGTATCCAGAAGTACTCAGCGATGAACTGCGACAGTTCTATACCGTAGAAGCCCCCACATTATTGCTGTGGGGCTTGGCAGATCCCTACTTCAGTCACGACGTACTGAATGGATTGGATGAGTTCGTGCCACAGCTAGAGTTACAAACTTTTGAACAGGCCACCCATTGGATCAACCACGAGTTAGACGACCTTGGTGATCGAATCGAACAGTTTATCGAGGAGTGATCACGATAAGCGTAAGCTTACGTCCTGTGCTGTGCTAATTACTATTTTACGCAGCCATCGGCAATTTATAGAGTCCACGACAGTGTGATTTCAAGCGATAGTTATCTAATGAAATTACTTTTATGTCTTCGCTAATTGTAGCGCTCATTGAAAAACAAAACGTGGTCCACAAATTCACGGCGCGTACTACCAACGACTCTTTCTATGAATGGATGAGAAACAGGATTTCTACCGGCGGTTGTTGAATCATCTAATTTTGAATCTACGGCAGCCTAGCCACTTAGCTTTCTGGTACCTATTGCCCGATCACTATTGATCTAGATCGGGCTAAATGAGGTTGAGTTTAGTCGCTTTAGCAACGGCTTGGGTGCGGCTACTCGATTCCAGTTTTCTCATTACTTCTCTTACCTGTGCCTTGACGGTTTGATCGCTTTTGCCGAGTACTTTAGCAATTTCTTTGTTACTCATGCCCGTGGCAAGCCAACGAAGCGTTTTCGTTTCTGTTGGTGTTAAGTTTGCACTGTTATCCCTTATCGAGACAGAGGTAGAAAGAAGAGGTGAGTTGTGAGTCGAGGTGTCTTGTAGCTTAAAATAAGTAGATCCCGATAGGACAATATCGAAAGCCTCTTCCAACTCATTCATGTCACATTCTTTAAATATAAACCCCCGTGCCCCATGGGCGATACAGGATTGTAGATGCCGGGCATTAAAAAAGGAAGTCAGAAGAATCACCGGAATGGAGTGGTCTGTATTCATTTGTTGTAGAAGATCTAACGCGGTTTCTCCTCGTAAGTTGTAGTCACACAAAATCAGGTCGAGTGTAGGTTTGTGCTGAATGTACTCGAGTGCATCGTTAGTTGTTTCCACCGAGTGAACTACTTCGTAGTGGGTGGAGGTATTGATAAGAGCCACTAGGCTTTTACGAACGAGGGTTTGGTCTTCTATTAATAAAATTTGTTTTTTCATTTGATACTATCTATTAAGTTGATGCATTTTGTTAGGCGGGTAGCGTCATTGAAATCCGAAAACCATCTTGATTGGAGGAGGCGGCGAAAGTACCCAATAGGTGCTCTGCTCTTTCTTTTAAACCGGTTAAACCATTTCCAATGGACCAGCCTTTGTTGTTCGCCCCGTTGTCGGCTATCTCGATATGATAATGACCTTTACTTTTTTTAATGTAAATATTCACTGTGCTCGCATTGGAGTGTCGCATGGAATTAGTGATGCTTTCCTGGCAGGCTCTGAATATTACTTCTCCGATTCGTGGGGAACAGATGCCGTCGAATCCAATGAAGTTCGCCTGAATAGTTGGTTTTGTTAGAGATTGACTGAATGCCTTGATGGCTTCATTCAGGTCGACGGTGTCATCGCTACGCAATTGTAGAACGGCGTGTCGAATTTCGTTCATTAACTGTTTGGTTAAATCGTGTGTTTCCAGTAGCAAGGGAGAATTATTGTTGCCTTGTAGTTTAATGACTCTATTGAGGTTTACAATGATGAGTGTAATTAGGTGGCCAATTTCATCGTGAAGGTTGCGTGCTACTTCAATCTTAGTTTCACGTTCAATAATATCTCTTAGTAGGCTTTGAGCGGCGTATAGCTCAGCCATGCTGAGTTCTAGCATGGTTTTACTTCTCATGTCGTGAATCAAAGATCTAAAAAGGGTAAGCGAAATTATTTGCCCTGAAAAAAGAAATATTAAAAAATAAATCCCTACCGTTGAATAAATGAGAGCTCCACATAATATTGTGGATGCAATGATGAGGGGGATGGAGATGGATAAGGGGGCTCCGCCTGATTGCCCTGCCGTTAATAGGAGTAGAATAGATAGTAGATAGGGGTTTGCATTTAGGTTGAGACCGAAGAAGAATAGAGCGGTGCAAGACAGGTACAGCAGACTGGTAATGAAGGATGCGGCTGGATGAGAAACGTCGTTAGGATAATGTTGGTGCTCGCGGAGGGGATAGAAAATACTAAAATAAATAGGCGAACAACAGAATAGAATAAAATAAATGATCAGTAGCCCATAGAGTATCCGAGACGATGATAGATCTGATATTGAAGTGTCAATCAGTAAGTGGGTATACACGCTCCCTAGGGTCAGAAGCCCGAAGCCCAATAGGCAAACAAGTCGTCCAATAAAGTAATTGGGTATCAGTGCTTTAAGAGTATCCCTAGGGCCGAGATTCTGAATCGTCAGTCGATTATCTTCCACATTCTGGCCTTTTATTTGAGGTTCTGTCGCATCCACAACAGCCAGATCGCCATATGTTAGAATGAAATCTCTCCATTCTCCAGAAAAGAGTAATGCATGATCTCATTCAAAGGCAGACACACACCAAAATCAATAGTTCTTCAATGTGTGCGCTGGTATTGTTCTTACTCCCTAAGCTATCGTAATATCGAAGAGATGATGCAGGAACGAGGTGTTATTGTTGACCATAGTACACTGAATCGTTGGGTTATTCACTACGCACCAAAGTTAGAAACGGCATTCCATAAAAAGAAGAGAAAGCCGGGCTTAATCAATATCGACAAAAGTGGTGCCAATAAAGCCGGTATCAAAAGCTATAATTCAAAGAATGGTCGACGAATTAAGAGCAGACAATGTAAATATTTAAACAACGTAGTGGAGCAAGATCGCCGCCGAATAAAACGGATTACTCGTTTGATGCTGGATTTCAAAAACTTTCGATCAGCGCAAGCCACCCTAACGGGAATCGAGTTAATGGCTATGATTAAGAACATTCTAGGGGACACCCAACTTAGCAGTTGACAAAAAACTATCATCTAAGTAAATTACAGGTACTGTGTATAACCACAGGCCTGTAATCATATGACTAGAGCCAGAAAAACACTCGTCAACACAGCCGACACCCCTTATTATCATTGCATCAACAAGTGCGTTCGAAGGGCATTCCTCTGCGGTAACGATGAACTCACAGGCAAAAACTACGATCATCGTAAGCAATGCTTAGTCGATCGATTCAAATTACTATCCTCAATATTTATGATTGATATCTGCGCCTACGCAGTGATGTCCAATCATTATCACCTCGTACTAAAAATCGATGATCAAGGCGCAAAAGAATTATCTGACGGAGAAGTAATTGAACGCTGGACTCGTATATTTAATGGGCCGGTGTTAGTACCGTTTATAGGACGCAGATTCAAATCTGAAGTGCATCGAAATTTAGGCAGCTACAGCATCGCAATAGTTGCTCATTAATTGGCGCGGTGTTCTGTACGCCAAATCTTTTCGTGGTCTTAGATTCAATCGTTTAACTGCTTTTTCCCTTATGTTTAACACTGCCTGGATATTCCACATTGGAGACCAGAATCGCTAGGCCACTACATTTGTTGTATGGCCACTTCTGTTCAATACCGGCCAAAATAAGCTGTTCGCGTAAACTCCTAATCTTCGCCAAAGCGGACATAAAAATCCTTCAACGCCTTACGATAAGGCGAATTTAATACTTGTTAAATTCTTTAAGCACGGGATATCTCATATTTACTTTCCAACCATTCTCTTCGGAGCATAAATATACTAATTGATAATGATATAGCATTTGAAATTAAACCAGGGTATGACGGTACCATAAGGTTATGTGCAACCCAGAAAATGATAGACATGATGATGATTGCACGCAAGCGGATAAGGTTTACATGAAAATTAGCAATACACATTAACCCCAAAGCCAAAGACGAAAACATTGATTGAGGTCCCTGCCATGTGTAAAAACATACAACTGGCGTAAGTATTAGTGATACACCATATACAGCTTTGAATTTAGGATATTTCTCAAGTGGAATAGCTAATAATGCCTGAACGCCTACTATAGCCATCACAGCGGCCCCAGTAAGGGCATTTAAACAGTAGTAATGAAGCACTATAAAAAAACAGGCCGAAACTTGTCCTGCTAAAATATTCTTACGTGTTCGTAATGAAATCCAAAAAATATTTGCAGCAATGCCTAATACACCAAAAACATTTG